>JBBWZO010000332.1:0-5898 GCA_039649125.1 Massilia sp. | reverse complement strand
ACGCCTGCTGGGCCGTGTTCATCGCGATGGTGCTCGATGGACTGGACGGGCGCATTGCGCGCCTGACGAATACGCAGTCGGAGTTCGGCGCGCAGTACGACAGCCTGTCGGACATGGTGTCCTTCGGGGCGGCGCCGGCGCTGGTGCTGTACGAATGGTCGCTGAAAGGCCTGGGCAAGCTGGGCTGGATCGCCGCCTTCATCTACTGCGCCGGTGCGGCGCTGCGCCTGGCGCGCTTCAACACCAACATCGAGGTGGTGGACAAGCGCTTCTTCCAGGGCCTGCCCAGCCCGGCGGCGGCGGCCCTGGTGGTCGGCTTCATCATGATGATGACCGACCCGGACATCAACGTCAGCGCGCGCCAGGTCGACTGGGTGAGCTGGGGCCTGGCGGTGTTCGCCGGCCTGACGATGGTGTCGAACGTGCCGTTTTATAGCTTCAAGGACGTGAATTTCCGCAAATCGGTCCCGTTCATCGTGGTGTTCCTGATCGCCCTCGGTTTCGCGCTGCTGGCGATCGATCCACCGAAAGTGTTGTGGCCGATTTTTGTAGTGTACGGATTGTCGGGGTATGCGGTGTTTGCGATCCAGCGCGCCAAGGGCAAGCGGGTCTCGATCATTCCGACCGACGACGATCCAGTCGAAACGACCGAGCGCCGCTAGTAGAGTCAGAGTCGACCGCGGCGCAATTCATTAAAAACGAATGGGGCCGCGAAAAACCGTAGCGAGCGGAAGGAGTGCTGGCCGAGCCGCCAAGGCGGTGAGCTTGCTGTACGCGCGTACAGCGAGCATCGGAGGCCGGCAATCCGACGCGCAGTAGGTTTGTCGCGGCTCCCCAACTGGAGTTGCCATGTACGACCCTAACCGCCTCATCATTTTCGATACCACCCTGCGCGACGGCGAGCAATCGCCGGGCGCCTCGATGACCAAGGACGAAAAGGTGCGCATCGCGCGCCAGCTGGAGCGGCTACGGGTGGACGTCATCGAGGCCGGCTTCGCCGCCGCCTCGCCCGGCGACTTCGAGGCGATCCGCGCCATCTCGCAGGTGGTGCGCGATTCCACCATCTGCTCGCTCTCGCGCGCCAACGACCGCGACATTGCCCGTGCCGCCGAAGCGCTGCAGGGCGCCGCGCGCAAGCGCATCCACACCTTCATCGCCACCTCGCCGCTGCACATGCAGATGAAGCTGCGCATGGAACCGGAGCAGGTGCTGGAGCAGGCGAAACTGGCCATCCGCTACGCCAGGAACCACACCGACGACATCGAGTTTTCGCCCGAGGACGGAAGCCGCTCGGAAGAGGATTTCCTGTGCCGCGTGCTGGAAGCCGTGATCGCCGAGGGCGCCACCACCATCAATTTTCCCGACACGGTCGGCTACGCCACGCCCGAAGTGTTCGGCGAGACCATCCGCCGCCTGCGCGAGCGCGTGCCGAATTCCGACAAGGCGGTCTGGTCGGTGCACTGCCATAACGACCTGGGGCTGGCGGTGGCCAATTCGCTGGCCGGCGTCGCCATCGGCGGGGCGCGCCAGATCGAGTGCACGATCAACGGTCTGGGTGAGCGTGCCGGCAACACGGCGCTGGAAGAAGTCGTGATGGCGCTGCGCACCCGCGCCGACTACTACAAGCTGACGCTGGGGATCGACACCACGCAGATCGTGCCGGCCTCGAAGATGGTGTCGCAGATCACGGGCTTCGCGGTGCAGCCGAACAAGGCGGTGGTGGGCGCGAACGCGTTTGCGCACGCCTCCGGCATCCACCAGGACGGCATCCTGAAGGCGCGCGAGACCTACGAGATCATGCGCGCCGAAGACGTCGGCTGGCATGCCAACAAGATCGTGCTCGGCAAGCTGTCGGGCCGTAACGCCTTCAAGGCGCGCCTGCAGGAACTGGGCATCGAACTCGAATCGGAAGCCGAGCTCAACGACGCCTTTGCCCGGTTCAAGGAGTTGGCCGACCGCAAGAGCGAGATTTTCGACGAGGACATCATGGCGCTGGTCTCGGCTGCCGACCATGCACAGGAGGGCGAATACTTCCGCTTCGTGTCGCTGGCGCAGCGCTCGGAAACGGGCGAACTGCCGCATGCGCGCGTCGTGTTCTCGATGGACGGCGCCGAGCACGCCTGCGAAGGCACCGGCGACGGCCCGGTCGACGCCACCGTGAACGCCATCGAAAGCGAGGCGAAAACGGGCGCCGAGCTGATCCTGTTCTCGATCAACGCGATCAGCGGCGGCACCGAGTCGCAGGGCGAGGTGACGATGCGCCTGTCGCGCCAGGGACGAATCGTCAACGGCGTCGGTGCTGACCCGGACATCGTCGTGGCCTCGGCCAAGGCGTATTTGTCGGGGCTGAACAAGCTGCACTCGAAGGTGGAGCGGGCGCATCCGCAGCTGTAAGGGCAGTCAACGAGATTACTTGAATAAAAAAATGGGGGCCGGCGCTGGCGCGCCGGTCCCCATTTTTATTCTTATTTCTGGAAGGTCGGCGGCTGCTCGTCCTCGTCGCAGGTCGTCTTCTTCGGCTGGATGCCGCGCTGCATGCTGTCGATGCCGTCAGGCGCGTGGTTCGATTCGTAGGTGATGCAATAGGTGCCGGCGGCGCCGACGACGCGGTAACGCCTGCGGCCATAGCCGCCGGGGTCGACGATTGCCTCGACCTTCGGCGCCAGCTCGGCGGCACGGGCGATGCCGCGCTCGAGTTTCTTCATTGGCGTATCGACGGGCGCATGGATGCCGCGCCGCGGATTCTCGACGCGCGGCGTGCGGTCGATGCCGCCGGCGGCGAGCCGGGCGCGTTCCAGCAGGCTGGCGCCGGATGGCGGGGCGGCCGGAGTGTCCGTCGTGGCGGCCGGCTCGGCCCGTGCTGCGACGGCCTCCGGTGAGTCGACGGGGGAGACGGCTTGCTGCGCTGGTCGCCCTGCCTGCCGCCGGCTTGGAGTCTCAACCGGCGCCCGCCGCGAGGGCAGGGGAGTTGTCGCGCCGCTCTGCTCAGGTGCCGGGGCCGGCAACAGACGCAGGAACGGCGTGCGCAGCGGCACGCCATCGTCCGGGGCGGCCGCAGGTCGCGACAGCTGCCACAGGCCGACCAGCAGCAGGTGCACGGCAAGCGAGACGCCAATGCCGGCGAGGAAGCGCGGCTGCTGCAGGGGCGGTTGGGCGGCTGTCATGAGCCAGCAGTATATTGCTGGCAATTATTTTTGTGCTAACAATCGGATATGCATGTCTGCGCTTGCGCTGTCGCGAACGCGGCTCATCCGTAGGGTGGGCACCCCGTGCCCACGCGGTATGAACACCTCCTTGCACACACGGCCCTGGAACTTCGCTCGGGAACGCCAAGCGAAGCCCACGTCATGCACATCTGCCAGCCAAAGATATTGTGCGGGCGACACCTCACTGCAACTGGCTACGAAAACGTACGGAACGCGTGGGCATGGAGTACCACCCTACAGAACCCATCAGAACGGAAACCGGTCCCTCACCTCGAACATCGGATCCGGCCCGTTGAGCATCTGCCGCACCACGCCACTCTGGTCGAAGTGCACGTGCATCATCGAATTCCACACGCCCGCTTCCTTGTAGCGGTAGGACCACACCTCGTAGTTGCGCATGCCGATGCGCGAACGCTCGGCCGGGCGGCCGATGGTGCGCAGCACGTCGGCCTTGGTCGCCTGGTCGACCTTGATCGTGGCGAATTTTTCGCCGGTCAGCACCTGCTCGTACGACACCAGCCGGCCATCCGGCCCGATGCGCGCCATGTACGTGAACTGGCCCATCGGCCCGGTCGCGTACTCGAAAATCTGTCCGTCCGGGGCCGGATAGACGCTCGTCGGCTGGCCCAGCTTTTCCGTCACGGCCGCGACAGGCTCGCCCACGTTGGGCGCCTGCCGGAACAGCGGCCCCGCGCAGCCGGCGAGGGCGAGGGCAAGCAAGGGCGCCGCGCAGATCGTTGTCATTCTGATCAGATTGTGCATGGAAGTCCTCACGAAAGGCGGATAAAACTCCATGATGCCTTAGGACGGCCGCAGCAAATGCTGGTGACACCAACTGTTTTCGCATATACTGGCGGGTCTGTCCGCAAGGGCAGGTTTTATTAAACAGATCACGGTGCGCTGGGTTGCGACTCTTGCACCGCATGTGAAAGGTAACATCATGACCGTAGAAAACATCAACAAGTCGGCGATCATCGCCGACAACGCACGTGGCCAGAACGACACCGGCTCGCCGGAAGTCCAGGTCGCACTGCTGACCGCACGCATCAACGAACTGAACGGCCACTTCAAGGCACACCAGAAGGACCACCACTCGCGCCGCGGCCTGATCATGATGGTCAACCGTCGCAAGAGCCTGCTGGCTTACCTGAAGCGTAAGGATGCAAATCGTTACCGCGACCTGATCGCCAAACTCGGCCTGCGTAAGTAATTTTTGCGCCAGACGGTTTAGTCAAGGAAATGCCTGCGTCAGTTTTGCTGTCGCGGGCATTTTTTGTTTTTGCAGTTTGTTGTTTTTGCAGTTTGTTGTTTTTGCAGCAAGCGGTTTCAAGAGCGTCAAACAAAAGCCTCAGGGGTCCTGAGGGTGGGGCCCTCGGGACACGGCGCAGCGTCGAAGGCAGTGCGCTGGTGCGGCAAGACGCTGCAACGCCGCCGTGAGGCTTTTGTTAGACGCTCTTAGTGGTGAGAGGTGAACGACAGCTCCTGAAAATCTGTCGGCAAATAGAAAGGGATTACCAATGTTTAACAAAGTTACGAAGACCTTCCAGTACGGCCAACACACCGTCACCCTGGAAACTGGTGAAATCGCCCGTCAGGCATCCGGCGCCGTCGTGGTGTCGGTCGAAGACACCGTCGTGCTGGCCACCGTCGTCGCGAAAAAAGACGCGAAGCCGGGCCAGGACTTCTTCCCGCTGACCGTCGATTACATCGAAAAAACGTACGCTGCCGGTAAAATCCCGGGCGGTTTCTTCAAGCGTGAAGGCCGTCCTTCCGAAAAGGAAACCCTCACCTCGCGCCTGATCGACCGTCCGATCCGTCCGCTGTTCCCGGAAGGCTACCTGAACGAAGTCCAGGTCATCATCCACGTGCTGTCGGTCAACCCTGAAATCGATCCGGACATCCCGTCGATGATCGGCGCCTCGGCCGCCCTGTGCATCGCCGGCATCCCGTTCAACGGCCCGATCGGCGCCGCGCGCGTGGGCTACCAGAACGGCCAGTACATCCTGAACCCGACCACCAGCCAGATGAAGTCCTCGCAGATGGACCTGGTCGTCGCCGGTACCGAAACCGCCGTGCTGATGGTCGAATCGGAAGCGCAGCAGCTGTCGGAAGAAATCATGCTGGGCGCGGTCGTCTACGGCCATGACCAGATGCGTGTCGTCATCGACGCCATCCACGCGCTGGTCGAAGAAGGCGGCAAGCCGGAAGTCGAGTGGACCCCGCCGGCACGCAACGAAGCGCTGATCGCCAGCGTCGGCCAGCTGGCCGAAGCCAAGATCCGCGACGCCTACCAGACCCGCGAAAAGTCGGCGCGCCAGCAGAAGCTGAAGTCGCTGTCGACCGAAGTCCTGGCCGGCCTGGCCGAGCAGGGCGTCGAAGCCGACGCCGCCGAAGTGGGCAACATCCTCTTCGAAATGGAATCCAAGGTCGTGCGTTCGCAGATCCTGGAAGGCGAGCCGCGCATCGACGGCCGCGACACCCGCACCGTGCGCCCGATCTCGATCCGCACCGGCGTGCTGCCGCGTACCCACGGTTCGGCCCTGTTCACCCGCGGCGAAACCCAGGCGCTGGTCATCGCGACCCTGGGCACCGCCCGTGACAGCCAGAAGATCGACGCGCTGATGGGCGAGTACACCGACGACTTCATGATGCACTACAACATGCCTCCGTTCGCCACCGGCGAAACCGGCCG
>JBBWZO010000367.1:0-22418 GCA_039649125.1 Massilia sp. | reverse complement strand
TCGTGGTGTCACGGATCAGCTCGATCTCGCGCAGGATCGACGGCTCCGAGCGGCTCTGGATGATGCGGCCTTCGTGCTCGGTGATCGAGCAGAAGGTGCAGCCGCCGAAGCAGCCGCGCATGATGTTCACCGAATAGCGGATCATTTCCCAGGCCGGGATGTGGGCCTTGCCGTAGCTCGGGTGCGGCGCGCGCGCGTACGGCAGGTCGTAGACGTTGTCCATCTCGTCCATGGCCAGCGGCAGCGGCGGCGCGTTCAGCCAGACGTCGCGGTCGCCGTGCGACTGCACGAGCGCGCGCGCATTGCCCGGATTCGATTCCAGGTGGAACACGCGCGAGGCGTGCGCATACATCACCGGGTCGCTGCTGACGGTGTCGAAACTCGGCAGGCGCACCACGGTTTTTCTCGCCTTTTCGCGCGCGGCGGCCTGCCGCTCTTCGCGCGTCATGATGACCACCGGCTTGATTTCCGGTTCCGGCTTGGCGTTCTCGGTGGCGCAGGCTTTGGTGTCTTCCTGGGCCATCGCGTACGGGTTCGGGTGCGCATCGATGCGGCCCGGCACGTCCACGCGGGTGGAATTGTGCACCGACCATTCTTCGTCCGGCAGCCAGCCGTTCGGCACCAGGAAGGCGGTGCCGCGCAGGTCGCGGATGTCGCGAATGTTCTCTCCGGCGGCGAGGCGGCGCGTAACGTCCACCAGCGCCCGTTCGGCGTTACCGAAGATCAGCAAATCCGCTTTCGATTCGAACAGCACCGAACGGCGCACTTTATCGGACCAGTAGTCGTAGTGGGCGATGCGGCGCAGCGAGGCTTCGATCGAGCCGATCACGACCGGCACGCCCGGGTAGGCTTCGCGCACGCGCTGGGCATAGACGGTCACCGCCCGGTCCGGACGTTTATTCGGCTCGGCGTTCGGCGTATAGGCGTCGTCGGAACGGATTTTACGATCGGCCGTATACCGGTTGACCATCGAGTCCATGTTGCCGGCGGTAATGCCCCAGTACAGGTTCGGTTTCCCCAGCGCGCGGAACGGTTCGGCCGAGTGCCAGTCGGGCTGGCTGATGATGCCGACCCGGTACCCCTGCGCTTCCAGCAGGCGGCCGACCAGGGCCATGCCGAAGCTCGGATGGTCGATGTAGGCGTCACCGGTGACGAGGATCACGTCGCACGAATCCCAGCCCAGCGCCTCCATTTCGGCGCGGGTCATCGGGAGGAAGGGCGCGGCAGGTGCGCGGCTGGAGCGCTTCGGGACGCTCGCGAAAAGATTCGTTGGGGAGTTCATTGGCCGGCATTCTACCGGAAAACGGTATCGACCGCTGCTCCCCAACCTTAAAATGGCTTATCTATCAATGACTTGTGGATGAGTAACCGGTTCAGATAGCGTCTGACAACGCTTCCAGGGGCTTTGAGGGGTCTCGAGGGCGGTGCCCTCGAGACAAGGCCCCCGAAGCGCGGCGCACCGTCGAAGACAGTACGCTGGTACGGCAAGACGGTGCAACGCCGCCGTGGGAGCGTTGTCAGGCGCTAGATGCCCATGCTGGATAAGATATTGCCCAGCTGCCGCAAGGCGGCGGAGACATTCGGATGGAGTGAATCGAAACGGGCGCTCAGTTCCTGGGTGCGCGAACCGAGCCCATAAGTGTTGGCGTCCAGGTCTTCGTTCGCGCGACGCTCGAGCACGTGCTTGATGTCGGTGTCGAGCTGGCGCAGCAGCATCTGCAGCTCTTCGTCAACCTCTTCCGTTTCGGACAGGCTGCGGTGCAGGGTTTTCAGGTGCGCCTTCAGGTTCGAATCGTTCTCGTTCAGCATGTGTTTCGCTCCTAGTTGGTGAAGCGGGTGTCGAGGTACAGCTTCTCGACCTGCTCGCGCGCCCATGGGGTGCGGCGCAAAAACTTCAGGCTCGACTTGATGCTCGGGTCTTTCTGGAAACAGTTGATGTCGATCCGGCGGCCGAGCCCCTCCCAGCCGTAGTGCTCGACGAGGCGGGTTAACAGGGATTCTAAAGTAATACCGTGGAGGGATTGAGCACTCATCGCTGGTGGGGATTCTTAATGGGATCAAGTGCAGTTTATACACCGGATTGGTGGACGTGGCGGGGGCGTTTACGGGCACGAAAAAACGCGTGGGCTCTTGAGCCCACGCGGCCGTACTGCCGATCATCCGCAACGGCGCCGAATAAAACGGCACCGTCAAACGAACGAGATTACTGCCCCGTCAACCCACGACGCTCCAGCAGCGGCTGCACCTGCGCATCACGCCCGCTGAAGTTGCGGTACATCTGCATCGCGTCGAGCGTGCCGCCGCGCGAGAGCAGGGTCTTGCGGAAGTGGTCGCCGTTCTTGCGGGTCAGGCCGCCGTTTTCCTTGAACCAGTTGACGGTGTCGGCATCGAGCTTCTCGGCCCACAGGTAGCCGTAGTAACCGGCCGAGTAGCCGCCCGAGAACGTGTGCGAGAAATAGGTGGTGCGGTAGCGCGGCGGCACCGGCGCGAAGTCGATGCCGGCCTTTTTCAATGCGGCGGCCTCAAAGGCGAGCACGTCGGTCGGGATCTGCGACGGGCTCAGCTGGTGCCAGGCCTGGTCCAGCAGAGAAGCGGCCAGGTACTCGGTGGTGCGGAAGCCTTCGTTGAACTGCTGCGAGGCCTGCACCTTATCGAGCAGCTCCTTCGGCATCGGCGCGCCGGTCTGGTAGTGCCTGGCGTAGTTGGCCAGCACTTCAGGCCAGGCCATCCACATCTCGTTCACCTGCGACGGGAACTCGACGTAGTCGCGCGGTACGCGCGCCAGGCGCGGGTATTTCACCTCCGAGAACATGCTGTGCAACGCGTGGCCGAATTCGTGGAACGTCGTGCGCACCTCGTCGTAGGTCAGCAGGGTCGGCTCGCCCGCGGCCGGTTTTGCAACATTTAAGTTGTTCGCGATGACCGGCTTCGTGCCCAGCAGCTTGCTCTGCGGGACCAGGGCATTCGCCCAGGCGCCCCCACGCTTGTTCGAGCGCGCGTACGGGTCGAAGGTAAAGATCGCCAGCTGCGAGCCGTCGGCGTCGAACACGTCGAACACGCGCACGTCTTCATTGTAGGTAGGTAAGTCCTTCCGTTCCTTGAAGGTGATGCCGAACTCCTTGGTGGCGGCGAAGAACACACCGTTGATCAGGACATTGTTCAGTTCGAAGTAGGGGCGCAGCTGGCCGGCGTCGAAGGCGTAACGCTGGGCGCGCACCTTATCGCTGTAGAAGGCCCAGTCGTGGGCGGCGAGCTGGAAGCCACCTTTTTCGGCGTCGATCATGGCCTGGATCTCGGCCGCTTCCTTCTTCGCGTTGTTCACGGCCGGCTTGGCGAATTCGGCCAGCAGGCTGTTGACGGCGCGCGTCGTCTTCGCGGTCTGCTCTTCCAGGTTGTAGGCGGCGTAGTTCGGGTAACCCAGCAGGGCTGCGCGCTCGGCGCGCAGTTTGGCAATCTGCAGTACGACGTTCCTGTTATCGAATTCACCGCCGCGCGAACCGCGTGACAGCGATGCCGCCAGCAGCTTTTCGCGGGTGGCACGGTTGGTCAGCACCGACAGGCCGGCCTGCTGGGTCGTGTTCACGACCGGAATGGCGAACTTGCCGTCCAGGCCGCGCTTCCTGGCCTCAAGGGCGGCGGCGTCGATCTGCTTGTCCGACATGCCGGCCAGCTCGGCGCGGGTGTCGACGACCAGGGCCGAGGCGTTCGCTTCCTTCAGCACGTTCTGGGCGAACTGGGTCTGCAACGCGGCGAGCTGGCTGTTATAGCTTTTCAGCTTTTCCTTGTCGGCGCTCGACAGCCTGGCGCCGGCGCGCACGAAGTCGGTGTGGTAGCGCTCGAGCAGGTAATTCGACTCGGCGTCCAGCTTCAGCGACTTGCGCTTTTCGTACAGCGCCTTGATGCGCGCGTACAGTTTCGGATTCAGGCGGATGGCATCGTTATGCGCAGCCAGCTTCGGCGACAGTTCCTTCTGCAGTGCCTGCAGGGTGTCGTTGGTGTACGAACCGGTCAGGGTGCCGAACATGGCCTGCACGCGGTTGAGCAGCTGGCCCGAGCGCTCCATGGCGACGATGGTGTTTTCAAACGTCGGCGCCGCCTTGTTGTTGGCGATGGCTTCGATCTCGGCAGCCTCCTGGCGCATACCCTCGATGAACGCCGGGGCGAAGTGCTCGTTCTTTACCTTGTCGAAAGGCGGATAGTTGAACGGCAGCGTGCTCGGCTTGGCGAAGGGGTTCGACGCGTCGAATGGCGTGGCGGCCTGGGATACTGCCTGGGCCGGCGCGCCTTGTGCAGCGGTCTGGGCATGGGCCATGCCGGCCAGGGCCAGGCTGACCGCGGCCAGCAGGATGTGAGAACGGTTCATGATGTCTCTTTCAAATGAAAAAACGGGCAGCCATCGAAGCCGCCCGTAGGGTGGGCACCCTGTGCCCACGCGAAAGTTTGATCAATGCTAGCGGAACAAACTGGTCAGTGTTGGCGCGAACACTGACCAGCAAAGCCTGATCAGTTAGCGGTCAGACCACGGCGTTCCAGCAGCGGCTCGATGACCGGATCGCGGCCGCGGAAGGCACGGTACATCTCGGTCGCGTCCATGGTGCCGCCCTTCGAGAGCACCATCTTGCGGAAGCGGTCGCCGTTCTTGCGGTTCAGGCCGCCGTTTTCCTTGAACCACTCGCCGGCGTCGGCGTCGAGGCGCTCGGCCCACAGGTAGCTGTAGTAGCCGGCCGAGTAGCCGCCCGAGAACGCATGCGAGAAGTAGGTCGAGCTGTAGCGCGGCGGGACCGGGGCGAAGTCAAGGCCGGCTTCCTTCAATGCCTGCGTTTCGAACGCTTTCACGTCCGATGGAATCGCCTTCGAGCCGAGCTGGTGCCACTTCTGGTCGACGACGGCCGCGGCCAGGTATTCGGTGGTGCGGTAACCCTCGTTGAAGCGCTGCGAGGCACGCAGTTTATCGAGCAGTTCCTTCGGCATCGGCTCGCCGGTCTGGTAGTGCCTGGCGTAGTTGGCCAGCACTTCCGGCCAGGCCATCCACATCTCGTAGACCTGCGAGGGCAGTTCGACGTAGTCGCGCGGCACGCTGGTGCCCGAGAAGCGCGGGTACTTCACGTCCGAGAACCAGCCATGGGTGGCGTGGCCGAATTCGTGGAAGGTGGTGCGCACTTCGTCCCAGGTCAAGAGGGTCGGCTCGCCCGGCGCCGGCTTGACCAGGTTCAGGTTGTTGGTGATGACCGGCTTGTGGCCCAGCAGCTTGCTCTGGCTGACCAGGGAGCTCATCCAGGCGCCGCCGCGCTTGTTCGGGCGCGCATACGGGTCGAAGGTGAAAATGGCCAGGTGCTTGCCGTCCGCTTCGAAGACGTCGAAGACGCGCACGTCCGGGTCGTAGACCGGCAGGTCCTTGCGTTCCTTGAAGGTGATGCCCCACAGCTGGTTCGCCGCGTAGAAGGTGCCGTTCAGGACGTTGTTGAGTTCGAAATACGGCTTGAGCTGGTTGGCGTCGAACGCGTATTTCGCCGCGCGCACCTTGTCGCTGTAGTAGTTCCAGTCCCAGGCGGCGACCTGGAAGCCACCTTTTTCGGCGTCGATCACGGACTGGATCTCGGCCGCTTCCTTCTTCGCATTGCGCACCGCCGGCACAGTCAGATCGGCCAGCAGCTTGTTGACGGCCTGCTTGTTCTTCGCGGTCTGGTCTTCCAGCGAGTAGGCGGCGTGGCTGTCGTAGCCCAGCAGCTCGGCGCGCTCGGCGCGCAGCTTGGCCAGCTTCAGCACGACGTCGCGATTGTCGAACTCGCCGCCGCGCGCACCGCGCACCAGCGAGATGTTCAGCAGCTTTTCGCGGGTCGCGCGGTTGCTCAGCACCGACAATGGCGCCTGCTGGGTGGTGTTCACGACCGGGATCACGAACTTGCCGTCCAGGCCGCGCTTCTTCGCTTCGACCGCGGCCGCGGCGATCGCTTTTTCCGGCAGGCCGGCCAGTTCTTCGCGGGTATCGACGACGAAGGCCGAGGCGTTCACTTCCTTCAGCACGTTCTGGCTGAACTGGGTTTGCAGGGCGGCGAGCTGGCTGTTATAGGCCTTCAGCTTTTCCTTGTCGGCGGCGGACAGCTTGGCGCCGGCGCGCACGAAGTCCTTGTGGTAGCGCTCGATCAGGAATTTCGATTCGGCGTCCAGGTTCAGCTTGTTGCGCCCGTCGTAGATGGCCTTGATGCGCGCGTACAGCTTCGGGTTCAGGCGGATCGCGTCGTTATGCGCGGCCAGTTTCGGCGCCAGATCCTTGTCCAGCGCCTGCAGGGTGTCGTTGGTGTAGGAACCGATCAGGGTGCCGAACACGGCCTGCACGCGGTTCAGCAGCTGGCCCGAACGCTCCATTGCGACGATGGTGTTTTCAAACGTCGGCGCCGCCTTGTTGTTGGCGATGGCTTCGATCTCGGCCGCTTCCTGGCGCATGCCTTCGGCGAACGCCGGCGCGAAGTGCTCGTTCTTGATCTTGTCGAAGGCCGGGTAGCCGTATTGCAGGGTGCTCGGCTTGGCGAACGGGTTCGACGCGTCGAGCAGCGACGCCGGTTCGGCGTAGGCAAGGTTGGCGACGGCGACGCTGGCTGCGATCAGCAGCATGGGAGGACGGTTCATGAAGTCTCTATCGATGTTGTTGCTATGGAAAAAACAAAAAACCCGCACGCCGCCGCAAAAGCGGCGACGTGTGGTCATGCAGGAAAATGGTCGGGTGGCCTGTGGATCACTTCCCGGTCAGGCCCCGGCGCTCGAGCAGCGGCTCGATGACCGGATCGCGTCCACGGAAATTGCGGAACAGGTCCATCGCCTCGGCGGTGCCGCCGCGCGACAGCAGGGTCTTGCGGAAGTGGTCGCCGTTCTTGCGCGACAGGCCGCCGTTCTGCTCGAACCACTGGACCGTGTCGGCGTCGAGCTTCTCGCTCCACAGGTAGGCGTAGTAGCCGGCCGAGTAGCCGCCGTTCATCGAGTGCGAAAAATACGTCGTGCGGTAGCGCGGCGGCACCGGCGCGAAGTCGACGCCGGCCTCTTTCAAGGCCTTTGCCTCGAAGGCCAGCACGTCGGTCGGGACCTGCGCCGGGGTCAGCTGGTGCCAGCGCTGGTCGATCAGCGAGGCCGCGAGGTATTCGCTGGTCATGAAGCCCTGGTTGAATTTTTTGGAGGCGACGACCTTGTCGAGCAGCTCCTTCGGCATCGGCGCGCCGGTTTTATGGTGCTTCGCGTAGTTGGCCAGCACTTCCGGCCAGGTCGCCCACATCTCGTTGACCTGTGACGGGTACTCGACGAAGTCGCGCGGCACGTTGGTGCCCGAGAAGTGCGGGTACTTCACGTTCGAGAACATGCCGTGCAGCGCATGGCCGAACTCGTGGAACATGGTGCGCACCTCGTCGTAGGTGAGCAGGGCCGGCTCGCCGGCGGCCGGCTTCGGGATGTTCTGGTGGTTGCCGACGACCGGTTTGCGGCCCAGCAGGTGCGACTGCGACACGTACTCGTTCATCCAGGCGCCGCCCTGCTTGTTGCCGCGGGCGTAAGGATCGAAGATGAAAATCGCCAGCGGCTTGCCGTCGGTATCGAATACGTCGAAGGTGCGCACGTCCGGGTCGTAGACCGGCAGGTCCTTGCGTTCCTTGAAGGTGATGCCGTATTCCCTGGTGGCGGCAAAGAACACGCCGTTCACCAGCACGTTGTTCAGTTCAAAATACGGGCGCAGCTGGTTTTCGTCGAAGTTGTACTGGGCAGCGCGCACCTTGTCGGCGTAGAAGGCCCAGTCGTGGGCGGCGATCTGAAAGCCGCCCTGAGGTGTTTTGGCAAATTCGGCGTCGACGATCTTCTGCATCTCGGCCGCTTCGCGTCGAGCGTTGCCGATCGCCGGCTTGGCCAGCTCCGCCAGCAGCTTATTTACGGCGGCCGGATTCTTTGCCGTTTCCAGCTCCTGCGAGTAGGCCGCGTAGTTCGGGTAGCCCAGCAGGGTAGCGCGTTCGGCGCGCAGTTTCACCAGTTTCAGGACCAGCTCGCGCGTGTCGAATTCGCCGCCGCGCGCACCGCGGTTCATCGAGGCCGCCTGCAGGCGCTCGCGCACCGCGCGGTTCGTCAGGCTGGCCAGCGCCGGCTGGATGGTGGTGTTGGCCAGCGTGAGGACGTACTTGCCGTCCAGGCCGCGCTTCCTGGCCTCATTGGCTGCGGCGGTGATCTCGGCGTCCGACAGGCCGGCCAGTTCCTCACGGGTGTTCACGACCAGCGCCGAGGCATTCGCCTCCTTCAGCACGCGCTGGGAAAAATCGGATTGCAGGGAGGCGATCTGGCCGTTATAGGCTTTCAGCTTTTCCTTGTCGGCAGCGGACAGTTTGGCGCCGGCGCGCACGAATTCCTTGTAGTAGCGCTCGAGCAGGAATTTGGCTTCCGCATCGAGGCCGAGCTTGTCGCGCTTGGCGTGCAGGGTCTCGACGCGCTTGAACAGTTTCGGGTTCAGGTAGATCGCATCGCTGTGCGCGGCCAGCTTGGGCGACATCTCGCGGTCGATCGCGTCCAGCCGGTCGTTGGTGTTGGCCGTTTGCAGGTTCGAGAACACGGCGGCCACGCGCGCCAGCATCTGGCCCGAGCGCTCCATCGCCACGATCGTGTTGTCGAAGGTGGGCGCCTTCGGATTGTTGGCGATGCCGTCGACTTCGCGCAGCTGCTCGCGCATGCCGGCGGCATAGGCCGGCAGGAAGTGCTCGTCCTTGATCTTGTCGAAGGCCGGATAGTTGAACGGCAGGCTGCTTGGCTTGGCGAAGGGGTTCGATGCGTCGAGCACCGTACCGGATCCGGCTGGTGCTGCTGCAAACGCCGGGCCGGCGAATGCCAGGCTGGCTGCGATGATGAGCATTTGTGGACGTTTCATGGTCTCTCTCATGAACTCGAAAAGGCTGCCCGCGGGATCGCCGCCGACAGGTGCGCGCAAGATCATAGCAGGCTTATTGTCGTGTCGGCACAGCGAAAACAATTTGCATACAAACTTGTATAGACAGGCGTATGGAAGGGTGTGTTGAACAACACGTTTCATCCACAGCAGGTATTTGACACGTAGAAATTGCTCAACCGTTAACGCTGCGGCTAAGATGGGCTCTGCCTGCAAAGACGGCAGAGCCACCTGAAGCGGAGTCGGAATTGAAGAACGTTTTATTTGGAATTGCCCTGTTCGCCACACTGGGCGCAGTCGGCGTACAGGCCGCGGCGGCGACGCCCTATGTCCTCGACCACACCGAAGTGCGCGACGTCCCCGCGCCGGGCCTGAAGCGCGACTACCAGGTCTTCGTCGCCCTGCCCGATTCCTACCGCGACACCGCGCGCCGCTATCCAGTCGTCTTCGTCACCGACGCCAACTACGCCTTCCCGATCGTGCGCAGCATCGCAAGTCGCCTGACGAAACACGCGGGCATGGAAGAGACGATCGTCGTCGGCCTGTCGTACGCGAAGGGAGACACGGGCGTGTTCAGCCGCCGGCGCGACTATACGCCGACGGTGCCGCGCAAACATCACTACCGTTCGGACATGCCGGGCCGCGCGATCGCCCTGGGCGAAGCGGACGCTTACGCCCACTTCCTCAAGAAGGAGGTACTGCCGCTGGTCGCGGAACACTACCGCGCCGACATGCAGCGCAAATTCTTCGTCGGGCACTCCTACGGCAGCCTGCTCGGCCTGCAGATCCTGCTCACCGAGCCGCGCATGTTCGACCACTACATCCTGGGCAGCCCGTCGCTGTGGTACGACGCCGGCGTGATGTTCGCGCGCGAAGAGGCCTATGCCGAGCGCCACCGGAACCTGCCGGCCACCGTCTTCTTCGGCATCGGCTCGCTGGAAACCCTGGCGCCCGGCAAGAAGCGTTCGCGGACGGAGGAGGACGCCGACATGGTGGCCGACCTGCGCGAATTCGACAACGCCTTGAAAGCGCACCGCTACCCCGGCCTGCGCACGCAAGTCAAAGTGTTCGCGGACGAAGACCACGCGAGCGTGTTCCCGCTCGTCGTCACGCATGGGCTGCGCTCGGTGCTGCCGTCGAAGAAGTAAGGGCGAAGAAGCGATGGCGGCGTGGTAGGATCGGCTTCTCCTGCCAGTCCCTCTTCCATGCAGCCCATCTTTCACCTTTCGTATGACGCCATCGTCGTCGGCAGCGGCCCGGGCGGCGCAAGCACGGCGCGCACCCTGGCGCAACAAGGCATGCGCGTGCTGGTGCTGGAACAGGGCGGCGCCGCACCGTTGACGGGGACGGTGACGCAGATGGCGGCCATGGCGGCGGTGCCCGGCAAGGGCGCCTATTTTCATCGCGATGCCTCGCTGCTGGTGGCCGGCATCACCCTCGGCGGCAGCTCGGCCATCAATTTTGCGACTGCCGCCCCGCCACCGCAGGCCATGTTCGCGCGCTACGGCATCGACCTGGGGCCGGCGCTGGCGCAGCTGCGCGCCGAACTGCCGATGGCGCCGCTGCCCGATTCACTCGTCGGCCCGATGGCCGCGCGCATGGCGGCGGCCGCGCACGCGCTGTCGCTCGACTGGCACAAGCTCGACAAAATGATCCGGCCCGCGGCCTGCCGCAGCGGCTGCTGGCGCTGCGTCTACGGCTGCCCGTTCGGGGCCAAGTGGACGGCCCGCGATTTCATTGATGAAGCCTGCCGCCTTGGCGCGCAGCTGGTTGAACGTGCCCGTGTGCTGCGGGTGCTCGTCAAGGATGGCCGTGCGGCCGGCGTCGAGGTGGAGGTTGGCGGCAAGCTGCACACCATCGCGGCGCCCCGCGTCGTGCTCGCCGGGGGCGGACTCGGCAGCCCACGCCTGCTGTACCGATCCGGACTCGGCCCGCGCCATGTGCCCTTCTTCAGCGACCCGGTGGTGGCGGTGATGGGGACGGTGGACGACATCGAGGGCGGGGCCGAGGTGCCGATGGCGGGCGGCCTCGGCTTGCACGACGAAGGCATCGCGCTCGCCGACCTGACCCTGCCGCAGCCGATGTACGCGGCCTTCGCTACCCAGGTCGGCCGGGTCGACCGCCTGTTCGCGCACCGCCGCACGCTGTCGATGATGGTCAAGATCCGCGACGAGATCGGCGGCGGCATCGGTCCGCGCTGGGCCGATAAACCGCTGCAACAAAGCGACCGCCACAAGCTGGCACGCGGTGTCGGGATGGCGAAGGCGATCCTGCGCGAAGCCGGCGCCCACCACATTTTCAAAAGCTGGCATTTCGCGGCGCACCCGGGCGGGAGCGTGCGCATCGGCGACGGGGTCGATGCCAACCTGCAGACCAGCACGCCGGGGCTGTATGTCTGCGACGCCTCCGTGATTCCGGAGCCGTGGGGGCTGCCGCCAACCCTGACCTTGCTGTGTTTGGGCACACGGCTGGGACGCTCGCTCGGAGACGCGGCTGGTGTTGCGTAGAGCGTGTGAAAAAACCTTCAGGGGTCGTGAGGGCGGCCTCAGGACGCGGCGCATCGTCGAAGACAGTACGTTAGTACGGCGAGACGCATGCAACGCCGCCATGGAGGATTTTTTCACACGCTCGTAGGTGGAATCCTGAGCACACGCATTCATCGTGCGCCGAGTCATCAGCCAGCTTACAGATTGAAACTTCTCTTACAGCGAGCGACAGCTTTTGTTCACGTTGCCTGCCACACTCTTCGTACGCCGACAGCGCGGCTTGCAGCGCACGATGGCGTCCCATGTTGACCCAATTGCGAGGAAAAAATGCGACTTGCAGAACGATACATCGTGCGTCTTGCTGCCATGCTGGCCCTGGTTGCCGCATCCGGTGCCGCATCGAGCTCGGCATTTGCCCAAAGTGCCGAGTACCGCCGTGGCTACGAAGACGGTTTTGCCGCCGGCCAGCGCGCCGCCTATGACGACCGTGGCCGCGATGACCGTGGCCATGGACCAGGCTGGGGGCGCCTGCGCATCGAGGAAGCCTACTATGGCGCGCGCGGCGCCATGTGCGATGCGCGGCGGGCGGTGCGCCATGAGGCCGAGCGCAATGACGGTCATGTGCGCGCCGGCAATCACCTGTGCGGGGATCCGATTCCTAATGTGCAGAAGCGCCTGAGCATTGTCTACCGGTGCGGCGGCGACCAGCCGGTACGGGTCCAGGCGCGCGAAGACGATACCTTGCGCCTGGTTTGTTACCGCTGAGCGTGTGATGACGCAGGGGTGTGACTGCCGCGGTCCATTACGTACTGGGTAGGATGAAAACTGCAAGCTAGAACGGCGCTGCAGACAAGCCGCTGACGTAGGGTGGACTCCTGAGTCCACGCGGTAGAGCGTGTGCACACCGAGCTTCATGAAAAAACTCGGAACGCACACATCCGCTCTTGAATTACTCCTAAGGACCACGAAGGCACAGCCGCGTGGACTCAGGAGTCCACCCTACAATTCTCGCCTTGCGGGCACCGCCGGCTTACGGACGCCCCGCTGCGTTCAATAATGCGGCGGGCGCTCGTTGATCGGGTTCTGCCCGGCTTCCTGCAGGGTGCGCACGTGCTCGGCCAGCTTGGTCACCATCGCTTCCAGCTGGTCGATGCGGCGCGCCTGCCGGTAAACGGTCTGGTTCAGGGTGTCGACCAGGTCTTCCTGCTGCGCCAGCTTGATTTCGATGTCGACAAAACGGTCTTCGTGTTCCACGGTGGTTCCTGGCAGGTTCAGATGGGCGGCATTATGACAGCAGCTTGTCCGCATCCGGCTTCGGCGTATTCAATAAAGCCTTCAGGTTGGCCAGGCGCTCCTTCGGGCTGAGCACCTCGGCTTCCTTGGGCGGGGCGTCGCCCTCGTCGAGCGCCATCTCCTTGATGAAGCGCGAGGGGTCGCAATGCACCAGTTCGCCGGCGCGCTTCCTCTTCTTGCACCAGGTGATCTGCAGCGAACGCTGGGCGCGCGTGATGCCCACGTACATCAGGCGCCGCTCTTCCTGGATGCGCGCCGCGATTTTTTCGATCGGGTCGTCCGGGTCGCCCTTGTGCGGCAAAATCCCCTCTTCCACGCCGACCAGGAACACGTGCGGGTATTCCAGCCCCTTCGAGGCGTGCAAAGTGGACATGCGCACCGCGTCCGGCTCCTCGTCCTGGCCCTCGAGCATCGACATCAGGGCGACCATCTGCGTCAGTTCGAGCAGGTTCTTTTCCTCGCCGTCGCGCTCGCGACCGCCGCGGCCGCGTTCCTTGAGCCAGTTGGTGAATTCCATCACGTTCTGCCATTTGGCCTGCGCCGCGCGGTCGTCGAAATTCTCGTACAGGTAGTGCTCGTAATTGATCTCTTTCATCATGTCGTCGAGCACTTCGGCCGCGTTATCTCCACTGCCCGAGGGTCCCGGGCGGGTGGCGCGGTCTTCCAGGGCATTAATAAAATGGCAGAAGTCGCGCAGCGGGTGTAATTGACGGTCCTGCAGCCGCGCCTCCAGTCCGCCTTTGAAAGCGGCCTCGAACAGCGAACAGTTCCACTGCTTCGACACCTCACCGAGCACCTCCAGCGTGCCCATGCCGACGCCGCGTTTCGGTGTGGTGACGGCGCGAATGAAGGCCGGGTCGTCGTCCTGGTTGGCGATCAGGCGCAGGTAGGCGATGACGTCCTTGATCTCGGCCTTGTCGAAAAAGCTCTGGCCGCCCGACATCGTGTACGGAATGCGTTCCTTGCGCAGCGCCTGCTCGATGACGCGCGCCTGGTGGTTGCCGCGGTACAGGATCGCGTAATCCGACCATTTGTTTTTACGTTGAAAGTGATCCGCCGAGATCATGATCGCGACCTGGTCGGCTTCCTGGTCGTCGCTCTGCATGCCCATCACCTTGATCGGCTCGCCCAGGCCGTGCTCGGACCACAGCGACTTTTCAAACAGCTTCGGGTTGTTGCCGATGACGGCATTCGCCGCCTGCAGGATGCGCGTGGTCGACCGGTAATTCTGCTCGAGCTTAATCACGCGCAGGTCGGGGAAGTCGGTCTGCAGCGTTTTCAGGTTTTCGACCGAGGCGCCGCGCCAGGCGTAGATCGCCTGGTCGTCGTCGCCGACGGCCGTGAACATCGGCTTCTTGCCGATGCCGGTCACCAGCAGTTTTACTAGCTCGTACTGGCAGGTATTCGTGTCCTGGTACTCGTCCATGAGCAGGTAGCGCAAGCGTCGCTGCCAGCGGTCGCGGATCGGGTCGTTATTCCGGAACAGTTCCACCGGCAGGCGGATCAGGTCGTCGAAGTCGACCGCCTGATAGGCCTGCAGCGTGGCGACATAGCTGCGGTAGATGCGGCCGGCCTGGGCCTCGTCCTCGTCCTTCGCGCCCTTGATCGCGTCGTCGGGGTCGACCAGGCCGTTCTTCCATAGCGAAATCGCATTCTGGATGCGGCGGATTTCCTGCTTGTCGGTCGTGAGCGCCAGGTCGGACACGATCGTGTAGCAGTCGTCGCTGTCCATGATCGAGAATTTATCTTTCAGGCCGACCCCGGCCGCTTCCTGGCGCAGGATTTTCACGCCCAGCGAGTGGAAGGTCGAGACGGTCAACTGTTTGGCCTGCTTCGGCTGCTTCAGCAGTTTGCCGATACGCTCCTGCATCTCGAGCGCGGCTTTATTGGTGAAGGTCAGCGCGGCGATGGTGCGCGGATCGTAGCCGCAGTGCTCGATCATGTAAGCGATCTTTTGCGTGATCACCCGGGTCTTGCCCGAGCCGGCGCCGGCCAGCACCAGACAGGGGCCGTCGAGATAGAGCACGGCTTCGCTTTGCGGCCCGTTCAGGCCGAACTTTGGTGCGTTAGACATGGGAAATATTCTTGAGGACAGCCGAGCATTGTAGCGAAGCGGCAGAAGCTGCGCGCTACAATGTTCAACATGAAAAAATTGCTCATACTGCTGCTGGCGGCCACCCTGGCGAGCACCTTCGCCCTGCCGGCGCAGGCCCGTCCGCTGCTGGTCGCCGCTGCCAGCGATCTCGGCTATTGTATCGACGAACTCGTGGCCGCGTACCGGAAAACCGCACCCGAGGCCGAGACCAAGGTGTCGCTTGGTGCATCCGGCAACTTTTTTGCACAAATTCGCAACGGCGCCCCCTTCGAGGTGTTCCTGTCGGCCGACATGGACTATCCGCGCCAGCTCGGTCAACTCGGCGCGGCCGATCCTGCCACCCTGGCGCCGTATGCGATCGGCCGCATCGCCCTGTGGTCGCTCGACCCGCAGCTCGATCCGAAGCGCGGCCTGGCCGCCCTCGTTGCCGATCCGCGCGTAAAACGCCTGGCCATCGCCAACCCGGTCACGGCGCCCTATGGCCGCGCGGCCAGGGCGGCGCTCGAGCGCGACGGCCTGTGGGACAAGGTGCAAGCGAAACTCGTGATCGGCGAGAACATCGCCCAGACAGCGCAGTTCGTCCAGACCGGCAACGCGCAGGTCGGCATCGTGTCGTTTGCCACCCTGCACGCGACCAGGCTGAAAGGCGTCGGCCGCCACGCCCTGGTGCCGCACGCGGGCCTGGCGCCGATCGAACAGGGCGCCATCGTCACCAGGGCCGGCGCCGCCAATCCGCATGCAGCCGGTTTCGTGCGTTTCCTGGCTTCGCCTGAGGCGCGTGCGATCCTGTCGCGCAACGGTTTCAGCCTGCCGGCGGGCGCGACCGAATGACCGATTGGCAGTTCCCGCCCGAACTATGGGATGCCATCGGCCTGACCCTGCGGCTGGCGGCAGTCACGTCCATCGTGCTGCTGATCGTCGGCATTCCGCTGGCCAATTGGCTCAACAACAGCAAGATGCGCGGCATTATTTTTATCGAAACCCTGGTCAGCCTGCCGATCGTGCTGCCGCCCACCGTGATCGGCTTTTATTTGCTGATGCTGATGGCGCCGCAACAGCCGGTCGGGGCAGCCTGGATGAGCGTGTTCGGCCATCCGCTGCCGTTCTCGTTCGCCGGGCTGGTGGCCGGCTCCGTCGTGTACAGCCTGCCGTTTGCCGTGCAACCCTTCCAGGCGGCGTTTCGCGGTGTCGGGCGCGAGATGGTGCAGTCGGCGCTGGCGCTGGGCCTGACCCGCCGCCAAACCTTCTGGTCCATCGTGATGCCGCTGTCGAAACACGGTTTATTGACCGGCGTGTCGCTCAGCTTCGCGCACACGATGGGCGAGTTCGGCGTCGTGCTGATGCTCGGCGGGAATATACCGGGGCAGACGCGGGTGGCCTCGATTGGGCTCTACGATGAAGCACAGAAGTTGAATTACGACGCGGCGCACGCATATGCGTTGGTGTTGCTGGCGATTTCCTTCGCCATCCTGATCGGTATTGCATTTTTACAGCGTAGGCAGAACGCGATCCTGCTGTCGAACTGAACGAAAAAGCCTGGCGCCGCTGCGGCACGTGCCGGCGCGGCACGCCCTGCCCCCAATATCGGCTACCATGCGCCCCTTGGCGTTGCGAGCTGGCGCCGCCCACCTTCTACGAGCACGAGAACCAATGAAATTTGAACACCTGATCGAAATTAACGACCTGCTCAACCCGCTGATGGACACGATTACGCGCGAGCAGCTTTGGCGCGGCCTGGTGATCCGCGCGGAGTCGCCGAAACTGTTTATCCCGCACCTGGACGAGTGCGAGATCGGCACGCGCGAGGCGGGCAGCTTCACGCGCCGGCTGCGCTACGGCGATCTGGTCGTCGAGGACACGGTCTTCCTCACACCGATGCAGGAAGTCCGGTACGACGTGCCGGCCCAGGGCGAGATCAGTGCCTCTTCCCTTACCATGACGATCGAAAACCCGGAAGAAGGCCGCCTGTACGTGCGTTTCCGTTACGACGACGGCATGGGCGAAGCGCTCGACGCGGCCTCGCAGATGTATGCGGATTTTAAAAAGTCGGCGTATCAGGAGGCCGATATCGACACGGTACGCATCGTGCGCCAGATGGCGGCCGATGGGAAGCTGGATGCGAGTTATTTGAATTAAGGCGGCCTACGTCCCCGGCTCCGAATCGGCCGCTTCCGTATGATTCGTCCCCTTCGCCAGCTCCGCCGCGAGGTCGCGCAGCGCCGTGCGCACGCCCTCCTCGATCACGGGATGATAAAACGGCATGTCCAGCATCTGCGGCACCGTCAGGCGGGCCTGCACCGCCCAGGCCAGCAGGTGCGCGATGTGCTCGCCGCGCGGCGCGATCATCTCGGCGCCCAGGAAGCGGCAGGTGCCGTACTCCGCGTACACGCGCAGCATGCCCTTGTTCTGCAACATGACCCGGCTGCGCCCCTGGTTCTCGAACGACACTTTACCGATTGCGAACTTCGGCCGGCCGCCGGCGCACAGCGTGCGGTAGTTCTTGCCCAGCGTCGCAAGGTTCGGTTCGGTGAAAGCGATGCCCAGCGGGGTGCGGCGCAGGCCCGGACGCACGTCCGGATAACGTCCCGCATTTTCTCCGGCGATCTTGCCGTGGTCGGCCGCCTCGGCCAGCAGCGGCAGCTCGTTATTGGCGTCGCCCGCGATAAAAATGTGGCTGTTCCCGCACTGCATGGTGCGGCTGTCGAACACGGGTACGCCGTTGGCCTGCAGTTCCAGCCCGGTTTCCTCCAGCCCCAGGTTCGCCACGTTCGGCGTGCGTCCGGTCGCCACCAGCACGTATTGAAAGTGTTCGCTGGTGTCTTCTCCCAGCGCGTCGCGCGTCGTGAGCAGTACCTGGTCTCCCTGCTGCTCGGCGCGCACGACCTCGGTCTGGAAGCGCAGGTCGAGTTCCTCACCCAGGGTGCGCATGGCCGCATGCAGCACCTCGGGGTCGCTCAGGTGGGCGACGCTGCCGCCACGCGCGAAAATCTGTACGCGCACGCCGAGGCGACTCAAAGCCTGGCCCAGTTCCAGCCCGATCACGCCGGAGCCGATCACGGCCACCGACTCAGGTAAATCGTCCCAATAAAACACGTCGTCGCTGGTGACGATGCCCGGGCCCACGTCCTGCAGCTGCGGCAGCACCACCGGCGTGGAGCCGGTGGCGATCACGAAGCTGGCCGCTTCGATCTCGGTATGGTCGTCGACCACCAGGGTATGGGGACTCGTGAAACGGGCGCGGCCCCGGATCCGGTCTTCCTCGGGAAAACCCTCGACGCTCTCGAGCACGAAGCCGACGAAGCGGTCGCGCTCGCGCCGCACGCGCGCCATCACGGCGCGCCCGTCGATGCGTTTACTCTCCGGATGGACGCCGAAGCCCGGCGCCACATCGAGCATGTGGGCGGCGTCGGCGGCGGCAATCAGGAGTTTACTGGGCATGCAGCCGACCCGCGCGCAGGTGGTGCCGTAGGGCCCGCTTTCGATGACGACCGTGCGCGCCCCTTGCGCGTGTGCTGCGCGGTAGGCGGACATGCCGGCGGTGCCGGTGCCGATGACGGCGACGTCGACTTTCAGTTTTTTCATGTTGGTCCCCATGTTCATACTGTCACGCTGACGATACGCCGTTTCGGGATTAAATGTCGAGCGGGTCCACTTCCAGTGACCAGCGCACGCGCGTCTTCACCGTGCGCAGCAGGGCCAGCCATTCCTTCAGGTAGGCCTGCAGCGCCGGGCGCGAGTTCGATTCCACCAGCAGCTGAGCGCGGTCGACATTGTGGACGCGCGTCATCGTCATCGGAATCGGGTCGTTGAGCGTCACCGCGCTTGTGGGCAGGATGTCGCGCGCTTCTTCGAGGAAGGCGATGGCAGCCGCCAGCTCGGACGCCTCGGCGCGCAGCAGTGCCTGGTACATGTAGGGCGGCAGCGCCGCCTGGTAACGCTCTTCCAGCAGGTTCATGGCGAAGCGGTCGTAGTCGTGGCGCACCACGGCCGAGTACAGCGGATGCTGGGCGTAGCGCGTCTGGATCAGCACCTCGGAAGCCAGGCCGGCACGCCCCGCCCTGCCGGCCACCTGCATCAGCTGGGCGAACAGGCGCTCGCTGGCCCGATAATCCTGCGAGAACAGGGCCGTGTCCGGATTCAGGATGCCAACCAGGGTCAGCTTTTTGAAATCGTGGCCCTTGGCGACCATTTGCGTGCCGATCAGGATGTCGACCTCGCCCCGGTGCACGGTATCGAAGGCTTCCTGGGCACTGCCCTTCTTGCGCGTGGAGTCGGCGTCGATGCGCAGGATGCGCGCCTGCGGGAACATCAACGCCAGGTGCTCCTCGAAGCGCTGGGTGCCGCGCCCGAGCGGCTGCAGGTCGACGTTGCCGCAGGTCGGGCAGTGGCGCGGGATGCGCAGCTCCAGGCTGCAGTGGTGGCAGCGCAGCCGGTGTTCGGGTTTATGCAGCACCATGAACGAGGTGCAGCGGGTGCAGTTGCTGATCCAGCCGCAGGACTCGCAGGTGATCACGGGCGCATAGCCGCGCCGGTTCAGGAACAGCAGCGACTGCTCGCCCTTCTCGAGACGCTGGCGCAGTGCCGCCAGCAGGCCGCTCGTGAGCCCCTCCTTCGGCTTGTCGCGTTCCATGTCGAGCAGGCGCACGGTCGGCAGCACGGCGTCGCGCACGGCGCGCTCGCGCAATTGAAGCAGCTCGTAGCGGCCGGTCTGGGCGTGGTGCCAGCTCTCGAGCGAGGGCGTGGCGGAGCCGAGCACGATCGGGATCGCCAACTGGCGCGCGCGCCAGACGGCCAGGTCGCGCGCCGAATAGCGCAGCCCTTCCTGCTGTTTATACGAAGGATCGTGCTCCTCGTCGATGACGATCAGTTGCAAATGCGGCAGCGACGCCAGGATCGCCAGGCGCGTGCCCAGCACGATGCGCGCCTGGCCCTGGTGGGCGGCGAGCCAGTGCAGCATGCGCTCGCCTTCGGACAGGCTGCTGTGCAGGGTGGCCAGCATCAGGCCCGGGAAGCGCGCCCGGATATTCCCCTCCAGTTGCGGCGTCAGGTTGATTTCCGGGACCAGGATCAGGATCTGCGCCTGCGGGTCGCGCGCCAGCACCTGGGCGCAGGCCTGCAGGTACACCTCGGTCTTGCCGCTGCCGGTGACGCCATACAGCAGCATGGGAGTGAAGCCGATGGCGCCGCCGATGGCATCGGCCGCTTCCTGCTGGGCAGGGTTCAGGGGCGGCATGTCGCGCGGCGCCGGGTCGCCGGGAGGCGGCATCTTCGCCATTTTTTTCAGCGCGCGGTCGAGGGCGACCGTTTTCGGCACCCGCAGATTCTTTGGCAGGCCCGGCAGCGCCACCTCGCCCAGCGGCCGCTGGTAGTAATCGGCCGCGAAGCCGGCCAGCGCCAGCCATGCGGGCGAGAGCGGCGCCAACTGGTCGCGCACGGCGATCGCGTTCTTCAGCTTGTCCGCCGGGACGTCGCTCTCGGCCGCGATGGCGACGATCAGGCCGACGACTTCACGCCGCCCGAAGTTGACCAGCGCCAGCTGGCCGACCTGGGGTGCGCTGCCCTCTTCGTGCGGCCAGCCGTAATCGAACACGCTGTTGAGCGGCGTGTCGAGCGCGATTTGAAGAATGCAGTACGCCAATCTTGACCTTATTCTTGAGGCTGTGGACAACTTTGTGGAGAATGATCCGCTTGACCCGTGGAGAAGTTTACGTTAAGTCAAACGAGGCGTTGCTTAATAAAAGACACGGCAAAATAAATCGTTCAAGTTCAATGACTTAGGGCCATTAAAGTAGTCCACAGCAACTACCTTCCCCTATTGCAACGATTGTGTATAACTGCGTTTTTGCTTGCAGCAAATCTGCACAGGACGTGACAATTTAAACAAGTATCTGCATTGGATACGGTAAGTACCCGTAAACGCTAGAGTTTTTATTGATGAGTCAAACAGGCTGTTGATAACTTTGTGAACAAGGGGGGGCAAGTGTTCGTTTCTGCTACGGAAAACTCGCTTCCCGAGGGTTATTTCACAAGAGCTCGCAATACAAAAACCAAGTATTTCAACAGCTTAGCCCGCTCGCCGCGGTACTGTACATGTCCACAGCCCGGCGCACGATGGTTTTACAACATGTGAACAAGTGAGGATATTGCTGCGCTGCGGCGGTGTCGATTGCGCCTGCAACGGACACCGCGGCACAAGCTTATCAAAGCGCGCGCTGGCGCCGGCTGAAGTTGTGCACAGCCTCCACCATGGCCGACACCGACTCCGGCGGTGTGAACTGCGAGATGCCGTGGCCGAGGTTGAATACATGGCCCGAGCCCGGTGAAGGCGCACCGTAGGCCGTGAGCGAACGCTCGACTTCGGCCGTGATCTGCTCGGGCGAGGCGAACAGGATCGCCGGGTCGAGGTTGCCCTGCAGGGCCACACGGTCGCCCACCAGCGCGCGGGCACGGCCCAGGTTGACGGTCCAGTCCAGGCCGAGGGCGTCCGCCCCGATGTCAGCCATCTCATCCAACCAGATGCCGCCGCCCTTGGTGAAGACGATGGCCGGGATGCGCACGCCGTCCTTCTCGCGCTGCAGCTGGCTGACGACTTGCTCCATGTAGCGCAGCGAGAATGCCTGGTAGGCGCCATCGGCCAGCGCCCCGCCCCAGGAATCGAAGATCATGACGGCTTGGGCGCCGGCGTCGATCTGCGCGTTCAGGTACTGGGCCACGGCGGTGGCGTTGATCTCCAAAATCCGGTGCATCAGGTCCGGGCGCGCGTACAGCATCTTTTTGATGGTGTGGAATTCCCGCGAGCCCTGGCCCTCGACCATGTAGCAGGCCAGCGTCCAGGGGCTGCCCGAGAAGCCGATCAGCGGCACCCGGCCATTCAATTCCGTGCGAATCTGCGTGACGGCCTTGAACACGTAATCGAGCGAAGCCATGTCGGGCACGGCCAGCGCCATCACGTCGGCCTCGCTGCGCAGCGGGCGCTCGAACTTCGGGCCTTCGCCGTCGGCGAAGTACAGGCCCAGGCCCATCGCGTCGGGCACGGTCAGGATGTCCGAGAACAGGATCGAGGCGTCCAGCGGATAGCGGTCGATCGGCTGCAGCGTCACCTCGGTGGCGTAGTCCGGGTTCTTTGCCAGGTCCAGGAACGAACCGGCGCGGGCGCGGGTGGCGCGGTATTCCGGCAGGTAGCGCCCCGCCTGCCGCATCAGCCACACCGGCGTGTAGTCGGTCGGCTGGCGCAGCAGCGCGCGCAGGAAAGTGTCGTTCAGGAGCGGAGCGAATTGTGACATGGCAGGCACCTGGTAACATGAAGAAAGGCGCTATTATCGCACTGTCCGGCCGAGTAACCCGTCCCGCCACCGCCGCGCCGCTGGATCGCCGCTGGATGTTTTGCGCGGGATTATCTATCATGCCATACCGCCTCCCACCGATCGCTCCCCATGACAGTATCGAACAGCAAACAAAGCGCCGCCTGCGGCGCCTGGCCTTCCCCGATCAGCGCCGCCATCGTCGCCGCCGGCGCCTCGCCGCTGTCGCAGGTGATGCTGGACGGGGCCGATGCCTACTGGCTGGCCGGGCGCGCCAGCGAAGGCGGGCGCACCACCCTGCTGCGCCAGCGCGGCCAGGATGTGGCCGAGCTGACCGC
>JBBWZO010000345.1:0-25886 GCA_039649125.1 Massilia sp. | reverse complement strand
TATCGACTGTTAATTGTTAAAGAGCTTGTTCGGTACTGCCTTGCTGCGCTTGCGAATCGTTTTGTTCGTCAGCAGCAGAGAGATGAGATTATGCAGTGTTTCGTTTGCGTCGTCAACCTCTTTTTTTATCCCCTTCACGTCGATGCTGCCGTTTTGCGGCGCCCTGCGCGTTGGGGAACGGAACTATAGCAAAGCGGGCCGGCGCCCGCAAGGCCTCGTGTTGTCATCGAACGACTTGACCCGAACCTGCCCCACTTTTCACCGATAGGACCAGAGGACCTGTTCCATAGTGGCTTCAAGCGTGCGCGTATTGATAGTGGCTGAGTTTTGGGCGTACTGTTTGGTCATAGGAAAAGAGCAAACTGGACTCGAGCAGTCGACGTAGAGATGCCCAAGCTCAGTGAGGAAGCACGTGTCGTACTGCCGGGATGCAAGCTCTCTTTGGGTTTCATCGCGCCGCAGATCGCTGCCACGTTATGGCCCTGGTCGATAGCGTCGCGAGCCATCTCTGACATCGGCCCTACTTGTGGATGAACATGAGAGTTTCTCTGGCGTCGATAGCACCGCTAGCCCCAGGCACCATCGGTGATGTCAGCGGTGCGGATGAATATGGCTATGTCCGACCTGGACATAGTTGTCGTTCTTGATTTCCACCGGTACCAGATGCACGCTGCCATGCCGGACGCCCGTTTGCGCGATCATCCCGTCCGCCGTGGCGCGCACGTCGGCAATTCTGCCCTTGAGCACGACAGTTTCCAGGCAGTTTTCATGGTCCAGGTGAACATGCAGCGTCGCCAGCGCGACGTTGTGATGCTCATGCTGGATCTGCGTCAGCCGGTTGGACAGCTGGCGCTCGTGGTGGTCGTAGACATAGCTTACCGTTGCGACACACCACTTCGCCGAGCCTGTGGCAAGCTCGGCATCGCCCAAGGCTTTGCGAACCAGGTCGCGAAAAGCCTCTGATCGATTCAGGTAGCCTTTGCGTTCTACCAACTGGTCAAAAGACTCTGCAAGTTCATCGTCGACCGAAATTGTTAAGCGTCGCATGGTTTACCTTGCGCAAGAGAACGCTAAGTCGCGTAATGATGACATCGTGTGATAGTGGCCGTTAGCAAACATTCCTCGGTGCCCAATTCGCTGTCGTAGGTCGGACCGGGTTCATGCGGCCTTCGAACCATGCTGGTACAGATGGGCATGCTCGCTGATGCCATGCCGGTGGCGATGGGCGTGCGCGAGGTTGACGCGCTCCAGCAGGGCATGGTCGGCGAGGGCCGGCTGCAGCGGCCCATCATAGGCTATACGCTGGTCCTCGCCGACAATCAGGCAACGGTGGCCGAATTCCGCCGCCATCGTCAGGTCATGGGTGCTCACCACCACGGTCGCTCCGGTATCGAGCAAGAAATCAACCAGCCAGCCGGTCGCCCGTGGATCGAGACTGGCCGACGGCTCATCCAGAAGAATGACCTTGGGATCGAGCGCCAGTATGGATGCCAGCGCCACCTTCTGCTTCTCGCCCCCGGACAACATGAACGGCGGATTGTCGAGGACTGCCTGCAAGCGGAGCGCCGAGGCCCAATAGGAAACGCGTTGCTCCACATCAGTCCACCCAAGCTTGCGCGGACCGTAGGCGATTTCATCGCGCACAGTGGGATTGAACAACATCGCATCCGGTTGCTGGAACAGCAACACCACCTCGCTGCGGAAGCGGCGCACCCATTCGCGGTCACGCATGCGGGCCTGGCTAACTTCTTCGCCGCAATAGCGATACGAACCGGAGGCTGGGAACACCAAGCCGTTAAGGATTTTCAAGAGCGTGGACTTGCCGCAGCCGTTTGCCCCCAGCAGCACAATTTTTTCTCCGGCGTCCAGGCGAAACGACACCCCGCTCAGCGACTGCGGCGCGTCCGGCCAGGCAAATCCAACATTATTCAATTCAATCATCAAAACTCCCCCGTGAACGCATCGCCATCGCCGTCTCGGCAGCGCTGCATATGGATTTGTCGAGTAAATGACTGGCCTGCGCGGAGGCATGCCGCGCGCGGTCGGCCACGCTGGCGGCGGCCACACTGCGACTGGTGAAAGCAAGGCGAAAATCGCGCACGATGCGCGAGAACGCCGCCACCTGCCCCACCGCCAGCGCCGCGAGGAAGGATAGCGTGCGCGAGAAGGCCAACGCTTGCAACAGGTTGATGCGGCTGACAAACCAGAAGCCCAGGAACACCAGGGCCAGTACGCGCAGATTCACCAGCAACAAATAAGCGCCGGAAAATTTTTCCTGCCAGAGGGCGACCACGATATAGCCGAGGCTGACCGAAAGATTGAAGACCAGCACCGCTTTCAAGCTGCGTTGCAGCAGCCGCCAGCGCTTCTTGCCACTGCCTGCAAGTGCCAGAGCCAGCAGCGCCGCCAGCAACCAGGGCTGGTGCACGAAGGTCAGTGCGATCACCGCCGCCAGGTAGGCGGCCAGCCAGCAGCGGGGACTCATGCCAGGCTCCAACGGCGCATCCTGGCGAAACGCCAGACAAACAGGGTCATTACCGCCTCGCCAACGCCGATCAGTGCGTGCGGAATCAGCACGGCAGGCAAGACGATCGAGAAGCCGAACGGGAAAAACAGCGGCACGCCGTTGTCGCCGTGCGCGATCACCGGCTGCAATCCGAGCACCAGTGCGACGATCAAGGCTGGCACCATCACTGAAGTCCAGGCGGCGGCGGCCACGGCGGCCGTTTCACCGAGGCGGCGCAGCGCGCGAAACACCAGGGCCGAGGCAAGCCCGCCCACCAGGCCCATCGCCAGTGCATTAATCGCCAGCGCCGTGACTCCCCCTGCACCGAACAGCAGGGATTGCAGCATCAGCACCAGACTGTAGGAGAGGAAAGCAAGCCGCACACCGAACAGCAGCGTCAACATCGCCACGCCGAGCACATGGCCCGAGGTCCCGCCGGGCATGGGCACCATGACCAGCCCGAGTCCGTAAGCCAGCGCCGTCATCGCGGCGAGCTTCGGGACTGTGTGTTCGTCGAGCTGCTCGCGCAGGCTGCGTGCCGCCCAAAACCAGGCGATACCGGCCAGCGCGTACGCGGGCAGATAGGTCTGCGGTGAAATGAAACCGTCGGGAATGTGCATGGTGAACCCTAGCCTTGTTTAGTCGGTGACAGGTGATGGACCGCTTTACGCGAGTTTCTTCCTTCGCACAAACAACTTTAGCGCGGCAAATCCGGCCAGGATGACCGCCAGGCCGAACAGCAGGCGCGTGCCGCGGCTCGTTTCGGCAACCGACGGCGCCGCTGTGTCGCCGGCCCTGGTGTCGAAGTTCAGGTCGACCCCATGGCCATCCGCGGAAAAGGTACGCAAGCGCCACGACGTACTACCGTCGGCAGCAAACAGCACCCGTCCTTTGAAATCGGTGCGTCCGGTTTGCACCGGTTGGGCGCGCCCTTTTGCGTACAGCTCGTATTGTTCGTACGAAAAGGGCTCGCCGTCGGCGTACACGAGGCGTACTACCACCGCATCGCCTTGTGCGATGTCGTGCTGTACCTCGTGGCTCGAGGCAGCGCCGGCCAGCGCGATCAGCACGGCGGCCACTGCGGCCCGGTAGCAGCCCGCTACAGATGCCATGGGACTTTTCATAGGATTTCAAACATCAGACTGGCCGACATGGACAGCACGTCGGCGCGCGGATCGTTCGGCAGATTCTGCTTGTGGCTGACACTGAGCACCTGTTTGCCCGTCACGGTGGCCAGGCGCGTCTTGCCCGAAGCATCGGTTATCGCTGATATCTCCGGACCGCCGATCACGCGGGCGACCTTGGCGCCCGCAAGCGGCTTACCTTGCCACATTACTTGCACTTCCACCGGCTTGCCGGGGACCGGCGCCTTCGCGCCAAGGGGCACGATTTCCAGGTCCTGTCCCTGGGCCTTGATGGCGGCCGGCCCCCATGCGTACACGGTCTTGCCGAACTTGAGCGCATGCGATGCGCTGATGGCGCCGGGCACTTCGTTCTTCGGCAGATTTTTTTGGCCGTCCGTGGTCTTCGTCCAGAAGCCGTTATCGTAGTTCAGCGTCACCAGGGCCGGCTTGCCGGCCAGCGTGAAGGTCACGCCGCGGCTGTTTGCCTCCTGCGCGACCTTCAGCGGCGCGCCGCTGGTGGTCACGGCTGCGAGTTGCTTGACCTTGGCCGGGTCGTACTCTTCAAGCTTGCCGTCGTGTCCGAACACCACGGCATAGCCGACGCCGCGCGTCTCGGTCCAGGCGTCGTGCGCCTGCGCGGGAAGGCTGGAGAGCGCGGCGATGCCGAGGGCCAGTGCGAACGAGTTGCGATGAATAGGGTGCATGTCGAGTCTCCTTGTTGGTTTGTTTTTAAAGGCTGATATTCATGCCGACCTGGATGCTGCGCTGGGGCGCCGGTGCGTAGAGCTGGAGGCCGGCGCTGACGAGTGAGCTGGAAGAATAGGCACGATCGGCCAGGTTCGTGATGGCCGCAAAGAAGCGCTGCCTCCCCATGCTGGTATCGCGTTCCCACGCCAGCGTCAGGTCGGCGGTAGTGAAGCCGCCAAGCGTGCTGCCGTTATCGGCCGTCACGGGATAGCCGCCCCCGTTCTGGACCACGAGGTCAGCCGACCATCCGGCGCCGAAGTGGTAGATCCCGCGCATCGTCGCCGTATGTTTCGCCACATTCGGCACGGCCTTGCCGACCAGCGCAGGGTTGATATGCTCCAGCACCTTGGTATCGACCCAGGTCAAAGCCGCCGACAGGTCCAGCTGCGAAGTAGCCGCTATCTTCAGGTCGAGCTCGGCTCCAGCGCGCCGGGTCTGGCCAAAGTTCTCGAACATGCCTCCGCCGAGATCGCTGACCTCGTTGTGGGTCTTGATATGGAACACCGAAAGGTCGAGCAACGTACGTCTGGCCGGCTTGAATGTCAGTCCCACGTCGGCCTGCCGGATCCTGGTCGGCTCGACGGCGCTGGCGCTGGCGCCATAGCGGGCGGCCGCCGACGGCAGCTGGAAGCCTTCCGACAGGCTGATGCGGGTGTCGAAAAGCCGCGACCAAGTCGAGCGCACACCGAGCTTTGGACTTGCGTGCTCGTAGTCCGCCATGTCGCGGCAGGGATTGCCGGCGCCGGCCGCGATCTCGATGCCGGTCGGACGGCAATCGCCGGAGAAGCGGTCGTAGCGGACACCCAGCGCAGGGCGGAACAGATTGCTGAACTTCCATTCAGCCTGGCCGAATACCGACACAGACCTGGTCAGATAGTCGCGGTTCAGATAGGGCTTGGTGCCGCCGGTCGTCACTGCCGTCTCGGCGCCGTTGAGCAAGGCATCCTTGAAGGTGTATCCGGTCGTCTCCCGATAGGCTTCGACGCCGGCGACCCAGTCGAGCCCGTGCCCGTCGACGTGGCTGGCGCCATTCAGGCTGGCGCCGGCACCGCGCACCTGACGCGCGTAGGCCTCGAGGCGCTGCTCCCAGCGGGTGGCGCTGGTCGGACGCGTATAGCTGCGGCTCAGGGACTGATGCGTGGCCGAGGCGAAGGCCAGCAGGCGCACCTCGTCGGCCAGCGGCGTGCTGAAGTCCAGCCGGCCCGTATAGAAATCCTTCCTGCCGCCGTCGTTCTGGACGTTCGGATCCTTGTCAAAACGTGTGTCGTCGTTCGCATTCCGGGCAGCGGTGATGTAGCTGGCCGAATCCCATTTGCCCTCGTGGGCGCGGCCGGAAAGCGCCAGCCGGGTGCCGCCCCCCAGGTCGAATCCCAAGTGGCCGGATGCGGTGGCGCGCCGCGTATCCGACTGCTCGCGGAAGCCGTTGGTATCGAACAGCTGCACTGCGAAGTTGGTTTGCACCGATCCCATGCGTCTACCGAGAGCCGCCTGTACGTCCCTGGTCGCATGCGAGCCGGCCTTGATGTCGATGTCGCGGTATTCGCCGCCCCTGCGCGACTCGACCGCGATGGTGCCGGCCCGGCTGTAATTGCCGTACAAGACCGAGGATGGTCCCTTGTAGACAGTCATGCGCTCGACTTCGAGCGGAATGATCACGTTCTGGTCCGCATACCCGTCCGCATGCGACATCGACTCATTCAGCGAGACCCCGTCGATCGCCATACCGATGTCGCCACCGTGCCCGCCACCAGTAAAGCCGCGCATGTTGATCGAATCGGCCACACCGCCCAGGCCCAGGCCGCGCACCGAGATGCCGGGCACCTCGCGGTACATTTCCTGCAGCTGGCTGGCGTGGCGTTCACGGATCGTATCCTGTTCGATCACGTTCACGGTGAATGCCGAGCTATCGGCAGCAAGACCCTGGCCCTTGATCACGATGACGGGCAAGGACTGTTCCTCGGCGCAGGCACCGACGCCGACCAACAGCGCTCCGATCACAAACGTCACATGTTTATTCTTCAGATTCATTTGCTATATCGCCTTCCCAGGTGTATCTACGAGAGGGAAACTCTTCCTCGTACTACGAAAACAAAAATCGTCATACCGGCGGCCGAAATAAAAGCCGATCGACCGGCCTCGGCCCAGGGTCATCGACCATGGCGCTTGGTGTGCTGCAAACTGTGCGATGAACTGAGTCGGGTGTCGCGCGGCCCGTTTTGTTCCTTTATGTGGAACATCGTTCCCTTATGTGGGTTGATAGTACAGGCAACGAAATGTCGCGTCAATTCTTTATCTCGACGGCGTCAATGCGGATCGATCACGCGATACCTGCTCAGGAATGCAGTGCGGATTCACCGATGAAACGCCTCACCACCGGCGCTGCCGAGCCAATGTGGAAAGCCAGCTTGCGTTCGCGCAGCGCCACGTCGGCTGTGGTAATGCGGCTGAGGCGCCGCAGGTGCTCGGCCCACGACTCGTCGACGATCCTTTCCACGTACCGTCCACTGTGGGCGCTATCGCGCAGCAGCTCCCAGGCCAGCGCGCCCTGACGCAGCCTGCTGCGGCGGCTTTCCTGCATCAGTGTGCAGAACTCGGTCGCCCGTCCGGGGTCGATGCAATACTCGATCGTCATCTCCACGCGCCCGGGCCCCGGCGGCGCGGCGACTTCCGGCAACCTGAATTCGCCCGCCGGGGTGAGGTCGTCCTGCTGACCGCGGCCGGCCAGCCGCCCATGCGCGATCATCATTGCGACGGCGCCGGATGCCGCGGCCACCAGCAGGCTTGTGGCCACGCTGCTTACCGTCGCCACCTGCCCCCACAGCGCGGCGCCCAGTGCGCCCGCGCCCATGATCGACATCTGGTAGATCGACATGCCGCGCGCCCTCACCCAGTTCGGCAGCGCAAGCTGGGCGGCAACGGTCAGCGAGTTGGCTGTCGCGATCCAGCCGGTGCCGGCGACGAACATCGCCGGCACCGCGAGCCAGGCATTCGGCGCCAGCGCGACGACCGCCATCGCGGCGGCCTGGAGCAGCGTGCCGCGCAGAACCATGGTCTCGCCCGACATCCGCTGGCGGATGCGCGGCAGGAACAGCGTCGTGACGATTGCGCCGGCGCCCAGTGAAGCCAGCAGCAAGGTAAACGTGCCGGCGCCGCCCTGCATGCCGCGCGCAACCAGGGGCAGCAGCGCGAGCAGCGCGGTCGAATGGAAGAAGAACAGCGCAATCCGAAGCAGCACCGCCTTCATCGGATCGGACAGTCGCACGTACTGCACGCCGACCCGGATTGCGCTGAAAAGGCGCTCGCGCCCAAGCGGGCTGGGAGCCTGCTCGTGCTTCCAACGCATGATGACAAGGCCGGCGGCAACCGACAGCGCGGCGTTCAACAGGAATACATAGGCGCTGCCGGCGCTGGCGATGATCGCTCCCGCGGCAAGCGGCCCGACGATACGCGAGGTGTTCATCGCCACCCCGTTCAACGCCAGGGCCGCGGGCAGCTGCGTGCGGGGAACAAGATCGGGAACGATCGCCGCGTATACGGGCCAGCGCATCGCCAGCCCGATGCCGTTCGCGAAGCACATCGCCAGCAGCAGCACAGGCGTGAGCTGGCCCGACATCACGACCGCGCACAGCGCCGATGCGACGACCGCGATCCAGAACTGGGTCGCCATGAAGTAGCGGCGCCGGTTGAGGATATCGGCGAACGCGCCGCTCGGCAGCCCGAGCAGGAACACCGGCAGGGTGGCCGCGCTCTGTACCAGCGCCACCCACATGGGCGAGGTGGTCAGAGAAGTCATCATCCACGCGGCGGCCACGTCGGTCATCCACATGCAGATATTGGCCGTCATCCAGGTTGCCCACAGCATGCGGAACACCGGATTGCGTAACGGCGCGAGCGCGGACGGCGCCGCACGAACCGCTGGCCCCTCCTCGGCCACGGCTCAGATCTTGAAGGATTCGTAGGTTGCGGGGTGGAAGATCTCGTCCACCGCCATCAGGCGCGAAGACAGGCCTTGCGCGTGATGGTGCCGCACGAACGCTTCCAGGGTCGGGCGGTTGGCCGCCACGCCATAGGACCAGTAGTCATGCCCCATCGATTCGCGCGCTGCCTTCAACTGCTCTTCCACGAACGGCAGCGTAACCTTGGTAGCCGAGGTGTCGGCCAGCTTGTCGAGCGCCGCCTTCTTGGCATGCTCGAAGGCCTTCAGCACTGCGCCCGGCAGCCAGGGGTGGCGCTCGGCCAGCTCTTTCCTGACGCCGACCACGTGCATGATCGGGAACACGCCGGTGCGCTTGTAATATTCCTTCGCCACCGCCGTCGGGTCGTCGAACAGCCATCCGACGTTCGGATTGCTGGCGGCGGCCCCGCCGGGCGGGCGCGGCGCAATGAAGCCATCGATGTCGCCGCGGTCGAGCATTGCCGAAATGGTGTCGCCCTCGGGCGCATATTCCATCCGTACGTCCGGCGGCAGGCGCAGCTTGATTTTTTCAGGCCGCCCCGGCTCGTCGATGCCGCCGCGCACCCAGGTCACGTCCGCCGGGCTCACGCCGTAATCATCCTGAAGGATGGCACGCGCCCACACGTTGGCCGTCAGCTGGTATTCGGGAACGCCAATCCTGCGCCCCTTCAGGTCCTGTGGGCGCTTGATCCGGTCCTTGCGCACATAGATCGAGGTGTGGCGGAAGGCGCGCGACAGGAACACCGGCACCGCGATGTAAGGACATTCCCCGCTCGCCGCCTTGACCAGGTAGCTGGAGAAGGACATTTCACTGATGTCGAATTCGACATTGCGGAATGCACGGAAGAAGGTCTCTTCCGGCGAGAGCGTCATGTACACGGGATCGACGCCGTCGATCTGCACGGTGCCGTCCAGCAGCGCGCGGGTCCGGTCATAGTCGCCCATCGCGACGGATAACTGCAGCCTGGCCATGTGGTCTCCTGTTTTTTTGGGTGGTTAGAAAATGAAGAAGACGGCCAGGTACAAAGCCGCTACCGAGAAAATCATCAGGTAGGGATTGGTCTTCGTGAAATAGAGGACGCCTCCGGCGATCACGGTCGTCGCCCAGCCGAGTGCCGACAGGTGGATAGCCTGCAGGATCGTCAGCGCCCCCGCGAAGATCAGACCGACCGCGACCGGCGCCAGTCCGCGCTCGACCGCCTTGCGCCATGGCGATTCGCTATGCCGGTGCCAGACGGTGGTCACGGCGACGAACACGATCGACGAAGGGATGAACATCGCCAGCGTGGCAACCAGCAGTCCGGCGGGCCCGGCAAGCTGCCAGCCGATCAGCGACGCAATCAAGGTGTTCGGACCGGGCGTCGCGCGCGAGATCGCGAACATGTCGGCGAACTGCTGGTTGGTGAACCACTGGTTGACCACCACCGTCTGCAAGCGGATATCGGCGATGATGGCCTGCCCGCCGCCGATCGACAGGAGCGACAGCGGCACGAATACGAGTACGATCTTCCAGAGCAGGCTAGCCACGGGGCCTCCGCAGCGCAAGGATGATGCTCAGGGGCGCCAGCACGGCGACCACGGGCACCATCGACCAGTGAAACACCCCCACCGCGACAAAGGTGGCGATGCCGATCGCGATCGTGACGGGCTTGCGCTCGATCCGGAGCGCCGCTTTGGTCCCTGCGGCCAGGGTTGCCCCGAGGCCGACGGTGGCGATGCCGATCAGCATGAACTGCGTCAGCGGGTATTGCGAGATCTGCGAATAGACTGCGGCGACCATCAGCACCACGCAGATCGCGGGTACGACCATGCCCAGGGTCGCGACCAGTGCGCCGAGGCCGCCGCGCAGGCGCTGCCCGACGTACAGGGACAGGTTGACCGGATTCGCGCCCGGCAGGATCTGGGAGACCGTCAGGCCGGCAAGGAAGGCCTTCTCGTCCAGCCACTGGCGCTCCTCCACCACTGCGCGGTACACCCAGGCCTGGGTGCCGCCGCCAAACGAGGTCAAGCCGACCTGCAGGAAGCAGGAAAACAGGTCCTTGAGGGAGACTCGAGCTTGCGCCGCGGTTCCCTGCTGTTCCGATGAAACCGGTCCCCTTGTGTCGACTGGTGAGTCCACGCTATTCCAATCAAAATCCTGTTGATCGGCGACGTTCCATATGAAGGAACGCCATTCTAAAATTCGCACATGAGCAAAGTATCACTTCGCTCCGGCCTCGTCAATGCCCGCTGCCGGGCCTCGCTCCTGCCCGCGCGCGATCAGGGCCCCGCCGACCAGCAGCAGGGCCGCGTTCGACCAGAACACGGGGTAGATGCCGAAGGCCGTGCTGAGCGAACCAAACAGGATCGGTACGATGACCTGGGTGAATTTGTTCACCGCGAGCCGCATCCCCAGCGCTTCGCCGATCCGCCCCGGAGGCGAATTGTTATAGGTAAGGACAGTCGACAGCGGCTGGCCACAGCCGAGACCGAGTCCAAGCAGGAAGGAGACCGCTCCCATGATGAGAGGCTGCTCGAAGACCGGAAACAGCAGATAGGTCGAGCCAGCCATCAGTAGCGACCAGGTCAGCACACGGGCTTCGCCGTAGCGCCGGGCCAGCCGCGGCATCCACAGGCGCACCACGAAGGCCGCGGCCGCCTGCATGCCGATGATCCAGCCGATTGCCGTTGCCTGCAATCCGAGAGAGCGTCCGTAGATGGGCATGTAGAAGTTGAACAGGTCGAGCGCAGTGATGATCAAGCCGCTTGTGATCAGCGTATTGCGCAAGGCGCGGTCAGCCAGCAGTTCCCGCACGCCGCCCGCTTCCGGGTCGCGCTTGACGTCCACCTCGGCCGGAATGAAATGCGGATACAGCAGCAACACGAAACACGGCAGCGTCACGATGGACGCGAGCGTGACGAAGGTCCAGGAATAACCCACCCTATCGACCATGAAGCCGACCAGGACCGGACCCAGCATGCCGGAAACGGAGCCTCCCAGGCTGAATGTGCCGAAATTGCTGGTGCGGCTGCCGGCGCCATTGATCGAGCCCACCAGGTTATGGCAGGAGACGTGGAAGAAGATATGCGCAGCGCCGAGCGCCGCCGCGGCCGCGAACAAGGCCGCGATGGTGGGCCAGGCGACGGGAATCAGCAATCCGGCCGTCATGCCCAGCGAACCGCACAGCATGGGCCAGCGCACGCCGATGCGGTCGGTCAGCCGTCCGGCATACACCGCCAGCATCAGCGGGAATACCGCATAGGTCGCGATCAGGATCCCGATCGCGACGGGTTCGGTTTTCAGCTCGAGCGCATGCAACGCGATGAGCATCTTGCTGCCTTTTAAACCGATCTGGTTGAGGACGGAGATGAGGACGGTCAGATACAGAGCCATTCGCTTTCCCTGAAAAGTAAATCCGGATGCACACGCGCCACGGTTTCGGGTTTGACAACGCACAGCATACCGCTTTACTCTACATCTGTTCCTGCTTACGGTATAGCGTTCCGTATAGAGGAACAACACAAATCCGGCAAACATACCTCACTTGGAGACAGGCAGGAAGCGCCCGGCCGCGCTGCACGGGCACGCGCGCTCGATGCCGACAGAAGACATGAAAACCTCGATTCCCCGCTTTGCCTTGCGCATGGTGCTCGGCGCATCTGTTCTGGCTGCCGGCGCAGCGCAGGCCACGACCTGGCCAGCGAAACCGGTACGCGTCATCGTGCCGTATGCACCGGGCGGCACTGCCGACACCCTGGGCCGCGTCGTGGCCACCAAGCTCGGCGAGAGCTTCAAGCAGAGCTTTATCGTCGAGAACCGGCCTGGCGCCGGCGGCGTGACCGGGTCGGCCGTCGTGGCGAAATCGGCGCCTGACGGCTATACGCTGGTTATCTCAGGCATCGGCTCGCATGCCATCGCCCCCTCGCTGTCGAAGAAGATACCGTTCGACCCGATGGGCGACTTCACCCATATCGCCGTGCTGGGCGGCCCGCCCAATGTGCTTGCGGTGCATCCCAGTGTGCCGGTCAAGAACCTGAAGGATTTCGTTGCGTATGCGAAGGCGCACAAGGGGACTCTCAACTACGGCTCTCCGGGCAACGGCACCCAGGGTCACCTGTTCGCCGAGAACTTCATGCAGATCACCGGCGTCAAGATGTCGCATGTGCCCTACAAGGGAGCCAATCCTGCGGTCATGGACCTGATGGCAGGGCATATCCAGGCCCTGTCGACCACCCTCAGCACGGCGGCGGGCCAGATCCGCACCGGCAAGGCGCGCGCACTGGCCGTGTCGGCGAAATCGCGCGTCAAAGAGTTCGCCGGCGTGCCGACCTTCGCCGAACTCGGTCATCCGGAGCTGGTCGCGACCACCTGGTTCTCGCTATCGGGCCCGGCCGGCATGGACAAGAACATCGTGCAGCGCGTGAATACGGAGGTGCGCCGCATCCTCCAGTTGCCGGAGGTGCGCCAGAAGTTGAACGCCGAAGGCATCGAGCCGAGCAATTTCGACCCGCAGCAAAGCACCGCCTACGTGGCATCCGAACTCAAGCGCTGGGCGCCGATCGTGCAAGCATCCGGCGCGAGCGTCGACTGAAATGGAAGCCGCCGACCGGGTTGAGGCAGCAGGCATCGGATGGCTGCAGCTTGCGGCCGTGTTCTTCCGGATCGGCGCCAGCTTGCAGTCAGCGTGATTCCGGAGCCCACATTCCCGCGTTCGCGCAGCTGGGCGGGCTCGGACTGCACGGCTGGCCGGGCAGCATCGTCACTGCTTGCACGGGTGACAGCCGCGACGCTGCGCGTGCTGCCTGCGCGAGCCACTGCTGCAGGTCAGGCGGGCTGTGGGTGTGGAAGTCGCGGCGGCGGCGGGAATGCCGCTGCGGCTTGCGGCAGATTCGCCATCGACGCCGTGGCAGTGCGCATACGCGGGCAAGGTGCGCGATGACGACCGAAGCTGTCGACGTGCCCGGGAATCAGGGCGGCCAGCCTGCCGGCGGTCTTCGTCATCGCCGGCAGGGTCACGGCCGCGGCGCTGGACATGACCAGGCCGAAGTGCTGGGCAAACTGGAATCACAGCCGTCGGCGTGCTTGCCGTGGCGGTCGCGTGACGCAATGCCGTGGTGGATGTGCAGTTGATCAGATCCCGGTCCAGCGTGTCCAGCCGTCGCACTCGTAGGACAGCGCCGAACCGGAACCGAAGAATGTCCATCCACGGCTTGCCTTGACTGGTCCGGACGGCAGCTCGCGTACGGGATCCGGACGTGGCGCCGGGTACCGGATCAGCGATTGTTTTACTGGGGAAGTCTTCCGCGCTCCTACGACGATGCCGCTGGCATCAAAAGTCAAACTCGACATACTGCACACTCCAATCAAAAATTTGTTGCAGCGCAGTATAACGATTTGGCCCCGCTCAGTCCAATCCAGTTTCCCGATATATGGAATAACCTACGTGAATATGAAACAGCTTTCCATTATTTTTCACCACTTCAGGTCGCCGCCGGAGCGGCGCAGGACTCGAATCCTTTCCTGAGCATGGCTTCATCCAGGTTGCGTCCGATAAACACAAGCCGGCTGTAACGTGCTTCTCCGGCTTGCCATTCCTGTTGCAGGTCCCCTTCCAGCAGCATGTGGACGGACTGGAACACCAGGCGCCGCTTCTCGTCCTTGACGTCGATGATGCCTTTCGCGCGCAGGATATCCGCGCCCTTGCTGTTCACCAGGGCATTCAGCCACATGCTGATGCGTTCGCCATTCATGGGCAGCGCGCAGGTCAGTGCAATGCTGCGGATCCCGGCATCGTGCTCGTGATCGTGATGCTCCTCGTGCGCGTGCCCGCAGTGCTCGTCATGCACATGGCCTGCCTCGCACTGCACAGGCTGGAGAAAATCAGGCTCGAGCGAGACGATGCGCCCGATGTCGAAGCCGCCCCGCCCCAGCACCTTGTCGAGGGAGACATTCGAGCGCTGGGCGCGATGGATCGGCGCCAGCGGATTAATCCTCCTCAACCTGGTTTCGATGCGCTCGAGTTCCTCATTCGTCACCAGTTCGGTCTTGTTCAATACAATCTGGTCGGCGAAGGCAACCTGCTCGACAGCCTCGCGGCTGTCGTGCAGGCGCAGCAGGATATGCCGGGCGTCGATCACCGTTGTCACCGAGTCGAGGACGGTCTTCTCCAGCAGGAGGGGATCGACGAAAAAGGTCTGTGCGACCGGGCCGGGGTCGGCGAGTCCCGTGGTCTCGACAATGATGGCGTCGAAGTTCGCATTCTTCGCCAGCAGGCCGTGCAGGGTGCGAACCAGGTCTCCCCGCACCGTGCAGCAGATGCAGCCATTGTTCATCTCGAACAGCTCTTCATCCGACTTCAGGATGAGGTCATTGTCGATTCCTATCTCGCCGAATTCGTTGACGATCACGGCATAGCGCCGGCCATGGTCTTCCGAAAGGATGCGGTTCAGGAGCGTGGTCTTTCCGGCCCCCAGATAGCCGGTGAGCACCGTGACGGGAATGCGTTCTGCCATGTGGCGCCTTTCTTCTTGCTGGTCAAACCCCGGTGGCCGGGCCGCTTACATCCATGGCATCAGCGAGACGTGCACCACGTCCGGCGCGCCCTCGCCGCCCACCGACTTGATCGCATATTCGGTATCCGCGAGGCCGAAGCGGTGGGTGGTCAGCAATTCGAGCGGGAAGCGCTTGGAAGCCAGCTGCTCCAGCGCCAGCTCGCAGGCGCGGTAGCTGTGGCCGCGGGCGCTCTTGATGGTGATGTACTTCACGGTGATCTTCCCGATCGGGAAGTTCGGGAAGTCGCTCATTTCGCCCTGGATCAGCAGGGTGCCGCCCTTGCGCTTGAGCGCTTCCACGCCGAGATGGATCGGCGCGGTGCCGGCGCCCGCGGTGCAGTCGAGCGCCACGTCCACGCCCTTGCCGCCGGTGATCTCCATGATCCGCTGCAGCGGATTCTCTTCCTGCACATTGATCACATAATCGGCGCCCAGCTTCTTGGCTACCTCCAGGCGCGCCTTGTCCTTGTTGGTCCCGGTCACGATAATCAGGGAAGCGCCGGCCTGCTTGCAGGCGATGGTCTGGGACAGGCCCTGCTGGCCGGGCCCCTGGATCAGCACCGTGGAGTTGTAGCCGACGCCGCAGTCGAACAGCGCCCATTCGATGCCGTTGGCCATCGGGGTCACCAGCCCGGCCAGCTCGGGCGCCACACCGTCCGGCACCTTGTGCACCACCGAATTCCATGGCAGGTACATGAACTGCGAGAATCCGCCCCACAGGTGCGGCGGCTTGTCCGAGGTGCTGTAGCCGTAGCGGATGCCGTCCGGGTTCGAGCGCCAGTCGGTGTTCTCGCAATGACGGTACTCACCCTTGTGGCACCATTCGCACTTGCCGCACATGACGTAATGCTCGACAAAGACCAGGTCGCCTTCCTTGAAGCCCTTGCGCGCCGTGAATTCCTTGCCCGCCTTCGCGATGTAGCCGATGTTCTCGTGCCCCATGATCACCGGGCCGCCGGTCTTCAGCGGCTCCTTGAACATCTTCACGTCCGTGCCGCAGATGCCCGCCACCTCGACCCGCATCAGCGCGGCGTCGTCCGGAATGTCCGGCATCGGGAATTCCTGGATCTCGATCTGGCTCGGACCTACCTTGACTGCTGCCTTTACTTTTTCCACCATGATGTCTCCATGCTTGTTTATTCGTTTGGTACGGCCATGCCCTGCCTACAGCGTTTCGCCTTCTTTCAGTGCCCCGGCGGCGCGCAGCGCGCCGTCCAGCCATCGCGGCTGGATGTTCTTCCCGGCCAGGATGTCGGCGATGCGGCCACGCTCGTCGGCCACCTTCTTTTCGGCCAGGCCCAGCAGTGACTCCGCCTTCTCGCGCTCGACCACCACCACGCCATCGGCGTCGCCGACAATCAGGTCGCCCGGGTTGACAACCACGCCACCGCAGGTGACCGGCCAGTTGATTCGGCCAGCCACACTCTTGGTTGGGCCATTCGGGTTGGCGCCGATCGCATACACGGGGAAGCCAAGCTCCAGCAACTCTTCGGTGTCGCGCAGCGACGCATCGAGGATCACCCCGCCGAAGCCGAGCTTCTTGCAGGCATTCATCATGATTGCGCCCATCAAGGCGCAGGTGCGGTCGGCCTTGCCGTCGATGACGAGGATGTCGCCCGGCCTGGCCATTGCCATGGCCGCGTGGATCATCAGGTTGTCGCCCGGACGCACTTCGACCGTGAACGCCGGCCCGGCGATGCGGGTGGCATGCGTCAGCGGCGCGATGCGCGCGTCCATGGCGCCGCGGCGGCCGGCCACGTCCGCCAGGATCGACGAGGCGAATGCCGACGCCTGCTGCACCACCGCCGGCGCTACGCGCTCGAACTCGCGCCGGATATCGGAAAGGGAGGACTGCATGCTGCTCATATCAATTCCTTTGCTCGTGCTTGTGATTGGGTGGTCAAGGCCTGACCAGGCTGTTTGGCGGGAAAACCACGCTGCGTCAGAAGGGCGTCCAGGCGTGGATACACGCGGCGCGCATTTCCCTCGAAGATCTTGTAGCGGCTCTCTTCGCTGAGTCCCTCGATCTGGTCGAGGTAGCGCTTCGTATCGTCGAAGTGGTGACCGGTCTCCGGGTCGATCCCTGGCACGGCGCCCAGCATCTCGGACGCGAACAACACGTTATCGACCGGCACCACGTCGGTAAGCAGTTCGATACCCGGCTTGTGGTACACGCAGGTATCGAAGAACACGTTGTTCATCAGGTGGTCGAGCAGATTCGTCTTGCGCATGGCCAGGCACATGCCGCGGTAGCGTCCCCAGTGGAAAGGCACGGCGCCGCCTCCATGCGGGATCACGAACTTCAGGGTCGGGAAATCGGCGAACAGGTCGCCCTGGATCAGCTGCATGAAGGCCGTGGTGTCGGCGTTGATGTAGTGCGCGCCGGTATGGTGGAAAGCCGGATTGCAGGACGAGGACACGTGGATCATCGCGGGCACGTCGAGCTCGCACAGCTTTTCGTAGAGCGGATACCAGTAGCGGTCGGTCAGCGGCGGCTCGGTCCAGTAGCCGCCCGACGGGTCCGGATTCAGGTTGACGCCGACAAAGCCGAGCTCGTACACCATGCGCTCCAGCTCGGGAATGCAGTTCCTGGGCGAGACGCCCGGGAACTGGGGCAGCTGGCCGACACCGGCAAAATTATTCGGGAACAGGGTGCAGATGCGATGGATCAGGTCGTTACTCATCCGGCTCCACTGCTGGCTGACGGCTTCATTGCCGACGTGATGCGCCATGCCGGCGGCGCGCGGAGAAAACACGGTCAGGTCGCTACCGCGTTCCTTCTGCAGGCGCAACTGCGGTTCGACACTCTTCATCAGCACTTCGTCGCTGATGCCGAGCTCGTTCGTTGCCGGCTTGCGCGCCGGGTCGGCCAGGCCGGCGAGCTGCTTGTCACGGAAGGTATGCAGCGCCTGCGGCTCGGTTGTGTAATGGCAATGGATGTCGATGATCATGGCGACTGTCTCTTGGTCGGCAAGGAATGGTCCGGCTTCCATTGTTCTTATATATGGAACGTCGGTCTGTATATAGGTACGATGTCTAATGTATCTGCTGCTTTTCTTAGTGTCAACAGAAACTTTCCTCCGGATGCCCGTACGCAGGGTGGGCGGCTTAGAGCGCCTAACAAAACGTTCAGGGCAAGGCGCGGCGTCGAAGACAGTACGACCGTACGGCGAGACGCTGCAACGCAGCCATGGACGTTTTGTTAGGCGCTCTTATCCTCCCCAGCCTACGTACAAAAGAATCCGGCACTGCTTCCGATTCAGCCGGACAGCCCCTCAGGCCGCGCCGGCTTGCGCGGTCTCGAGGAAGCGCAGCAGCCGCGCCGAGGTGTTGTCCTCGAGCTGTTCGGCGGCCGCGATATCCCAGTATTCGGCGCGCGCCAGGCATTCCTCGAGGTAGCGCGCGGCGGAGGTGGCATGGGAAGCGTCCGATCCCGGCACCACCAGCGCGGGAATATCGAGCCGCATCAGGTCCTCCGGTTCGGCGCCCGGGGCGGTATCGCGGTCGACCAGAGTGCGCCCCATCGCCGCCACGATCAGCTTGTACTTGCCGATGTCCTGGCGCGCGTACCGTTCGGCGAATGCGGGATCGCGCCGGATTACCGAGGCCCAGGGCCCGCCGCGCGGATCGGCGCCGAACGCCTTCCCTTCGCTGGTCGCCAGCGACACCACCGCGTCCAGCCCATGCTGGTGCACGAAGGCCAGATGTTCCGCAAAGCGCTGGCTGCTGGAAAGACGGTACCTGGCGCCGCCTACCGGCCAGTACAGGATCATGCTCAGCGTAACTTCCGGGTGCGCGACGGCGAACGCCATGACGGGGCAGCATCCCATGCAGCCGCCCATCAGGTGGGCCTTCTCGATGCCGAGGTGATCCAGCAGGCCCTTGCCCTGCCTGACGTAGTCGCTCCAGCCGACGTGCTCGACCCGGCCGCCCGACTGCCCGGTCTCGCGGCGGTCGAACACGATGCAGGTGTAATGGCGGGACAGGTGCTCCAGCGGCCTGGTGCGGGCATAGACGCCGAGCGACGACCACTTCTCGATGGTAGCGTCGAAGCCCCCCGGCGAGAACATCAGCAGCGCCGGTCCGGTTCCAATGACTTCGTAGCGGGTTTCGATCCCGTCGATGATAGCTGTAGGCATGGTGGTCCGTTTCAGGCTGCTGATTTGACGGGAATGCCGCCCTTGATCTGGCGCGCGGCGCGCACGTCGTCGGCGAAGGCGGTAATGGCTTCGTGGGTAATGCGTGCGACATTCGCATAGGTGTCAGCCGGCGCATCGAGGTTGCTCGCCGCATAGCCGATCGCTGCGTGCGCCATGCGCATGCGGCCGTCCAGCCATGGCCCGCCGCCCAGGCCGCCGATCACCGGGATCGACACGGCGCGCGCAACCTCGGGCCCGGCCACCGGGCCCGAGTTGGTGAAGTCGAGCAGCGCGGCACCGGCGGCTTCCAGGCGCCTGGCCTCCTCCACCAGTTGGGCCGTCATTTCAGCCGGCACCTGGACCCCGCCCTTGAACATGGTGCGGTAGTCGATGCCGTACTGGAGCGCGGTCTGGGGCGTGATACCGAACTGCGCGAACACGGGGATGCCGGCGCGCGAAATGGCGCGCACGGCCTCCGGGAAATCGGCGGCGCCATCGAGCTTGATCATGTCGGCGCCGGCCTCCTTCACCAGGCGGATTGCCGCAGCCAGCGCCGCGTCGGTACCCTGCTGCAGGGGTCCGAATGGGAAGTCGACGCTGACCAGCGCGCGCCGGACGCCGCGCCGCACGGCCTTGCAGACCACGACCATCTCGTCCATGGTCACCTCCAGCGGATTCGCATGCCCCCAGAGGTTGGTGCCGACGGTGTCGCCGACCGAGACGATGTCCACGCCTGCCCGGTCGACGATCTGGGCGATCTGATAATCCCATGCCACCACGCCGACGATCTTCTTCCCGTCGCGCTTCATCTGCTGCAGCGCCGGAATCGTCACCACGTTGTCCTTCGTATTCATGTGCTCCCCGTTCTATTTGTTGTATGAGTGTGCGGCGGCGCTCAGGCCACGGGTACGAACAGCTCCTCCACCGTGAAGGGCCGCTTCAGGATGCCCTGGTCGGTGGCGTGCCGGATGACCGCTTCGATCATGGGGCGGTTGGCTTCCAGGCCGTAAGGGAGCGGATCGGCGCCAGTGATCTGCATCACCCGCTTGTAGGTCTGGTCGGCCTTCGTCAGTTCGTCGGCCGGGGTGCGCGCCAGGCGCTCGACGTAGCGGCGCTTGGCCTCGGAAAAGGTATCGAAAATATCCTGCGCCAGGCCGGGATTGGCCTCGAGCAGTGCATTCCTGACCACCAGGGTATGGTTGATCGGATAGTGGCCGTGCTGGCGCAGCGCCTCGAAGCCGGCCTGGCGGGCATCGGGGATCAGCGGCCCGACATCCGGGTGGTCGACCTCCACGCCGATGGCCGCGGCGATCTCCCCCGCCACCAGCATCTCCTCCAGCGTGCGCCCCGGCTGCATCGGCACTACGTTCGAGGGCGGCTGGAATTCGGCCACATGCTCATCGCCCGACAGCACCCAGGTCACCTTGGACAGGTCAACGCCGTATTCGTTCTGCAGGATGCTGCGCGCCCACACGCCGGTGGTCACGGTGTAGCCGCGGTTGACGCCCACCTTCCTGCCTTCCAGGCCCGCCGGACCGCTGATGCCGAGACGGGTGTTGGCCAGGATGGCGCCGTGATGGAAGGCGCGCACCAGAAAGATCGGCAGCGCGGTAAACTCTTTCCCGTGCGCGCGCGCACACAGGTAGGTGGTGATCGCCATCTCGCTGATGTCGAATTCGCTTCCGCGCACCATGCGGCGGAACGCCTGGATAATCTTCGGCACTTCCACGAATTCGAAATCGAATCCTTGCGGCGCCACGCTCCGGTCCTTCAGGGCCTCGGTGTGCCCCAGCGTCTGTACGGCGGTTTTCAGTACTGGTCTCGACATATTGTTCGTCTCCTTCCATCCCGCTGCGGGGAGGTCTGTTCAGCAGCATTCGCAGAAATTGGTGTCCGGCACATGCAGCGAATCCATCAGCCAGTCGAAGGGGATATCGTCCTGGGTGACTTCTTCCGGCGGCTTGAAGGCCTTGAACTGGTGGCGCTTGTTCCCGTTGGTCCAGAACACCACCACCGTTTCCAGCGGTGGGCAGCCGGGCAGCGAACAGGTCACTTCGGTCACCAGAATCGCGGCGTCCTCAGGCAGCCTGAAGCGCTCGCGGGTCCAGTCCTTCACGCGCCCCAGCGCTGCCAGTTTTTCAGGCGGTTTCTGGAATGATCCAAGCATCGCCGCCCCTGTTCATGCGCCCAGCTCCACCAGCATGTCCACCACGTAGGCCGGATCCGAGGCGATCACCAGCAGATCGCACGACGGGCGCAGGATCGCCAGGTCACCCTGCGCGGTAGGCGCGTGATCCTGCTGAAGGAAGATCCCGGTGACCATCACGCCGGCCACCCGCGCTGCCTGCCTGATCATTTGCACCGCCCCGAGATCGTCCCCGGCGCAGGCCACGACCACTACCATGTCGACTTCGGCGAACGACTCCAGCAGCGTGACCATGGCCGCGGCATTGCCGGGGTTGGCCACCGCCACGCTGACTTCCTGCAGATCACGGGCCGCGGCGGCCCCTGCCACCCGGGCGCCGCCGGCGCCCACGCCCACCAGCTTGATCAGCCGGCGGCGCGAGTTCGGCAGCTTGATGCGGTGGCGGATTTGGCTCGCCACTACGGCTTCGGTGCTAGTTCCCATTGCCAGACTCCGTTCGTGGTTATACGGATGTGACCGGGACACCTTCCTTGGCGATCAGCGCTTCCCGGGCGGCGTCCTTGAACGCGACGTCCGGCGGCAGCACCAGCGATGCCGAGCGCACGCGCTGCTCTTCCGGCTTCACTCCCGGCGGCTGCACGCCCTTGGCCAGCGCCAGTGCGGCCTTGCGCAGGCGGTGGCGCGCCATGATGATCCCGTTGTCGGTCGAGACCAGGTTCTCCTTGCTGCGGTCGACGAGCGGCCCCATGCTCTCCTGCAGCGACGCATCCTGGATGCCGATGCCCTCGATGCCGCTGTAGCTGATGCGCGCCTTCTGCGCTTGACGGTCCATCAGGTAATCATTGGTCTTGTTCTGGATCGGGATGTAGGTGCCCGGGATGGTCTTGACGTGGATGCCTTTGCCTTCGACCATGGCCTCGCGTTCCTTGTCGCTCAGTTCGCGCATCGGATGGTAGTCGTAGCTCCAGGCCCAGCAGTTTTCGTCGTCGATCGGGATCCAGAAGTGGCCGTGGATCGAATGGTCGCCGCGTGGCGGGATCGCGGTAAAGCACGGCATGACCCACTGGGTGATGCGCCAGTAGTAGTTGCCCTCTTCGGCGTTGCGGCGCGCACCGATCAGGAGGCCGCCTTCCGATTCGACGACTTCGAACTTCACCTGAAAATCCTGCAGGTTGTACTGGTTGCCCTTGGCGCCCTTGAACAGCGGGTCGCGCTCCAGCGCGCCGCTGTGCAGGAAGGACACGTGGCTGGAGTCGATGCCGCCTTCCATCGCCTGAAGGTAGTTGCACTCCTGCAGACGCTTGGACATGTAGCGATGCTTCGGCCCCACCGTCGCGAACTCGTATTCCGGCAGCGGGGGCTGCAGCTCGGGCGGCCCCATGTAGGTCCACAGGACGCCGCCGCGCTCCACCAGCGGATAGGACTTCAGCTTGATCTTCTTGCAGTAGCCGCTCTCCACCGGCTCGGACGGCACGTCGACGCACTGGCCGCTGGTGTCGTATTTCCAGCCATGGTAGGGGCAGCGCAAACCGTTTTCCTCGTTCCGGCCGAACCACAGCGAGACGCCGCGGTGGGCGCAGAATTCATCCATCAGGCCCAGCTTGCCGGAGCTGTCGCGGAAAGCGATCATCCGTTCCGACAGCAGCTGCACGCGCACCGGCGGGCAGTCCGGCTCGGGCAGTTCTTCGGCCAGCAGCGCCGGGATCCAGTAACGCCGGAACAAATCGCCCATCGGTGTGCCCGGACCTGTCTGAGTGAGCAGTTCGTTCTGTTCCCGTCTTGTCATGTTAGTCTCCTTCGTCGGTGATTGTCATGCAGCGCCCCGAATGCAGAACCGTTACGCTTCCCAGTGCGTTCTGATATGCGGAATGCTGTTCCTTTTGGTGAAATTAAGATATCATCCATTTCGTTGCCGTGTCAATCGCTGATGCGGCGCGACACGGGGGCGGGAACACGCCTGAGACAATCATGTGCTGACGATGGGATTCATCATGACCGACACCAAACAATTCGATTTAATGCGCTTCGTTGAACTGTGCACGACCGCGGAAGTTGCCCCTGGCAGCGCGGTGAAAGTGGAAAGCGGTGAACGCACGCTCGCGGTATTCAACATCGACGACCAGTTTTACGTGACCGATGACCTGTGCACGCACGGCCCCGGTTCGCTGTCGGAGGGATACATCGACGGCGACGTGGTGGAATGCGATTTCCATAACGGCGCCTTCAACATCCGCACCGGCGAGGTGGTCGCCCCGCCGTGCATGGTTCCGCTGAAGACCTACCTGGTCTACACGGCCGACGGCAAGGTGTATATCGATCCGGACCAGCCGGCCTGCCCCTCCGCCTTCGCCTGCCCGAAGGCGGTCGCCAACGGCTGAACGCCGCCCGGCCCGCCGGGGTCCGGGCCTAATGAAGCAAGATGAAGAGGGTGCCGGCGACGCCCAGACCGGCGGCCTGCAGGGTGGCGGCGTTCAGCTGCTCGGTCTTGCGCAGGATGATCACGCTGAGGAAGATGGTCACGAACACCTCCATCGACGTCACCAACGCCACCCGCGAGATCGTCGTATGGCTGAGCGCCGCGAAGTACAGCAGCTGGCCGGTCGAACTCAGTACGCCCGCGGCGAACAGCCAGGGGTTGAAGCAGGTGAAGGCAGCGCGCAGCGAGGCCCGGTAGCTGTCCACGAAGCGCGCCGCGATCACGAACACCAGCGCGCCGACCAACGCCCCCACCATGGTGCCGAAGGCGGCGTCGGGTGCCAGCGCCAGTCCCTGCTTGCGGGCGACATAGCCGACCGCATAGGCCAGCGCCGACACCGGTCCATAGAAGAATCCCAGCGACTTCAGCCTGGACTGCCATGATTCCCGGGGCGCATCGCGCGGCCCTCTCCCAGCGCCGTCTGCCTGCAGCGAATGCCGCACCAGCACCGCGAAGCTGGAAAAGATCAGCAGCATCCCGATCGCAGTGAAAGAGTCGATCGACTCGCCCAGCACCAGTACGCCAAGCAGGACGGAAAACACCGGGTTCAGGCGCTTGACCGCCGAGGCGCGCACTGCGCCCAGGTGCTGTACCGACGCGAACAGGAAGACCCGCCCGATGAACATCGTCAGCACGCCGGCCGCCGCGAACCACAGCAGGCTGACCGGGCCCGGCCGCGGCCCGCCGCCCGGCCCGGCCGCGATCCAAACCCCGCCGGCCATGAGGGCGGTGATCAGGATCGACAGGAAGGCCCCGTTATCCTGGTCCTTCCCTTTGACCCCGCGCGCGATCGTGATGTTGGAGGCGGCGAAGCAGCACGCCGAGAACAGCGCCAGTAGTTCTCCCATGATGCGCGCCGTTATGACGGCCGGGCGCCGGATGGCGCGGCGCTGGCGTTCGAAACCAGCGTGATCATCCACACGTCCGCGAAGGATTTCCTGTGTGGCGCCGGCATTGTCGTCGTTGCTTCCATCGTTGCTCCTCGTTGGTCTGGCCTCACTGCCCGCCGCGCTTGGTCACCACGTCCTCAAACGATTTCGTCCACTTGTCGATCTGGTCCAGCGTCATCGCGGGATCGACCAGCGAGATGCGCAGGTTTTTGGCGAGCGGTGACGGCACCTTGATGTTGGTGGGGACGTAGTCCATGCTGACGAGCAGCTTCTGCACCTCGGGCGACAGCATGTAGTCGTAGAACAGGGCCGCCGCGTTGGGGCGCGGCGCGTGGCGCGCGATGCCGATGCCGTTCGCACGGGCGACCGCAGGCTCCAGCACGAACCAGTCGATCGGCGCGCCCTTTTCCTTGGCCGACTGCGGCATGTAGTTGTACACGGTGAGCGCGAGCGGCACTTCGCCGGCGATGACCATGTTGTTCAGCAGCGAATGCCCCTTGCGCGCCGAGATGCCGTTGCGGTCGACGATATCCTTGAACAGCTTGACGCCCTTCTCCTCGCCCATGTCGGTCACCACGGTCGAGTACCATTCCTGCACCTTGGCCTCGATGCCCAGCTTGCCCTTCCATTTCGGGTCGAGCAGATCCTGGTAGGTCTTCGGCAGGTCTTCCTTCTTCAGCTGCTTGGTGTTGTAGGCCTGTACCCATACCGACAACAGGGTGCCCGCCCACTCGCGGTGGGCCGGCACGGCGCCCTTGATCAGGTTCGGGAAATGCGGCGACACGACCGGCTGCAGGATCTTCTCGCGGTACATCGCTTCCAGTTCGGGCGTGCCGAGATGGACCGCATCGACCTCATGGCGCCTGGCCGCGGCCTCGGTGAGGGTACGCTGCAGCACCTTGTCGGTGCCGGCCCGCCACAGCCTGACCTTGATGCCATACTTCCGTTCGAAGGGAACGATCAGCGCCGGGATATCCTTTTCCGCGATGGTCGTATAGAGCGTGAACGTCCCTTCTTTCTTTGCCGCCGCCACCAGTTTCTGGTGGCGGTCCGCTCCCTCGTAGCGCAGCAGCGCACTATCCTGGGCTGCGGCAGAAAATCCCAGCGCCAGCATGATCGCCGCGGCGCCTGCCTTCTTCATCCATCTCGACCACATCATGTCATCTCCTCGTTCATTATCGAAGGCCGTCCGTCCGGACGCCGAAGCGCGCCCGGCGGAGAGGCCTGGCAGCAGCTTCAGGCGGGTTCCTTGACCTTCCCGGTCAGGAACTGCTGGATCAGTTCCGGCGTCAGCACCAGGCCGGGCTGGTACTCGGGCGCGTCTTCCAGCTGTTCCAGGTCGTTCAGGCCGAACTTCTGGTAGATCCGGTTG
>JBBWZO010000326.1:0-3778 GCA_039649125.1 Massilia sp. | reverse complement strand
TTCGACAGTTTTCACCTGCTGTCCGAACAGAAGCTCACGACCGGCCATTCGATCCTCTACTCGCACTTGTTCGTCTTCATCGGCCTGTCGATCCTGGCCAGCCTGATCGGGCACGCGATCCTGGACGACATGGTGCCAGCCGATTTCCGGATACTGTCGGTCATCGGCGCGGTCTGCTTTTTCGTTGGCAAGCAGTACGCTTATTTCATGGAACGTCCCGAGCTGCGGCCCCACCTGGTCGTCAACACCCTGGTCGTCTTCCTGTTGACCGGGTTTGCCCTGCTGTTGCCCAGGACCGATTACATGCTGCTTGGCCTGACCGCGACGGTGATTTGTTATGCTTTCCTCAGTTTCAGATACCAGAACGTCCCCCCAGCGCGTCACGACCATCCGCGCAACAAAGCCGTCACAGGAGTGCGGCCATGAGCGACACAGCAAGTATGGCCTGGCCGCTTCGGCAACCGAGATCGGTGCATCCTCCGTCCACCCGGGGAGGTTGACGCAGCAGCCGCTCCATCCAGGCGCAACGCCTGCTTCACGAGCTCATAGGCATTTTGCGGCCCGGTGCCATCCGCCCCCTAGGCTTACTCCTACGTTTTGTAGGGTATCCACTACAAAGATGGCTGGAAGCCACGACAGCCCGGACGCGCCAGCTTGCGCATACTTTCGGCATGGACAAAACCGCCCCGCGCGAGCAATCTCGCCACTGCACTTCATCTGCACTCCGTGCCCCCCGAATCGCCCCGGACGCCGACCGGCTCGCGCGCCTGCTCATGCCCGCGCTGCTCGACCGGGTGGGCGACGCGATCATCGTGCTCGGCATCGACCATCGGATCCGGCTGTGGAATAAACATGCCGAGCTCCTGTATGGCTGGAGCGCCGCCGAGGTGCTCGGCCGTCCGCTCCATACCCTGTTGCCCGCGGACGGCACGGTGTTCGCGGACGCCTGCAAGGCGGTGTACACGCACGGCGAATGGAACGGCGAGATCACACAGCCCCGCAAGGACGGTAGTATCCTGGCGGCGCAGGCATGCTGGGCTTGCCTGGCGGATGAACAAGGCCAGCCATTCGCGATTCTCGCGATCCACAAGCAGGTGGCGGACGGTCATCCGGCCCGCTTCGCCGAACCCGGCTTGGTGCAGGTGCCCAGCGCGCGCAGGGCGCTGCTGGCCGACCTGCGCCAGGGCTTGCAGAACAACGAATTCACGCTGCATTACCAGCCGCAGGTGGACGCCGGCGGCGTCCCGACCGGGGCCGAGGCGCTGGTGCGCTGGCGCCACCCGCAGCGCGGACTGGTATCGCCGGCCGAATTCATCCCGCTCGCCGAAGAGACCGGCCTGATCCTGGAACTGGACCGCTGGGTACTGCAAGCGGCCTGCACCCAACTGGCCGCCTGGGCCCGCTCGCATGCCACCTCCCACCTGACCCTCGCCGTCAACATGAGCGCGTGCCAGTTCCGCCATCCGGACTTCGTCGGCTACGTGCTGGCGGTACTCGAACGCACCGGCGCCGATCCGCGCCGCCTCAAGCTGGAGGTCACCGAGGGCTCACTGATTGACGATGTGGAAGAGACGATCGCGGCCATGGTCACGCTGAAGGCGCACGGCCTCGGCTTTTCGCTGGACGATTTCGGCACCGGCTATTCCTCGTTGGCCTACCTGAAGCGGCTGCCGCTGGACCAGCTCAAGATCGACCAGTCGTTCGTCAGGGATGTGCTGACCGACCTGAATGCCGCCACGATCGCCCATGCCGTGGTAACGCTGGGGCAAAGCCTGGGGCTCGCCGTCATTGCCGAGGGCGTCGAAACCGACGCCCAGCGCAACTTCCTGGCGCGCCACAACTGCGACGCGTTCCAGGGCTACCTGTTCAGTCCACCGATACCGGTGGACCAGTTTGATGCGTTCATCGCCAGCCGGGCCGCAACGCCGGCGAAAGCGGCCGCGCCCGGTCCGGACACCACCGCGTGACCTGACGACCATGCCGCTTCAATACCGTATTCTGCCGCAGCCATCCCAGCTCGACGACAGGAAACGGCCGCTCACCGTCGCGGCCGTGGCCTTCGTCGTCCTGGTGTGCCTGTCGCTCACCGCCGAGTTCGTGTGGAACCGCTGGTATGCCCGCCATGACCAACTGCGCGATACCCAGACCGCCACCTCGAACATGGCGCGCGCGCTGGCCCAGCATGCAGAGAACACGGTCAGGGTGGCCGACACCGTGCTGCTGGGCGTGGTCGAGCGGCTGGAAACCGATGGCACCGGCGCCGCGTCGCTGGCGCGCCTGCGCAAACTGCTGCGCGCCGCCGATCTGCCCCAGCTGTTTGGCGTGTTCGTGTTCGACGCCGACGGGCGCCAGTTGCTCAACTCGCAGGTCTCCGGGGTGAGCAAGGTGAACGCTGCGGTGCGCGACTATTTCAGGTACCACCGCGAGCACCCGGGCGGCCATCCCTACATTGGCCAGCCGGTGCGCAGCCTGTCGACGGGCGAGTGGATCATTACCGTCACGCGCCGGGTCGAGCACCCGCACGGCAGCTTTGCGGGGGTGGCCGTGGCGGCCATCGATCTGCAGCACTTCAAGCAGTTCTACGACAGCTTCGACATCGGCCAGGAAGGCACGATCTTCCTGGCGCTGGACGATGGCGCCCTTCTGGTGCGGCGCGCGCAGGATGAGACGACCAACCGGCGGAACATCGCCGACGGGCCGGTGTTTCGCCACTACCGTGCCAACGGCCCGGTCGGCACGGCAATGCTCACGGCGCGCGCCGACAATATCGAGAGGCTCTACAGCTACCGGCGTGTCGAGGGCTATCCGATGCTGGTCGCGGTCGCCCTGTCGAAGCAGGAACTCCTGGCCAACTGGCGGGCCGACACCGGGTACAACGGCGGCGCGCTGGTGCTGGTGATGGCCGCGCTGGCCCTGCTGGGACGCCGCCTGGTCCGCCAGCTGCGCATCCGCGAAAAGCTGACGGTCCAGCTGCGCGAAGCCAAGCAGGCGCTGGAAGCGCGCAACGAGTCGCTGGTGGCGCTGGCATTGCACGATGGCCTGACCGGCCTCCCCAACCGGCGCCAGTTCGACGCGGTGCTGAGTGCCGAATTCAACCGCGCGATACGCGGCGGCACCTCGTTGGCATTGGTGATGATCGACGTCGACTACTTCAAGCCGTACAACGACATCTACGGCCACCCGGGCGGCGACGACTGCCTGCGCCGGATCGGCGGCGCGATCAGCGGCGCGCGGCAGCGGGCCGGCGACCTCGCCGCGCGCTACGGCGGGGAGGAACTGGCGGTGCTGCTGCCGCGTACCGACCTGGCCGGGGCGATGGCGGTGGCGGAGAAGATGCGCCAGGCCGTCCACGACCTGCATATTCCGCATGCGGGCAATCCGGCCGGGATCGTCACGATCAGTGCCGGGGTCGCGGCCTTCGCTCCGACCAGGGGCGGCCGCGCCCCGCAGGACCTGCTGGCGACTGCGGACGCGGCCTTGTACGCCGCCAAATCCGGAGGACGCGACCGGGTTCGCTGCAATGGCGAATTGCGCGACGCCTAGGCCGCCGCATGTCAGTCCGCCCCGTTGTTCAGTATCTTTGGCACAACAGCTGTCTTTACATTTTTTGGTGACACCAAGCGCATGCCCGGCAGTATGCCAGCCTCGCGCGCTGCGCTAGGGTGTGTCTGACTGAGTTCATAGGAGCCATAAGATAATTGTTGCCACGGTCACGGCAGCGAGGAAGTTATGGCCGCGCTTGTCGTAGCGCGTTGCAATGGCGCGGAAGTCTTTGAGT
>JBBWZO010000314.1:0-3585 GCA_039649125.1 Massilia sp. | reverse complement strand
GCCTGATCCGGACCGACTTCGCCCGCGCGCTGTGGGAAGACCCGGAGCGCCTGAAACAGGTCAACGAGACGGCGCCGCTGCGCCGCATCGGCGAGCCCGACGAGATCGCCGGCACCGCCGTCTACCTTGCCTCGCGCGCGGGCAGTTTCGTCACCGGCCAGAGCATCGTGGTCGATGGCGGCGTCACCATCTGAAGGAGCGACCATGGAACAGCTGCAAGCCTTTCGCGAGGAAGCGCGCGCCTGGCTGGAAGAAAACTGCCCGCCCGAGATGCGCTTGCCGCTCGCGGGCAACGACGAGATCCCCTGGGGCGGGCGCCGGATGCGCTTCAGTTCCGGGGCGCAGCGCCTCTGGCTCGAGCGCATGGCCGGGCGCGGCTGGACCGTGCCGGAATGGCCCGTCGAGTATGGCGGCGGCGGCCTGTCGGGCGAACAGGCCGCCGTGCTGCGCCAGGAAATGGAGGCGCTCGGCTGCCGCGTGCCGCTGCAAAGCTTCGGTATCTGGATGCTGGGGCCGGCGCTGCTGAAATACGGCAGCGAAGCGCAAAAGCGCCGCCACCTGCCCCCGATCGCGCGCGACGAGATCCGCTGGTGCCAGGGCTATTCCGAGCCGAATGCCGGGTCCGACCTGGCCTCGCTGCAAACCCGGGCCGACGACCATGGCGACCATTTCCTCGTCAACGGCCAGAAAGTGTGGACCTCGTACGCGGACCAGGCCGACTGGATCTTTTGCCTGGTGCGCACCGATTTCTCGGCGAGCAAGCACAAGGGCATCAGTTTCCTGCTGTTCGACATGGCGTCCCCGGGCGTCACGACGCGCCCGCTCACCCTCATCTCGGGCAAGTCGCCGTTTTGCGAAACCTTCTTCGACAACGTGCGGGTGGAAAAGAGCAACCTGGTCGGCGAGCTGAACGAGGGCTGGACGATCGCGAAATACCTGCTCACGCACGAGCGCGACATGATCGGGGCAATGGGTGAGCGCGCCCGGCCGCCGGCGCTTGGGAACGTCGCGGCGCGCACGCTGGGCCTCAACGAACGCGGCGAACTCGACGAGCCGGTGCTGCGCGCCGACATCGCGCGTTTCGAGATCGACGAGGCGGCGTTTCGCCTGCTGCTGGAGCGCAGCGGCGCGCTGGCGCGCGAAGGCAAAGGCCATCCGGCATTCTCGTCGGTGCTGAAGTACTACGGCGCCGAACTGAACAAGCGGCGGCACGAGTTGCTGATGGCCTGCGGCGGCAGCGCCGCCCTCGAATGGGAGGGTGAAGGCAGCCGCGACGGCGAGCTCGCGCGCGAGTGGCTGCGCAGCAAAGCCAATTCGATCGAGGGCGGCACGGCCGAAGTCCAGCTGAACGTCATTTCCAAACGCATCCTCGGCCTGCCGGACGCGTGAGCGGCACACTTCTGGAGAGAACCATGGCACTCGTACTCAACCAGGAACAAGAGATGCTGCGCGAGAGCGCGCCGCTGTTCATGAAGGACAACGCGCCGGTGGCGCAGCTGCGCGCCTTGCGTGACACCCGCGACGAGGATGGTTTCTCGCGCACGTTGTGGAAGCATTTTGCCGAGATGGGCTTTACCGGCGTGCTGGTGCCCGAAGCCCATGGTGGACTGGGCCTGGGCCAGGTCGAAGCGGGCGCGATCATGGAGGCGGTCGGGCGCAATCTCACGGCGGTGCCGTTCTTCTCGACGGCGGTGCTGGGGGCGGCGATGCTGGCGCGCCATGGCAGCGCGGCGCAGCAGGAGGGCTACCTGCCCCTGCTTGCGCGCGGCGAGCTGTTGATGGCCCTGGCGCTGGACGAAGCTGGCCGGCATGCGCCGCAGCGCCATCGCGTGCGCGCCCGATCGGATGGGGACGGCTATCGCCTCGATGGCGAAAAAACCTTCGTCGTCGACGGCCACGTTGCCGACATCCTGATCGTGGCGGCGCGCACGGCGGGAGAAGACAACGGCAAGGAAGGCATCACGCTGTTCCTGGTCGACGGCAGGGCCGCCGGTGTCCGGCGCGAGCGCACGGTCATGGTCGATGCCCACAATGCCGCGCGCATCGGTTTCGAGAACGTGCAGGTCGGTGCGGACGCGGTCATCGGCGAAGTGGGGCAGGGCTGGGGCCAGCTCGACGGCGTGCTCGACATCGGCCGCACTGCCTTGTCCGCCGAACTGCTCGGCATTGCCGAGGAAGCCTTCGAGCGCACGCAGGCCTACCTGAAGGAGCGTCGCCAGTTCGGCCAGATCATCGGCAGCTTCCAGGCGCTGCAGCACCGGGCAGCGAGCCTGTATTGCGAGATCGAGATCACCCGCGCCGCCGTGCTGCATGCGCAGCAGCAGCTCGATGCCGCGTCCGATAGCGCGGCGGCCAGCGTATCGGCCGCCAAGGCGCGCGCCGGCGCGACTGCCACGCTGGCCGTGCAGGAAGGCGTGCAGATGCACGGCGGGATCGGGATGACCGACGAGTTCGAGATCGGCTTCTTCATGAAGCGCGCGCGCGTGGCGGAGGAATTGCTGGGCGACGCGCGTTTTCACGCGGACCGCTGGGCGCGCCTGAACGCTTATTGAGTCTTGTGTCCCTGCGCTTTGAAAAGCCGCAGGGACGGAAGCGCTGGTCTTCCGTCCGCGCTTTGTTCAGATGAGGAGCCGGAAGGTTCGGCTGAGCTCATCCGACCAGCACTTCACTGATCTGGATTACGGGGGTCTGGTTGGTGTAGTTGGGAATGTCGGCCATGATTTCCTTCGTATGCGGGCCGAAGCCGGCCTGGAAGGCATCGACCGATTCGCAGAACAGGTGGCCCATGGCGATGAACGGCGCGTTTGAGGCCGGCGAGCCGGCGGGAATCGCCCGGTCGACCGCGTAGTACTTGCAATAGTCGCCCATCAAGTTCTTCACCATGGGCATGTGCCGGTCCCGGTAGTAGACCTCGTCGAAACGGGCGTCCGGGCCATTTGGATACATCACGCTCACCTTGATCATCGGCTGTCTCCTTGTGGTTGTCGACTCGAGTATTCGTACTCATCGTGCGCCGATCTCCTGCGCTTTGCAAGCGTCACGACGGCTTCGGCGTGGGTTTCCGCATCGGCAGCCAGTGCCCGGCCGCGCGCCGGCAGGGTGGCGCCAGGCGTTGCGCCCGGGCTGGGCGGCTCTCCAGGCACCGGCGCCGTCCTCGTTGTGGCCGTGCAGGAAGGCGTGCAAATGCATGGCGGGATAGGCATGACCGACGAATTCAAACCACGCTTTTCACCACTCCCCCATCCGCACGCAACGCTGCGCCCGTGGTGGCGGACGCTAGCGGGCTGGCAATATACGCCACCAGCGAAGCGACTTCCTCCGGCGCGGCAAACCGCTTGATGAGCGAGGTCGGACGCGCCTTCTCGAAGAACTCCTTCTCGGTCTGCTCGAACGACATGCCTTGCGCCTCGCCCAGCGATTCGACAAAGTCCCTGACGCCGCGCGACCTGGTGGGGCCAGGAAGAATGCTGTTGACCGTAATGCCGGTGCCCGCCACCGCTTCGGCAAGACCGCGCGAAACGGCGAGTTGGGCGGTTTTGGTGGTGCCGTAGTGGATCATCTCGGTTGGGATCTGGATCGCACTTT
>JBBWZO010000309.1:0-13200 GCA_039649125.1 Massilia sp. | reverse complement strand
TCACCTCGGCCTCGGTGCGCAGCGGACGCTCGAACTTCGGCCCTTCGCCATCGGCGAAATACAGCCCCAGGCCCATCGCATCGGGGACCGTCAGGATGTCCGAGAACAGGATCGACGCGTCCAGCGCATAGCGGTCGAGCGGCTGCAGCGTCACTTCGGTGGCGTAGTCCGGGTTCTTCGCCAGGCCCAGGAACGAACCGGCGCGCTCGCGCGTGGCGCGGTATTCGGGCAGGTAGCGGCCGGCCTGCCGCATCAGCCACACCGGCGTGTAGTCGGTCGGCTGGCGCAGCAGCGCGCGCAGGAAGGTGTCGTTCTTGAGCGGGGCAAATTGTGGCATGGCTGACAATGGATGGCGTCGGAGGACGGCTATTATCGCATTCCTTGGCCCTGCCGCGAACGGTCCGCGCCGGAACGACCTGACGCCCCCCGCCTCCAACTTGCCGATATGGCCTGCCAGTGCAGGCCGGCAGCCGGGCGCGTACGCGCGGGCCGATTCATTGCCGGATGCCCGCCGTGTCCTATGATGGTCCTTGAACCCGGGGATCCGCATTTGCTGGACAGGTGCAGGCTCCTTGCACCGCCCGGCATGCGCAGTGTCCGGACATTTTGTTTGAGGGAGGAAATCGCAATGGCTACTCCATATCCACGTCTCGACAAGAACAACGCGGCCGTTCTCATGGTCGACCATCAGGCCGGCTTGCTGTCGCTCGTGCGGGATATCGATCCCGACAAGTTCAAGAACAACGTACTGGCGTTGGCGGACCTGGCGAAATATTTCAAGCTGCCGACGATCCTGACCACGAGTTTCGAGAACGGGCCGAATGGTCCGCTCGTGCCCGAACTCAAGGAATTGTTTCCGGACGCCCCCTACATTCCCCGCCCCGGCCAGATCAACGCCTGGGACAACGAGGAGTTCGTAAACGCGGTGAAGGCCACCGGCAGGAAGCAGCTCATCATTGCCGGCGTCGTCACCGAAGTGTGCGTCGCCTTCCCGGCATTGGCGGCGCTTGCCGAGGGCTTCGAGGTGTTCGTCGTCACCGACGCCTCCGGCACCTTCGACGAATTCACGCGTAACGCGGCCTGGGACAGGATGTCGAACGCCGGCGCCCAACTGATGACCTGGTTCGGCGCCGCCTGCGAGCTGCACCGCGACTGGCGCAACGACATCGAAGGGCTGGGGACGCTGTTTTCCAACCATATCCCGGACTACCGCAACCTCATGAGCAGTTTCGGCGCCAGGAGTGCGCCCGTCTGAGGGCCAGCCGGCCGCCGGAACCGGGCAAGGCCGCCCTGTTGCCGGCGGCCCTGCCGGTTCGTCTGTCTTCCGAGGCGGACATACGCTTCAGGCAAACAATTGGTCGCGCGCGAGGCGACTGATCGCCACCGTGGCCGGATGGCTCATGCGCCGCTCGGTGGTAAGCGCATACACCTGCTCGACCACGGAATCGACCTGGCCGAGCGCGACCACCTGGTATTGCTTGCTCACCTGCGCGGCAATGACGGTCGGCGCGAAGAAGATGCCGGCGCCCGACTGGCCGAAGGCTTGCATCATGGCGCTGTCGTCGAACTCTCCCACCACGTGCGGGTGCACCTCGCTGCGCTCCAGCCACCGCAGCAGGCGCTGGTGGATCGCGAAATCTTCGCCGGGCAGCAGTAGCGGCGCATTGTGGAGGCAGGCCGGGAACTCCCCCAGGCGTGCCGCCAGCGCCGGCGCGGCGAAGGCCGTCATCGGGCTTTCGCCCAGCAGGTGATTGTAGGCGCGCACGCTGAAGTGCGCCGGGATCGTCCGGTCGGCGATGACCAGGTCGAGCCGGTGGACGGCCAGGTCCGCCACCAGGCTGTCGAGCCGGCCTTCGCGGCAAATCAGCTTGACGGGCTCGGACAGCTGCAGGGCCGGTTCCACCAGGCGGCAGGCGATGAGCTTCGATACCGAATCGGCACAGCCGACACGAAACGCGACCGTCGTCGTGAAGGTCTCGTCGCGCACCAGTTCGAGCAACTCGTCGCCGGTCGTGAAGATGTCCTCGGCGTAGCTCATGATCCGGCGCCCGGTGTCGGTCAACTCCAGGTTGCGCCCTGCGCGCCGGAACAGTTCCACGCCGAGCGTAGCTGCAAATTCGGTCAACTGGCCGGAGATCGATTGCGGCGTCAGATGCAGCTGGGCGGCGGCCTTGGCGATGCTGCCGGTTTTCGCTACCATCCAGAAATAGCGCAGGTGTTTGTAGTTGAGAGAGGACACGAAGGCCTTCGAGAGATCGAAAAAATTGAAGTGATACTAAACTATATTCGATTTGCACGATGTATCGAGAACGCTTTATAGTGGGACCTCAACTCAACTGGAGAATACCATGCGTATGACCATTCAGACTAACGGCTTCACGATGACGGATGCCCTGCGTTCCTATACCCAGCAGCGCCTGGCCACTGCGCTCGGCTGGGCCAGGCAGCACATGCGCAAGCTGGTCGTGTGGCTGTCCGATATCAACGGCCCGCGCGGCGGCGTCGACAAGCGCTGCAAGATCCAGGTCCAGCTCGACGGCGGCCGCGACATCATCATCGAGGATACCGAAGCCGACCTGTATGCCGCCATCGACCGCGCCGCCGGGCGTGCCGATCGCGCCGTGGTGAAGCGGGTCGAACGTACGCGCCATGTCGCCCACACCCGCCTGCCGGCCCAGCCGGAAACCCCCGACGGCGCATCCGCCGGCGTGCACGACCGCCGCGATGACGGCCCGTCGACCCTCTCGTGATGACATGGAGTTTTGAATGAACGGTTTGGAAAGTATTGCAAGCGGCCCGATGTGGGCCGTATTCGTCGGTTTCGTCGTGATCATGCTGGCCCTCGACCTGTTTGTCTTCGGGGGCAACAAGGCACACAAGGTCAGCGTCAAGGAAGCCGGCATCTGGTCGCTGGTCTGGGTCAGCCTGGCACTGCTGTTCAACGGCGGGCTGTGGTGGTACCTGACCGACACTGTCGGTTCGGAGATCGCCGACCAGAAGGCACTCGAGTTCTTCTCGGGCTACCTGATCGAGAAGGCGCTCTCGGTCGACAACGTGTTCGTGTTCCTGCTGATCTTCACCGCCTTCCAGGTACCCCAGCAGTACCAGCGCCGGGTCCTGATCTACGGCGTCCTGGGTGCAATCGTGATGCGCGCCATCATGATCAGCGCGGGTGCCTGGGTGGTGAGCGAATTCAGCTGGGTGCTGTACCTGTTCGGTGCCTTCCTGCTCTACACCGGCCTGCGGATGCTGGTGGCGGTCGACAAGGAACCGGATGTGGCGAACAACCCGGTGCTGCGTTTCGCGCGCAAGCATTTGAAGGTGGCCGAAGGCGACCACGGCGAGAAGTTCTTCGTCACCAAGAATGGCGTACGCTACGTGACCCCGCTGTTCCTGGTGCTGATCCTGATCGAGGTGACGGACCTGGTGTTCGCGGTGGACTCGATCCCGGCCATTTTCGCCATCACGACCGACCCGTTCATCGTGTTCACGTCGAACATGTTCGCGATCCTGGGCCTGCGTGCGCTGTACTTCCTGCTGGTAGACGTGGCTGACCGCTTCCACCTGCTGAAATATGGCCTGGCGATGGTGCTGACCTTCATCGGTACCAAGATGCTGATCATGCCGTGGTATCACGTGCCGGTGCAGGCCTCGCTGACGATCGTGGCGGTGCTGATCGCAGGCAGCTGTATCGCCAGCGTGTTCATCACCAAGAAGGACAGCGGCAAATAACAGCGACGGCGTAGCTGCAGTAAGGACGGCGGGCCCGGGAAACCGGGCCCGCCGTTGCCACATCTGGAGGCAGGAAAATCCTGCAGGCAGGCCAATACCAGCCGTGACTCTGCCCGCGCGGCCGGGCTCTTATAATGCGGTTCCAACCTTTTTGATCGAATGCCGACCGCCATGACCCAGCCGAACCGCAAACAGGCCGCTCCCTGCGGCACCTGGACCTCCCCGATCAGCGCCGCCGTGGTGGCGGCCGGCGCCACGCCCCTGTCCCAGGTCGCGCTTGACGGCGACGACGTGCTATGGCTGGCCGGGCGCGCCAGCGAAGCGGGCCGAACCACCTTGCAGCGCTGGCGCGCCGGCACCATCGACGAACCCACGCCCGCCCCGTTCAGCGTGCGCACCCGCGTGCACGAGTACGGCGGCGGCGCCTATGCGGTCGACGCGGGCACGGTCTGGTTCTCGCATTTCACCGACAGCCACCTGTACCGGGTCGAGGGCGATGGCGCACCGGACGTGTTCACCAGGGAAGAAGCGGTGCGCTACGCCGACTTCGTGCCCGACCGCGCCCGCAATCGCCTGATCGCCGTGCGCGAAGACCACCTGGCGGGCGAAGCCTATCCGGTGAACACCATCTGCGCGGTCGGCTTCGATGGTAGTGAAACCATCCTCGTCGACGGCAACGATTTTTATGCGGCGCCGCGCCTGTCGCCCGACGGGCGCCAGCTCGCCTGGCTGAGCTGGGACCATCCGCGCATGCCCTGGCAGGGCACCGAACTGTGGGTGGCCGACGTGCAGGAAGACGGCAGCCTGGTCGACGGCCGCCTGATCGCCGGCGGCCTGGACGAGTCGATCTGCCAGCCCGAGTGGTCGCCAGGCGGCATGCTGTACTTCGTGTCCGACCGCAGCGGCTGGTGGAACCTGTACCGCTTCGAGGATGGCGTGGTGCACCCGCTGTGCCCGCGCGAAGCGGAATTCGGCGGGCCGCACTGGAGTTTCGGCGGCTCGATGTACGGTTTCCGCTCCGAGGACGAGATCGTCTGCACCTATATCGAGGATGGCGTCAGCCGCCTCGGGCGCCTGTCCACCCGCGGCTGCACCCTGGAACCGATCGAGACGCCCTATGAAGAAATCCGCGAACTGCGCGTCTCGCCCAGGTACGTGGCGGTGCTGGCCGGCTCGCCGACGATCGCGCTGGAACTGGCCCTGATCGACCCGGACACGGGCAAGCGCACGGTGCTGGTGCGCTCGAGCGAGAACCTGCCGGATGTCGGCTACCTGTCGGTCCCACGCAGCATCCGCTACCGCAGCGCCAACGGGCGCACCGCCTACGCTTTCCACTACGCCCCGGCGAACGCCGACTTCGAAGCGCAGCCGGGAGAGCTGCCGCCGCTGATCGTGATCGGCCACGGCGGCCCGACCGGCATGGCCACCAGCACCCTGAAACTGGCGACCCAGTTCTGGACCAGCCGCGGCTTTGCCGTGCTGGATGTGAACTACGGCGGCAGCACCGGTTTCGGGCGCGCCTACCGCGACCTGCTGAAGGGACAATGGGGCGTGATCGACGTCGAGGACTGCGTGGCCGGCGCACGCCATTTGGCCGAGTCGGGCCTGGCCGACCCCGAGCGCTTGCTGATCCGCGGCAGCAGCGCCGGCGGCCTGACGACCCTGGCCGCCCTCACCTTCCACGACGTCTTCAAAGCCGGCGCCAGCTATTACGGCGTGTCCGACCTGGCAGGACTGGACGCCGACTCGCATAAGTTCGAATCGCACTACAACGAATACCTGATCGCCCCGAAGGCGCAGGCCGACGCCGTCTACCGTGCCCGTTCGCCGATCCACCACACCGATGCGTTAAAACGCCCGATGATCTTCTTCCAGGGACTGGACGACAAGGTGGTGCCGCCGCAGCAGTCGGAAACCATGGTCGAGGCCTTGCGCCGGCGCGGCGTGCCGGTCGCCTACATCACGCTCGAGGGGGAGGGGCACGGCTTCCGCAAGGCCGACAGCGTGGTGCGCACCCTGGAGGCGGAGCTGGCGTTTTATTTGCGCGTATTTGGTATTCCGGCGCCAGCGGGGCTGGCGCCTCTGGAGATCGAGAACCTGGCTGCATGAGCGAAGCGAGCCTGTTCAACGCCTTTGCCGCCTGCACGGCTCACCAGAAGCTGGTCCTGGGCCTGCTCGCGCTCGCCGGCGAGCCTTTTGGGCGCACGCGCCTGCGCGAGCACCTCGAGGCGCTGGGCGAATTCAGCTCCGAAGACGCGCTGGCTGAAGAACTGGCCCGGCTGCGCGAACGCGGCCTGGCCGGCGAACTGGCGTCGCGCGGCACCGTCGTCACACCCGAGGCAGCATGGCCGGCGATGGCATCCCTGCTGCGCAGCGGCCGCTTTAACGAGATGCGCGAGGTGTTCGAGCTCGTCAGTCCGCTGCGGCGCGACTGGCAGGGCACCCCGGTGCTGCGCAGCTACCGCCAGGGCCTGGCGCAGCTGCGCATGGCCTTGATTGGCGGCGACGGCCCGAAGACCGTCTTTCCCTTGCTGGACGCCTGCCTGCGCTGCCATGAGGCGGCCTACCTGCACCCACTGGTCGATATCTGCGCGCGCCCGTTCGAGCCCGAACTGCTCGAGCGCATCAATCCGGCACTGCGGCACGGGGTATTGGCGGTGCTGGTCAGGCATGCACAGCGCGAGCCGGTCATCGCGCCTGCGATCCGCGCCTATGCCGAAACCCTGGCGGCCGACGGCAACGCCTCGCTCGAGCTGGGCGAGGCGCTGGCCGAGCACCTGATCCTGTGCGGACGCCTCGACGACGCGAACCTGCTGCTGCAAGACCTGGACGACTCGACTGTCCTGTTCTACCGCAGCGTGCTGGTGCTCCTGCGCGACGGGCTCGACGACGCGCTGGTCGGTTTCGACGCGGCCTTGAAACTGTTGCGGCGCGAGACCGGCAAGAGAAAGACAGTGTTTACGGGCATCGGCGGCCACCTGTACGTGACGGCCCTGCTGCGCCGTGGCGACGCAAAACACCAGAAGGCGGCCGAAAGCTATCTCGACAGCGCCACGCGGGCGGTGCAGAGCCATGACACGGCGGTCTACCAGCAACTGAGCATGCTGCGCCAGATCCGCGGCGGCACGGTCGACGCCGAGGTGCTCCCCTCGCGCAACTGGGAAACGGCGCTGCAGCCGATCCTGTTCCGCGCCCTGCTGCACTGGTGGCTCGGCATGCCGCAACTGTCGACCCAGCGCGCGCGCCTGGAGGAAGCGCTGGCGCTCTCGGAAAGCGCCGGCTTCGACCTGATCAGCGCCCAGCTGGCCGGCATCCTCGGGCAACTGGGCGGCCCCGGCGCCGTTGGCTTCGAGGCGCGCGCCAGCGCCCTGCGCCAGCAGGGCCGCTTTACGGACATGACGGCCTGGTTCGAGCGCGAGCAGCCCTGGGAACGCCAGCTGAACGCGCTGATCAACCTGCAGCCGGCGGTCAACGTGGAAGCGGTCAAGGAGTCGCGCCTGGTCTGGCTGATCCGCTATGACCCGCACCTGGGCGTGCAGGAAATCGAACCGCGCGAACAGAAGCGCGACAGCCAGGGCGCCTGGAGCCGCGGTCGGCCGATGGGCCTGAAACGCCTGACCGAAGAAGCGGCCACGCTCGACTTCCTCACCGCACAGGATTTATTGGTGGTGTCGACCATCGGCGCCGCGCGCCAGTATTACGGCAGCGGCCTGCGCTACGAGTTCGACCTGGATAAAGCCCTGGCGGCCCTGATCGGCCACCCGCTGCTGTTCTGGTTCGACGCCCCCGGCACCCGCGTCGAGCTGCTGCCGGGCGAGCCCGAACTGCTGGTGAAAGCGGGGCGCGAGCAGGTGACGATCTCGCTGCGCCCGCCCGTGCGCGAAGGCGCCGGCGACGTGGTCGTCACGCGCGAGACGCCGACCCGCCTGCGCGTGGTGCGCATCCGCGACGAGCACCGCCGCATCGGCGCCATCGTCGGCGAAAGCCTGGTGGTGCCCCTGGAGGCCGAAGCGCGGGTGCTGCAGGCGATCGGCGCGATTTCCTCGATCGTCACCGTGCAGTCCGACATCGGCGCCAGCGCGGCCGACATCGAACGGATCGATGCCGACCCGCGCCTGCACGTACACCTGCTGCCCTACAACCAGGGCCTGCGCGTGCGCATCCTGGTGCGCCCGCTGCCGGGCACGGGGGCCTATTACGCGCCCGGCAGCGGCGCCGAGCGCGTGATCGCCGATGTCAACGGCGTGCGCACCGAAGCCAGGCGCGACCTGAACGCCGAGCGCGAAGCCGAACGCCAGTTGATCGGCGCCTGCCGTGCGCTCGAGAGCGCGGAAGAAGAACACGACGAATGGCTGCTCGGCGCGCCGATCGCCTGCCTGGAACTGGTGAGCGAGCTGCAGGAGCTCGACCCGGACAAGGTCGTGATCGCCTGGCCCGAGGGCGAACCCTTCCGCGTGAGCCGGAAGGTGGCGTCCAAGTCGGTACGCTTGACCATCAAGCGCGACAAGGACTGGTTCGCCGCCAACGGAGAGATCGTCGTCGACGAGGGCCGCGTGCTCGACCTGCGCGAACTGCTGGAGCGGGTGCGCGGCAGCGAGGGCCGCTTCGTCGCGCTGGCCGACAACCAGTTCGTGGCGCTGACCAACGAGCTGCACCGGCGCCTGATGGATCTGGCCGCCTACACCGATGCGAACGACGAGGCGCTGCGCGTCCATCCGCTGGCCAGCTTCGCACTGGAAGAGCTGGCCCTGGAAGCCGGCGGCGTCGAGGCCGATAAAGCCTGGCGCGCCCACCTCAAAAAGATGGCCGCAAACGCCGCCTACGAACCGCAGCTGCCCTCGACCCTGCAGGCCGAGCTGCGCGACTACCAGGTCGAGGGTTTTGCATGGCTGGCGCGCCTGGCGCACTGGGGCGTGGGCGCCTGCCTGGCCGACGACATGGGCCTTGGTAAAACCCTGCAGGCGCTGGCCTTGATCCTGCTGCGCGCGCCAGGCGGTCCGACGCTGGTGGTGGCGCCGACCTCGGTGTGCACCAACTGGATTGCGGAAGCGGCCCGCTTCGCGCCGACGCTGAACGTGAAACTCTTCGGGCCGGGCGAGCGCGCCGCGACCATCGACGACGCCGGTCCCTTCGACCTGATCGTCGCCAGCTACGGCCTGCTGCAACTGGAAGCGCCGCTGTTTGCGAAGAAGCGCTGGCACACGATCGTGATGGACGAGGCCCAGGCGTTTAAAAATGCGCATACGCGCCGCTCGCAGGCGGTGATGGCGCTGCAGGGCGATTTTCGGATGGTCGCCACCGGCACCCCGCTGGAAAACCACCTGGGAGAACTCTGGAACCTGTTCCGGTTCATCAATCCGGGCCTGCTCGGCACCGCCGACCAGTTTCAGCTGCGCTTTGCCGGCCCCATCGAAAAAGCCCAGGACAAGCGCGCCGAAGCCGGGGCCCGTGCGCGTTTGAAACGCCTGACGCAGCCCTTCATCCTGCGCCGCACCAAGAGCCAGGTCCTGAACGAACTGCCGCCGCGCACCGAGATCGCGCTGCCGGTCGAACTCACGGCCGAAGAAACCGCCCTGTACGAATCCTTGCGCCGCGAAGCGCTCGATAAACTGGCGTCGCTGGAGGCGCCGCAAAGCCAGAAATCGATTGCGATCCTGGCCGAAATGATGCGGCTGCGCCGCGCCGTCTGCAATCCGGAGCTGGTCGCCCCCGGCCTGGGCATCGCCAGCAGCAAGCTGGCCGCGTTCGCACGCCTGGCGGATGACCTGCTCGAAAACCGCCACAAGGTGCTGGTGTTCAGCCAGTTCGTCGACCACCTGTCGCTGATCCGCAGGCACCTCGATGCGCGCGGCATCCGCTACCAGTACCTCGACGGGTCGACGCCGATGCAGGAGCGGAAAAAACGGGTCGACGCCTTCCAGGCCGGCGACGGCGATCTGTTCCTGATCAGCCTGAAGGCAGGCGGGGTCGGCATCAACCTGACGGCGGCCGACTACGTGATCCACATGGACCCGTGGTGGAACCCGGCGGTGGAAGACCAGGCCTCGGACCGCGCGCACCGCATGGGCCAGCAGCGGCCTGTGACGATCTACCGGCTGGTGGCCCGCCACACGATCGAGGAAGGCATCGTCGAGCTGCACCGCCACAAGCGCGATCTGGCCGAGAGCCTGCTCGAGGGCGGGGACAGCGCGGCGCGCATGTCGCCCGCCGACATGCTGGCGATGCTGCAGCAGGGATTGGGGGCTTGATCCTTCCTCTGGCGCCGGCAAGCGATCCATGTGATGATGCCGCTTTTTCACGGAAGGACACATGGAAGAACCGAACGCGCCCGCTGCTGCGCAGGCACAGGTCATCGGCGTCAAGTCGTGGCTGGCCTATGCCGGCGTGGCGGCGCTGGGGGTGATCCTGTTCGGGGTGCTGCTGCCGGTCTCCTTCCGGTGGAACGAGATGGCGGCGCTGGCCGTGCTGCTGCTGTCGGCGGCACTGGTCGCCTATGAATTCCTGCTGGTGCGCAGCGTGCAGCTGTACATCGACGACCTCGGCGTCTGGGTCCATTCCGGCGTGCTGCCCTGGAAAAAGGGTGTCGTCGGCGTGAAGTGGCGCGACATGGACGAAGCGACGTTCGTGAACGGCTTTAAAAGCTGGGCCACGCGCTCGTACACGATCCGGATCGGGCACCGGTTTACCCGCGGCAGCGAGATCGTGCTGACCAACATCGCGCGCGGCAAGGACGCCGTCGCGCTCGTCAACGCACGCCACCAGGAACTGATCCGGGCGGGCGTGGTCGACTGATGGATGCCGCGGCTGCACGCGCCTTCGTGCGCGAACAGGGCGTGGTGCTGGCATCGGCCCCTGAACGATGACCCCGACATCCTCGTGTGCCGTCTGGTCGAAGGCAAGCTCACCCTGGTGCACGGGCGCCTGTGGCCGGCGCTGGCGGCCACCACTCCCCTCCTCGACACGGCCCGCCTGGCGCGCGTAAGCGAGCAGCACACCGCGCAGGGCCGTCACGAGAACGTCGAGGTCCCCTTCCCCGACTGGCTGCCGCCCGAGGACACGCAGGCCGCCCGCCTGTTCGACCCGGCGGCGGCACTGGCCATGCTGGGCCCAACATTTGTTACAAACCCGGGCGAGCGCAAGGGGCGCCAAAAATGCTAATCTGGCGCGCTGTCGCGTTCGACTAAGAGCGTCTAACAAAATCCCAGGGCAAGGCCCTGAGGGCGAGGCGACATCGCCGAAGACAGTACACCAGTACGGCGAGACGAATGCAACGCCGCCATGGGTTTTTGTTAGGCGCTCCGGCGCGCCGCCCACCCGATGTTTTCCATATTTACGGGCCGAACACATGATCAAAACGAAACTCGCGCTGGCAGCCATCATCGCCAGCCTCGCACTGGCGCCAGCCGCCGCCAAAGAGACCAAACAATCCTCCAGGCCGAAAGCGGCGAAGGTCGTGAAAGCGAAGGGTTCCACGAAACGCGTGGCCGCTCCCAAGGCCAAGGCGAGCGCCAAAGCCGGAAAGAAATCCAGCGCCAAAGGCAAAGCCGCCGCTGTCGCCGCCACTGCCGCCGCCGCAGGCGCCGCGGCAGCCGGCGAGAAGGTGCAGGCACCCGCTCCCGCAGCGAACGAGAAGCGCCTCGACCGCCGCGCCGACAGCCTCAGCATGCAGTACCTGACGGCGCTCTGGCGCGTCGATCCGGAAGGCGGCATCGCCGTCGGCAAATTCGACGTCGCCGCCAACCTGACCATTCCCGACGCCGCCACCCGCGCGAAAAAGCTGGCCTTTGCCGAGGAATGGCGGGAGAAATTCCGCAAGCTCGACACGCGCCAGCTGTCGCCGCGCCAGCGCACCGACCTGGCGCTGTTGATCAACAAGCTCGAAACCGACCGCTGGCGGTTGACGAGCTTCCGCGAGTTCGAGTGGAACCCGGCGCTGTACAACATCGCGCAGCCGCTCGACCTGATCCTGAATACGGAGTATGCGGCGAAACCGCAGCGTCTGCGCACCATCCTGCGGCGCCTGGCGAACGTGCCGGCTTATTACCAGGCGGCCCAGGCAAGCATCGTCAATCCGACGCGCGAGCACACCCAGCTGGCGATCGCCCAGGCGCCGGGCACCCTGGTGGTGCTGGCCGACCTCGGCCAGGCAGCGCAAAATTCGATCCTGAACGCGCAGGAAAAGGCGATCTTCGCGCAGCGTATCGCCAACGCCGGTGCCGCCGTGGTCGCGTATGTCGACTTCCTGACCAGGCTGGAAGCGGAGCAGGCGGCAAACGGCAAGGCGCGCCCGTTCAGGATCGGCCGGGACCTGTATGAGCAGAAGTTCGCGCTCGAGATCCAGTCGGCCAGCAGCGCCGAGCAGACCTTCCGCAAGGCCCTGGCCGCGCGCGAAGAACTGCTGACGCGCATGAACGCGATCTCGGACGAACTCTGGCCGCGCTACATGGCCGGCACCCGCAAGCCGGACGACCGCTTCCAGAAGATCGGCATGCTGATCGACAAGCTGTCGGCCCGCCACGTCGCGCGCGAGAACTTCCTCCCGGAGATCCGGCGCCAGATCCCGCTGCTGCAGGACTGGGTGATCAAGAACGACCTGCTCACGCTCGACCCGAACAAGCCGCTGGAAGTGCGCGAGACGCCGATGTACCAGCGCGGCGTGGCCGGCGCCAGCATCGACGCGCCGGGTCCGTACCGTCCGAAGGACAAGACCTGGTACAACGTGACGCCGCTCGACGGCCTGTCGAATGAGCAGGCCGAGAGCAGCCTGCGCGAGTACAACGAGTGGATCCTGCAGATCCTGAACATCCACGAGGCCATCCCCGGCCACTACGCGCAGCTGGTGCACGCGAACCGCTCGCCCTCGCTGGTGAAATCCCTGTTCGGCAATGGCGCGATGGTCGAGGGCTGGGCCGTGTACGGCGAGCGCATGATGCTCGAATCCGGCTACGGCGGCAACGCGCCCGAAATGTGGCTGATGTACTCGAAGTGGAACCTGCGCAGCGTCACCAACACCATCCTCGACTACTCGGTGCACGTGCTGGGCATGGGTCAGGCCGAAGCGATGGACCTGCTGGTGCGCCAGGCCTTCCAGACGCGCCAGGAAGCGGCCGAAAAATGGCGCCGCGTCCAGCTGTCATCCGTGCAGCTGACCAGTTACTTCAGCGGCTACGAGCAGATCATGGAGCTGCGCGAGCAGCGCCGCCAGGCACTGGGCGAGCGTTTCAACCAGAAAGCCTTCCACGACCAGTTCCTCAGCTATGGCAATGCACCGGTGAAGATGATCGCGGAGCTGATGCGCGATTGACCGTTGCCGTACGTCGTGCAGCGAAACCGGGGCCGCGTGCCCCGGTTAATGAGATGGTCACCCTCCACCCTGCAAGGTACTAATCTTGCAGGGTGTGTTCATTTTGGACGGAGGCCATCATGCAAGACGTTACCCTCATCGGCATCGGCCTTGGCAAACACAGC
>JBBWZO010000238.1:0-19018 GCA_039649125.1 Massilia sp. | reverse complement strand
CGATCCGCTTCAGGGTCAGGCAGTTTCTTCCGGCGACTGCGTCATGCGCACGAACAGCGGCGAGACCAGCAATCCCAGCTCGAACAGCAGGCACATCGGGATGGCCAGCGACAGCTGGCTGACCACGTCCGGCGGCGTGACGATGGCGGCAATCACGAAGGCGCCGACGATGATGTAGGGACGCACGGATTTCAGTTTTTCGATGCTGACGATCCCCATGCGCACCAGGATCACGACCACCACCGGCACCTCGAAGGTGGCACCGAAGGCCAGGCACATCGACATCACGAAATCGAGGTAGTTCTCGATGTCGGGCATCACCGCAATCGAGGATGGCGCGAATTCGGCAATGAAGTGGAAGACGCGGCCGAACACGAGGAAGTAGCAGAAGGCCACGCCGCCGATGAACAGCAGCGAGGAAGAGATCACCAGCGGCAGCACCAGGCGTTTTTCGTGCGCGTACAGGCCGGGGGCGACGAACGCCCACATCTGGTAGAACACCCAGGGCAGCGCGACGATCAGCGACAGCATCAGGGTGACCTTCATCGGCACCAGGAAGGGCGAGACGACGCCGGTGGCGATCATCTTGGCGCCCGTCGGCAGGGACCGCAGCATCGGGTCCGCCAGATAATCGTACACCTCCTTCGGTCCCGGCCAGATCATCAGCGCGATGCAGACGATCGCCACCCCAATCAGGGCCTTGACCAGGCGGTCGCGCAGTTCGACGAGGTGGGAGATGAAGGTTTCTTCGACTGGCGCTTCGTCAGACATTAGAAAAATGAGGTAGTGGATTTAACGCCCGGGCGGAACTTGCGCACGCGCGCGGCGCCCGACAGCACCCGGGTCTTGCCGCCGTGGCGGTGCTTGTACCACGCAGGAATGGCCGAACTGCGCACCAGCTTCTTGCGCCGGAAATCCCTGGCCTTGCGCTCGATGTCGTCGACGCTGGCCGACGGTGCCGGGGCGCTCGGCTGGATGTCGCCATGCCAGGCCGATTCGACTTCCTTGATGCTGCTCGACAAGTGGTGCTCGATGTCGGACTGGAATTCGGCCGCGCTGTCGTGCACTTCCTTGGACAGGTTGCGCAGTTCGTCGAGCTCGATCTCGCGGCTGACCTCGGACTTGACGTCGTGCAGGTAGCGCTGGGCGCGGCCGTAGAGCGTGCCGGCCATGCGCGCCACCTTCGGCAGCTTTTGAGGGCCGATCACGATCAGCGCCACCACACCGATGATGGCGAGCTTCGACAGTCCCAGGTCGATCATGGAGCGATTTTCAGACTATCGGATTACGAACGGTGCTTTTCGCGGGTCTCGACGTCGATCGTCGACTTGTCCGCTACCTGCTGGGTCGGGTGGCTGGTGGTGCCCGCCGTGCCACCCTGATTCGCGGCGGTCTTCTCTTCCTCGCCCTTCACGCCATCCTTGAAACCTTTGACGGCCTTGCCGATGTCGGAACCGACATTGCCCAGCTTTTTGGTGCCGAACAGCAGCACCACCACGACCAGCACAATTACCCAGTGCCAAATACTCATCGAACCCATCATTATCTCCTCGGCGGGCGCGGGCGCCCGGAATCAGTGAAGCGTACGGCGCCAGTATAAGCGATGCTGGGCATCCGTGGCCGCTTTGAAAAAGTTGTTGTCACGAAGCTGCTCAGTCAGCCTCTCGAGCGTGTAACAAAACGTTCCAGGGCGAGGCGCATCGTCGAAGACAGTACGTTAGTACGGCGAGGCGATGCAACGCAGCCATGGGACGTTTTGTTAGACGCTCAAGTACCGAGGCCGCGCCATGGGCGCGGGCCGCCGTACATGTGCAGGTGCAGGTGGTAGACCTCCTGCCCGCCGTTCGGACCGCTGTTGATCAGGGTCTTGAAGCCGCCGCTGCGCTTGCCGTGCTCGTCGGTCGTGACGGCCACGCCATGTTCGGCCGCCAGCTTCGGCGCCAGCGCCAGCATCTTGCCCAGCACCGCGGTGTGTTCTTCCGTTACATCCGACAAGGTGCTCACGTGCAGCTTCGGGATCACCAGCAGGTGCACCGGCGCGGCCGGGTTGATGTCCTTGAACGCGAGCAGGTCGTCGTCCTCGTACACCACACTCGCCGGGATCTGCTTGGCGGCGATCTTGCAGAAAATGCAGTTATCCATGTTGTCTCCAGTCTGATTTGCCACGAAGCTTCACGGCCGGGCAATCCGATCCATATTACAGGCGAACCATGACGGCGCGATGACCGTAGCGCAGGTTAGTCTGCTTTGCGGGAGGCTTTTTCTTCCAGTCCCGAAATACCCTCGCGCCGCGCCAACTCGTCGAGCACCTGCTGCGGCGTCAGGTCGAACTTGGCCAGCAGCACCAGCGAATGGAACCACAGGTCGGCGCACTCGTACAATACCTTCGAGGCGTCGCCGGACACGCGCGCGTCCTTGGCGGCCATCACGGTCTCGGTGGCTTCTTCTCCGATTTTCTTGAGGATCGCGTCGTCGCCCTTGGCGAACAGTTTGGCCACATACGAGGTGGCGGGGTCGCCGCCGTTTTCCGGCTTGCGCGATTCGATGGTGGCTGCCAGGCGGGCCAGGGTCGTGCTCATGGGGTCTTCTTTGCGCTTGTACTTGTGTAAATCGTATCCGGATCCTGCAGCACCGGTTCCACAGCCTGCCAGTCCTCGCCGTCGAACTTCTGGAAGAAGCACGAGTGGCGCCCGGTATGGCAGGCGATGCCGCCACGCTGCTCGATTCTCAAGAGCACCACGTCTTCGTCGCAATCGAGGCGCATCTCCAGCACCTTCTGGGTGTGGCCCGATTCTTCTCCCTTGTGCCACAACTTTTTGCGCGAGCGGCTCCAGTAGACGGCTTCGCCGGTTTCCGCAGTGCGCGCCAGCGCGTCGCGGTTCATCCAGGCGAACATCAGGATGTCGCCGGTGGCGGCTTCCTGGGCAATGACGGGCACCAGGCCGTTCTCGTCCCAGCGCACCTTCTTCAGCCATTTCGCACCGGCCGCGGCGTTCGTCGTGTTCGGCATGCTCAGTCCAGTCGCATCGGGATGCCACGCTCGGCCATGAAGCGCTTCGCCTCGCCGACCGTGTGCTGCCCATAGTGGAAGATGGAGGCGGCCAGCACCGCATCCGCATGGCCCTGCAATACGCCGTCGGCCAGGTCCTGCAGACCGCCGACGCCGCCGGAGGCGATCACGGGAATGCCGACCGCATCGGACACGGCGCGCGTCAGGCCGAGGTCGAAACCGGACTTGGTGCCGTCGCGGTCCATGCTGGTCAGCAGCAGTTCGCCGGCGCCGAGTTGTTCCAGCTTTCTCGCCCACTCGACCGCGTCCAGGCCGGTAGCGTTGCGCCCGCCATGGGTAAACACTTCCCATTTGCCGGGCGCGGTCTGCTTGGCGTCGATCGCCACCACGATGCACTGGGCGCCGTGCTTTTGCGAAGCCTCGAACACGAGTTGCGGGTTCTGCACCGCCGAGGTATTCATGCTGACCTTGTCGGCGCCGGCATTGAGCAGGCGGCGCACGTCCTCGACCTTGCGCACGCCGCCGCCGACTGTCAGCGGGATGAACACGGTGGAGGCCACCGCTTCGATGATCGGCAGGATCAGGTCGCGGCCGTCGGAGGACGCGGTGATGTCGAGGAAAGTGATTTCGTCGGCGCCTTGGCCGTCATAGCGGCGCGCGATCTCGACCGGGTCGCCCGCGTCGCGCAGCTCGGTGAAATTGACGCCCTTGACGACGCGCCCGCCCGTCACGTCGAGGCAGGGGATGATGCGTTTTGCCAGCATAAGTCGTTCTCGAGCCCTCAGGCTTCCTCGCCCTCGGTCAGTTCGTCGGCGCGCAGCTGGGCCGCGGCCAGGTCGAGCGTACCCTCGTAGATCGAGCGGCCGCAAATCACGCCCTCGATGCCTTCGTCCTGCACCGCGCACAGCGCCTCGACGTCGGCCAGGTTGTGCAGGCCGCCGGAAGCGATGATCGGGATTTTTACGGCTTGCGCCAGGCGCACGGTCGCTTCGATGTTGACGCCGCCCATCATGCCGTCGCGGCCGATGTCGGTGTAGATGATCGATTCGACGCCGTAGCCCTCGAATTTCCGGGCCAGGTCGATCACTTCGTGGCCGCTCATCTTGCTCCAGCCGTCGGTGGCAACCTTGCCGTCCTTGGCGTCCAGGCCGACGATGATGCAGCCCGGGAAGGCGCCGCAGGCGTCGTGCAGGAAGCCCGGGTTTTTGACCGCGGCGGTGCCGACGATGATGTAGCTGATGCCGTCGTCGAGGTAGCGCTCGATGGTGTCGAGGTCGCGGATGCCGCCGCCGAGCTGCACCGGAATCTCGTCGATGCCGTTGTCTTCCGCGAATTCCTGCACCACCTGGATGATCGATTTGATGGCCGGCTCATTCTTCGGCTTGCCCGCGAAGGCGCCGTTCAGGTCGACCAGGTGCAGGCGTCGCGCGCCCTTCTTCAGCCAATGCAGGGCCATTTCGGCGGGATCTTCGGAGAAGACGGTGGCGAGGTCCATATCGCCCTGTTTCAGGCGAACGCAGTGACCGTCTTTCAGGTCGATGGCGGGGATCAGCAGCATGGTCGTGGTCGGTAAGTGAACGGTGGAGTGAACGCGCGAGCGCTCAGTGTTAAGGATTCCAGTGGATGAAATTGTGGTACAGGCGCAGCCCGGCGGCCGCGCTTTTCTCGGGGTGGAACTGGGTGGCGACGATATTGTCGCGCGCGACGGCGCAGGTGTAGGCGCCGCCATAGTCGGCTTCGCCGATGGTATCGCTGGCGATCTCGGGCGCGACGTAATAGCTGTGCACGAAGTAGAAATAGGCGCCGTCCTCGACGCCTTCCCACAGCGGGTGGGCGCGGGTCTGGCGCACGCGGTTCCAGCCCATCTGCGGCACCTTGAAGCGCGAGCCGTCGGCCTGCATTTTTCCATCCAGCTGGAAGCGCACGACCTTGCCCGGCAACAGGCCCAGGCCCGGCGTGCCGCCATTCTCTTCGCTCTCGTCGAACAGCATCTGCTCGCCGACGCACACGCCCATCACCGGGCGGTTCTTCACCGCGCGCAGCAGGGCTTCCTCGGCGCCGGATGCGCGCAGGCTGTTCATGCAGTCGCGCATTGCGCCCTGGCCCGGCAGCACGATGCGGTCGGCCGCATCGATATCGGCCGCCTGGTTCGACACCAGAATGTCCGCCTCGGGCGCGGCAGCCCGCAAAGCCTGCGCTACCGAGCGCAGGTTGCCCAGGCCATCGACCACTACGATCTTGTTCGTCATGGCGTTACAGGCTGCCTTTGGTGGAGGGGATGATGCCGGCCGCGCGCTCGTCGAGCGTGGTCGCCATGCGCAGCGCGCGCCCGAACGCTTTAAAGACGGTCTCGCACTGGTGGTGGGCGTTCACGCCGCGCAGGTTGTCGATGTGCAGGGTGACGCCGGCGTGGTTCACGAAACCGCGGAAGAATTCGCCGGTGAGATCGACGTCGAAGGTGCCGATCATGGCGCGCGTCCATGGAATGTGCATCTCCAGGCCGGGGCGGCCCGAGAAGTCGATGACCACGCGCGACAGCGCCTCGTCCAGCGGCACATACGCATGGCCGTAGCGGGTCATGCCCTTCTTGTCGCCGACGGCTTTCGCGATCGCCATGCCGAGCGTGATGCCGGTGTCCTCGACCGTGTGGTGGGCGTCGATGTGCAGGTCGCCGACCGCCTCGACTTCGAGGTCGATCATGCCGTGGCGCGCGATCTGGTCGAGCATGTGGTCGAGGAAGGGCACGCCGGTGTTCAATTTCTGGCGGCCGGTACCGTCGAGGTTGAGCGCGACGCGGATTTGCGTCTCGTTGGTGTTGCGGGTGATTTCTGCGGTGCGGGTCATTAAAGGAGCTCGTCGGGTCAGGCGTCGGGCCGGAGGGCCGCCTTCAGGCCGTTCAGGAAGGCGGCATTTTCTTCCGGGATGCTGACCGTCACGCGGATGCAATTGGTCAGCATGCCATGCATTTTACTCAAATTCTTGATAAGCACCTTTTCGGACGCCAGTTTCTCGCAAACAGCGGCCGCATCGGGTACGCGCAGCGAGATGAAATTCGCCGATGACGGAAATACTTCGACCCCGGACAGCGCCGCCAGTTCGGCGCTCATGCGCTCGCGCTCGGCGTTGATGGCCGCGGCCTGGGCATCGAGCACTTCGATATGGTCGAGCACGAACTCGGCCGCCACTTGGGTCAGCACGTTGACGTTGTAGGGCGGGCGCACCTTCTCGAATTCGTTCAGGAGCTGGGGCGCGGCCGACATGTAGCCAAGGCGGATGCCTGCCAGGCCGAGCTTGGAGACGGTGCGCATCACGACCAGGTTCTCGAATTCGCCGAGGCGGTCCATGAAGGTCTTGCGCGCGAACGGTTGATACGCTTCGTCCAGCACGGCAATGCCGTGCTCGCCCAGCGCGCGCAGGATGGTTTCGATGTCCTCGACCGCGAACAGGTTGCCGGTCGGGTTGTTCGGGTAGGCCAGGAACACGACGGCCGGCTGGTGCAGGGCGATCGCCGCCAGCATCGCTTCCATGTCGAGCGTGAAGTCGGCCTTCAGCTTGACGCCGACGAAGTCCGCGCCCGCGAACTGGGCCGAACGGGAATACATGACGAACGCGGGCACGGGCGCCAGCACGGCGGCGCGGCGCTCCTGCTTCGCGACCGCGGTGGCGATGATCTGGATCAGCTCATCGGACCCGTTGCCGAGCATGATGTCGTAGCCGGCCGGGATGCCCAGCTTGTCCCGCACCTTGTCCTTCAGCGTCGCGTAGGACGCGACCGGATAGCGGTTCAGCACCGCGTCGGCCAGGCGCCGGCCCAGTTCCGCGCGCAGTTCTTCCGGCAGCTCGTACGGGTTTTCCATTGCATCGAGCTTGATGTAACCGCTCGCGTCCGGCACCACATAGGCGTTGTTGGCGCGCACATCGGCGCGGATGACGTTGGCGATCAGGTTGTCGATAAAGCTCATGCTTCCTCCTCGATATTATGGGAACCGCCAGGCTGGACACCCGGGCAGGTCTCCAGCCTGGCTGCCCGGATTGCCGCCTTTGCCTCGCGGGCGATGCTCTTGCGTTGTTTGATGGTGAGCGCCGGCTGCGGTGCGGCCAGGCGCGCGTCGATGATGGCGCAGTAGTCCGGGTTCAACTCGAAACCCGCATAGCGGCGGCCGGTGTTGCGTGCGGCGAGCGCCGTGGTGCCGCTGCCCATGAAGGGGTCGAGCACGATGCCGCCCGGCGGGCAGGACGCCTTGACCATGCGCTCGATGATCTCCAGCGGCTTTTGCGTCGGGTGGTCGGCGCGCTCGGGGTGCTCGCGGTGCAGGCGCGACACGCTCCACACATCCTTCGGGTTGTATCCAATCTCCAGCCACTTGGCACCCACGAAAATCGAACGCGAACGCGCCTTCTTCGTCGCCTCGTCATACGGGATGCGCACCGCATCCAGGTCGAAATAATAATCCTTGCGGTTCACGAAAAAGCCGATGGTGTCGTGCACCGATGAAAAGCTGCGCACGCTGCCCCCCATCGAGGGAACGCGCCGGTCCCAGATGATCTCGTTCATCATCGTCATGCGCTTTTTCAGCATGACGAAGATCTCGGGGGCGAAGCGCCAGGTGAGGAAGATGTACAGGCTGCCGTTCGGTTTCAGCTTGGGCAGCGCCTTGTCGACCCACGCCTCGGTCCAGGTGAGATAGGCTTCGACGCTTTGCTGGTCCGAGCCGTTGCCGTAGTCCTTGCCGAGGTTGTAGGGCGGGTCGGTCAGGATCAGGTCGATGGAAGCATCCGGGATGCGCGCCAGCCCTGCCAGCGCATCCTCGCAAAAGACCTGGTTGACCCAGCCCGTCATGACTGGGACTTGATGCGCAGCTCTGCGCTGCGGGCGTGCGCCTGCAAGCCTTCGCCATAGGCCAGTTCGGCCGCCACTTTACCGAGCGTCTGGGCGCCCGCCTCGCTCACCTGGATGATGGACGAGCGCTTCTGGAAGTCGTACACGCCCAGTGGAGAAGAAAAACGGGCCGTGCGCGAGGTCGGCAGCACGTGGTTCGGGCCGCAGCAATAATCTCCCAGCGACTCCGACGAGAAGCGGCCCAGGAACATGGCGCCGGCGTGGCGGATCTGCGCGGCCCACTGCTGGGGATTTTCCGCCGAAATCTCGAGGTGTTCGGCGGCGATGTCGTTGGCGATCGTGCACGCCTCCGCCATGTCGCGCACCTTGACCAGTGCACCGCGGTCGGTGAGCGAGGTCGTGATCGTCTCGGCGCGCGGCATGGTCGGCAGCAGCTTGTGGATGCTGGCCTCGACGCGCGCGATGTAGTCGGCGTCCGGGCACAGCAGGATGGCTTGCGCCAGTTCGTCGTGCTCGGCCTGCGAGAACAGGTCCATGGCGACCCAGTCCGGGTCGGTCGTGCCGTCGCACAGCACCAGGATCTCCGAAGGACCGGCGATCATGTCGATGCCGACCGTGCCGAACACGCGGCGCTTGGCGGCCGCCACGTAGGCGTTGCCCGGGCCGACGATCTTATCCACCGCCGGGATGGTTTCGGTGCCGTAGGCCAGCGCCGCGACGGCCTGCGCCCCGCCGATGGTGATCACGCGGGTGACGCCGGCAATCGCGGCGGCGGCCAGCACCATCTGGTTTTTCACGCCATCCGGGGTCGGCACCACCATCACGATGTCTTTGACGCCCGCCACTTGCGCGGGAATCGCGTTCATCAAGACCGAGGATGGGTAGGCCGCCTTGCCGCCCGGGACGTAGATGCCGACCCGGTCCAGCGGCGTGACGCGCTGGCCGAGGATGGTGCCGTCCGCCTCAAGGTACGTAAAACCGTTCAGTTCCTGCTTCTGGCGCTCGTGGAACACGCGGATGCGCTCGGCCGCCGTTTGCAGCGCGCTGCGCTGCGCCTCCGGCAGCGCGGCCAGCGCGGCGTTCAGCTCGTCCTGCGACAGGTCGAAGGCGGCCATGCTGGCGGCGCCACCCGGAATGCGGTCGAAGCGGTTCGTGTATTCCAGCACGGCGGCGTCGCCGCGTGCCTTCACGTCCGCCAGGATCTTCGCCACGCTCGATTCGATCGCATCGTCGGTCGCGGCCTCGAAAGCCAGCAGCGCATGCAGCTGCTGGTGGAAACCGTCGTCGGTGGAATCGAGTTTGCGGATCTGTACAGCCATGGGATATCAGCCTTGTGCTTGGGAGGCCTTTTCGAAAGCCTCGATGATGGGTTGCAGGCGCGCGCGCTTGAGTTTCAAGGCGGCCTGGTTGACGACCAGGCGCGAGGAGATGTCCATGATCTTCTCGACTTCGACCAGGTTGTTCGCGCGCAGGGTATTGCCGGTCGAGACCACGTCGACGATGGCGTCCGACAGCCCGACCAGGGGCGCCAGCTCCATCGAGCCATATAACTTGATCAGGTCGACGTGCACGCCCTTGCTGGCAAAGTGCTGGCGCGCGGTGTTCACGAACTTGGTCGCCACGCGCAGGCGCGCGCCCTGGCGCACGGCGCTCGCGTAGTCAAAACCGGCGTTCACCGCCACCGACATGCGGCAGCTGGCGATGTTCAGGTCGACCGGCTGGTACATGCCCTCTCCGCCATGCTCGAGCAGCACGTCCTTGCCGGCCACGCCGAAGTCGGCCGCGCCGTACTGCACATAGGTCGGCACGTCGGTGGCGCGCACGATCAGCACGCGCACGTTCGGGTCGTTGGTCGGCAGGATGAGTTTACGCGAGGTGTCCGGGTTTTCCAGCACCGTGATGCCGGCCGAGGCCAGCAGGGGCAGCGTGTCCTCGAAGATGCGGCCCTTCGACAGGGCCAGGATCAGGCCGGAGTCGGGCGATTGTGTTGCGATCGTCATATCTTCTTTACTTGATGCGCACGATGTCGGCGCCGACCTTCGACAGTTTCACTTCCATGCGGTCGTAGCCGCGGTCGAGGTGGTAGATGCGGTCGATCAGGGTCGTGCCCTGCGCTGCCATGCCGGCGATCACCAGCGAGGCCGAAGCGCGCAGGTCGGTCGCCATTACCGGTGCGCCGACCAGGCGCTCGACACCTTTTATAAACGCGGTATTGCCCTCGGTGGAGATCGACGCGCCCAGGCGGTTCATCTCCTGCACGTGCATGAAGCGGTTCTCGAAAATGGTCTCGGTCACGCGGCTCGGGCCGGCGGCGATGGTGTTCACCGCCATGAACTGGGCCTGCATGTCGGTCGGGAAGCCCGGGTATTCGGTGGTGCGGAAGGACACCGGCTGCGGACGGCCATCCATGCGCGCGCGGATGGTATCAAGGCCCACTTCCATCTGCAGGCCGACTTCGCGCAGTTTATCGAGCGCGACGTCAAAAATGTCGGTGCGGGTGTTGGTCAGGACGATGTCGCCGCCGGTGGCCGCCACCGCGCAAAGAAAAGTAGCCGCTTCGATGCGGTCGGAGATCACCGCGTGTTTCGCCCCATGCAGGCTTTCCACGCCCTGGATCACCAGGCGGTCGGTGCCGATGCCCTCGATCTTCGCGCCCATCGCCACCAGCAGGTTGGCGAGATCGGTGACTTCCGGCTCGCGCGCCGCGTTTTCGAGGATCGTCTCGCCTTCGGCCAGGGTCGCGGCCATCAGGAGGTTTTCGGTGCCGGTGACCGTGATCATGTCGGTCAGGATGCGCGCACCCTTTAATTTCTTCGCTTTCGCGTGGATGTAGCCGCCTTCGATGGTGATCTCGGCGCCCATCTGGCGCAGGCCCTTGATGTGCTGGTCGACCGGACGCGAACCGATCGCGCAACCGCCCGGCAGCGAGACCTTGGCTTCGCCGAAGCGCGCCAGCAGCGGGCCGAGCACCAGGATCGACGCGCGCATGGTTTTCACCAGTTCATAAGGCGCTTCCAGACGGGTGATGTCGGCGCCGTTCAGGGTGACGTTTTCGCTGTCGTTCCCACTGAGCTGGGTCACCTTCAGCCCGGTCTGCTCGAGCAGTTTCAGAATGGTTTTGACGTCGTGCAGGCGCGGCACGTTCGACAGCTCGACGTCGCCCGAGGTGAGCAGGCCCGCGCACAGGATCGGCAGCGCCGCGTTCTTGGCGCCGGAGATCGCGATCTCGCCGTGCAGGCGCTTGCCGCCGACAATCTGGAGTTTATCCATGCTCAGCCTCCGTATTCTTCAGGCGTGAGGGTCTTCATCGACAGCGCGTGGATCTCTTCGCGCATGCGGTCGCCGAGCGCCGCATACACCAGCTGGTGGCGCTGGATCGGGCGCTTGCCGGCAAAGGCCGGCGACACGATCAGGGCCGAGAAATGGCGGCCGTCGCCCTCGACCTGCAAGTGGGTGCATTGCAGGCCGTTCGCGATGTAGCTGTGGATCAGTTCTGGAGTGGTCGACACGATAATTCCTAGGTCTATATTCAATAAGGTTCAGTGACGCACTCAGTGGCGTAACTTATAACCGCGGCGGAGCAAATTGATCGCCACTGCCGCCAGCACCGCGAAGAACGCGGAGACGACGGCAAGGCTGGTCCACGGCGAGATGTCGGACTGGCCGAAGAAGCCGTGGCGGAACCCGTCAATCATATAAAAGAACGGGTTGAAATGCGAGACTGCCTGCCAGAAAGCCGGCAGCGAGTGGATCGAATAGAACACACCGGCGAGGAAAGTGGCCGGCATGATCAGGAAGTTCTGGAAAGCGGCCAGCTGGTCGAATTTATCGGCCCAGATACCGGCGATCACGCCCAGCGTGCCGAGGATGGCCGCGCCCAGGATCGCGAACACGATGATCCACAGCGGCGCGGCAAAACTCAGGTGCGCGAACCAGGCGGTGATGGCGAACACACCGGCGCCGACCACCACGCCGCGCACGACCGAGGCCGATACGTAGGCCAGCAGGATCTCCCAGTGCGACAGCGGCGGCAGCAGGATGAACACCAGGTTGCCCGTGATCTTGGACTGGATCAGCGAGGAGGACGAATTGGCGAAGGCATTTTGCAGCACGCTCATCATCACCAGGCCCGGGATCAGGAAGGCGGTGTAGTTCACGCCCGGATAGACCTCGACCCGCCCTTCGAGCACGTGGCCGAAGATCAGCAGGTACAGCATGGCGGTCAGGATCGGCGCGGCGATGGTTTGCGTGGCGACCTTCCAGAAGCGCAGCATCTCTTTGTAGAACAGGGTGCGGAAACCGACGGATACGAAACTCACAGCGCGCCCCTGTCCATGATCTGGAGAAAAATGTCTTCGAGGTCGGCCTGCTGCAGCTGCATCTCGTCGATGACGACGCCGGACTGGCGCAGGCGTGCCAGGATCGGCTCGACCTCGGAATAATCGTTCACGCGCAGGCTGTATTTCATGCCACTGCGGCCGCTGCCGTTGTTGCTGTCGTGCCCATCGTGTTCATCGTGCGAGACGAGGTGGCGCAGGTCCTGCGGCAACTCTCCGTTTTTCAGGTGCACGATCAGCTGCGAACCCGACACGCGGCGCAGCAGCGCGTTCATCGTGTCGAGGGCGACCACCTGGCCGGACTTCAGCATCGCCACGCGCTGGCACATGGCCTGCGCTTCTTCCAGGTAGTGGGTGGTCAGCACGACCGTGTGCCCGCCTTCGCGATTCAGGCGCGAGATGAACTTCCACAGGGTCTGGCGCAGTTCGACGTCGACGCCGGCGGTCGGCTCGTCCAGCACGATGACGGGCGGCTTGTGCACCAGCGCCTGGGCCACCAGTACGCGCCGCTTCATGCCGCCGGACAGGGCGCGCATGTTGACGTCGGCTTTCGAAGTGAGGTCGAGGTTTTCCATGACCTCGTCGATCCACTTGTCGTTGTTCTTGATGCCAAAATATCCCGACTGCAGGCGCAGGGTTTCGCGCACGGTGAAGAAGGGGTCGAACACCAGTTCCTGCGGCACCACGCCGAGTTTTTTTCGCGCTTCGCGAAAGTCGGTGACGACGTCGTGGCCGTGGATCCGGACGCTGCCGACATCCGGGCGGATCAGGCCGGCGATGGTGGAGATCAGGGTCGTCTTGCCGGCGCCATTCGGGCCGAGCAGGCCGAAGAACTCGCCCTGTTCGATCGTCAGGGAAACGCCTTTCAGGGCTTTGAATGCCTTGTAGCTCTTCTCGACGCTGTTAATCTGGATCGCTGTCATTATTGTTTGAGTGGCCGCAATGCGGACGCACGGAGACCGGGCGGTGAAACGACCCATTATAGGGGAAATCGGGAATGCAAGAGGCTGGCGGCATCGGGGATACCGAAGGGCGTAGGGTGGGCACCCCGTGCCCACGCGAACGTTGGCGCGGCGTTGGCTTCGTTTGGATGTTGCGGTTCGCTCGGGTACACGATATCGAAATGAATGCCACGCGGCCCGAACCCCGCCAACACGACTCTACGTTACGCGTGGGCACGGGGTGCCCACCCTACGATTTTCCAAGGCTGCGGATTAACCGCGCGCCAGCACCCCTTCCAGCCCGTAGAGCTGGGTCAGCGCATCGATATTCGCCGGCACATTGATGAAGGTGAGCTTCTGCCCCGCGTCGCGTGCGCGGCGCTGCCAGGCCAGCAGCAGCGCCACGCCGGACGAGTCGGCGGCGCGCACGCCGCCGAGATCGAAGACGGTCTCGCCGGCGCGGATCGCCAGGCAGCCCTGCTCCAGCGCCGCTTGCGCGGTGTCGAAGGTCAGGGCGTCGAGCGACAACATGGGATTTGCTTCGGCCATTTACTTCGGTGCTTTCAGCGGCTTGTTCGCCAGCTGCTTGTTGCGCTCAGCCAGCCTGTTGATCAGGCCATCGATGCCGGACTTGTTGATCTCGGCCGCGAAGGTGCCCTTGTAGGTCTCGACCAGCCACGCGCCCAGCACGTTGATGTCGTAGATCTTCCAGCCTTGCTGGCCCTTGGCCAGGCGGTAGTTCAGGGTGATCGGCTCACCGCGGGCGACGTTCACCTGCGAACGCACCTCGACGTCGGTGGCGCCGGCTTCGGCGCGCATCGGCTTGAACTCGATGGTTTCGTTCTTGATCTGCGACAGCGCGCCCGAATAGGTGTACACCAGCAGCGTGCGGAATTCTTCCGACAGGCGCTTTTGCTGGTCAGGCGTCGCCTGGCGCCAGAAGCGGCCGGCGGCCTGGGCGGTCATTTTTTCGGCATCCACGTACGGCAGGATCTTGGTGTTCACCAGCTCCATGATGCGGGCGCGGTTGCCGGCCTGGATGTCCTTGTCGGCCTTGACGGTGTCGATGACGTCGGCGCTGATGCGCTTGACGAGCACGTCCGGCGCTTCGTTGGCGGCCGGGGCCGGGGCGGCGATGACGCTGGTGGCGAATGCGAAGGTGGCGGCGGTGGCGATGAGTTGGGCGATTGGTTTCATGAGCTCTCTTTTCTATTTGTTTGCGGGAAGATCGTCGGAGTATGCGCCGCGTCCAGCGTCGCGCAAACCAACTTCATATCTGCATACAATTTTTACTGTTGCTTCTTACTTCCGCTGTGTTTCGGGCGAGGCCGGCTCCGGCACGACCTGCGTGTTCGAGGCGGGGGCATCCGGCGTCGCTGCCGGTGCTGGCTGTGCATCTTGCTGCGGCGCATCTTCCTCCGGCGCATCTTCGGAACGCTCGTTCTCGCCATCGAATACCTGGCTCTCGCGGCGCTGCATGAAGCCGTCACGGATGAACTCGTAACGGTCGAGGGCCGCTTCTTCGAACAGGTTCGAGGCCTCGAGCACAGTCGCGCGCTGGTCGATTGCACGCACGCCGATGCCGATATTGCGTACGTTCACCGGATCCTTGTGCGCCCAGGGATCGGCCCACATGTCAGCCGGCAATGCAGCGGTGTCACGGATCGTAGATGGGCCCAACAGTGGCAACATCAAGTAGGGACCGGAAGGCACACCCCATTTACCCAGCGTCTGGCCGAAATCTTCGTTGTGTTTTTGCAGCCCGGCTTCCGAGGCGATGTCGAGGATGCCGGCGATGCCGAAAGTCGAATTCAGTGCGAAGCGCGTGAAGTCGGTCATGCCCGCCTCACCCTTGCCTTGCAGCAGGTTATTCACCGAGCTCCAGGCATCCGACAGGTTGCCGAAGAAATTGTTCACCCCCGTCTGCACAAAACCCGGCAGCACGTTCTTGTAGGCGGTCGCGGCCGGCTTCAGGGCGGCACGGTCGACCGCGTCGTTGAAGGCGAAGGTGGCGCGATTAAATTTTTCCAGCGGGTCTTGCGGGTTGCTCGGGGTGGCGCAACCGGCCAGCAGGGCGCAGCCGGCGGCGGCCAGCGCAAGGCTGGTACGATGCGTGGTGCGGCGCAATACAGCATGTATCTTCTTGCTTTTCATTCGCTGCCTTCCTTTCCTTCGGCAGCCTTGCTGTAGATGAACTGATTGATCAGGTCTTCCAGCACGGTCGCCGATTGCGTACGGTTGATTCGATCGCCGTCGACGAGATTGGCCGTCTCGCCACCCGGTTCGATGCCAATGTATTGTTCGCCCAGCAGTCCTGCGGTCAGGATCTTGAGCGACGAATCTTTCGGGAACTTATAGCTTGGATCCAGATCGAGGCGCACCAGCGCCTGATAGGTCTTGTCGTCGAAACTGATGTCGCCCACCCGGCCGACCACGACACCGGCGCTCTTGACTGGCGCCTGCGGCTTCAATCCACCAATGTTGTCGAATTTGCCGGTCACGGCATAGGTTTCGGCAAACGAAAGCGAGCTCATGTTCCCGGCCTGGAGCGCGAGGAACAGGATGGCGGCAGCGCCCAGCAGGACGAACAATCCGACCCAGACATCGATGATTTTACGGTGCATAGTATTTCCTAGTATTCAGGCCGTCTGTGCGCGGCCAAACCAAAACAGTGAGGGACTCTTTACTGCGTGAACATCAGGGCGGTCATCACGAAGTCCAGTCCGAGGACCAGCAGCGAGGCGATGACGACGGTGCGCGTGGTGGCGCGCGCCACGTCCGCCGGGGTCGGCTTCACGTGGTAACCCTGGAACACCGCGGTAAACGTCACGGCGATGCCGAACACGAAGCTTTTGATGACGCTGCTGACCACGTCGCGGCGGACGTCGACGCCGGCCTGCATCTGCGACCAGAACGCGCCTTCGTCCAGGCTGAGCATTTTCACGGCAACCAGGTAGCTGCCCATGATGCCCACGGCCGAGAACACGGCGGCCAGCACCGGCATGGCGATGACGCCACCCCAGAAACGGGGCGCCAGCACGCGCTGCACCGGATTGACGGCCATCATTTCCATGGCCGACAGCTGTTCGCCGGCTTTCATCAGGCCGATTTCGGCGGTCAGCGAGGTGCCGGCGCGCCCTGCGAACAGCAGCGCCGTGACCACCGGGCCGAGCTCGCGGATCAGAGAAAGGGCCGTCAGCGAACCGAGCTTTTCCTCGGCTCCGAACTGGATCAGGTTGACGTAGAACTGCAGGCCCAGCACCAGGCCGACGAACAGGCCGGACACGATCGTGATGACGAGCGAATAGTTACCAATAAAATGGATTTGCTCGGAAATCAGGGTCGGACGGCGGAACGCACCCGGCGAGAAACGCAGCAGGTTGAAAAAGGCGCGCGTGGCAAAGCCCAGGCTTTCGATCGACTCGCGCACGGTGGCGCCGGCGCTTTCCAAAAAACGCAGGATCATCGCTGCGCCCCCAGGCCCAGGTCGTCGGCCAGCGATTTACCCGGATAGTGGAAGGGCACCGGGCCGTCCGGCTCGGCATTCACGAACTGTTTGACGTACGGATCTTTTGAAACGCGCAGCTCGGCCGGCGTGCCTTCGGCGACGATCTTGCCTGCCGACATAAAATAAACGTAGTCGGCGATGGCGAAGGTTTCGTGGACGTCGTGCGAGACCAGGATCGAGGTCGAACCGAGCGCATCGTTCAGGTTACGGATCAGGCTGGCGGTCAGGCCCATCGAAATCGGATCGAGGCCGGCAAACGGCTCGTCGTACATGATCAACTCGGGGTCGAGCGCGATCGCGCGCGCCACGGCCACGCGACGCGCCATGCCGCCGGAAATTTCGCCCGGCTTCAGTTTCGAGGCGTTGCGCAGGCCGACGGCGTTCAGCTTCATCAGCACCAGGTCGCGAATGAGTTCTTCCGGCAGGTCGGTATGCTCGCGCAGCGGGAAGGCGACGTTGTCGAAAATGGTGAGGTCGGTGAACAGTGCGCCGAACTGGAACAGCATGCCCATACGCCGGCGCAGGCGGTACAAGCCCTCGGTGTTCAGTTTGTGCACGACCTCGCCGCCGACCCGCACTTCGCCGCGCTGTGGACGGATTTGTCCGCCGATCAGGCGCAGCACCGTGGTCTTGCCGCAACCGGAACCACCCATGACGGCAATCAGTTTGCCGCGTGGGAAATCCATGCGCAGATTGGACAGGATCTTGCGCTCGCCGTAGGCAAACTCGAGATCACGTATTTCAACAAGGTTAGACACAGGGGGTAATCGGATTTGGGGAATCCCATATTGTAGTGCAGAAACCACAATGCCTGCTTGATGCGGCCCCGTTTTGGAAGGGTACGCGCAGCGAGATTACAACAAAAATAACCGCGCAGTCAGATATTTTTGATCGTAAGTGACTGATTCTTATAAGAAAAATCTCTATCACATACATACATGGCTGTCTTTAAGTCTTTATTGCATTGCTGCAACAAACCAGACTGGCAAGACTGCGCAGCGCGTCCATGCTGTGTTGCAGCACGAAAAAATGGCGCCGCAAAGGGCGCCATGCCGTGGGTTCAGCCGACCCGGCTCAACGGGGCAATACCGACGAGCCCATCAGGAATTCATCGACCGCGCGCGCGCATTGCCGCCCTTCGCGGATCGCCCACACCACCAGCGACTGGCCGCGGCGCATGTCGCCGGCCACGAACACTTTCGGTACCGAGGTCTGGTACGAGGTCTCGCCTTCGGTGCTGGCGCGGACATTGCCGCGCGCATCCTTCTGCACGCCGAAGGCGTCGAGCACCTGCCCGACCGGCGACACGAAACCCATCGCCAGGAACACCAGGTCGGCTTTCATCTCGAATTCGCTGCCCGCGATTTCGGTCATCTTGCCGTCCTTCCACTCGACGCGGCAGGCGATCAGCTTTTCGAGCTTGCCGTTCTTGCCTTCGAAACGCTTGGTTGCCACGGCGAAATCGCGTTCGCAGCCTTCCTCGTGCGAGGACGAGGTGCGCAGCTTGGTCGGCCAGTAGGGCCAGACCAGCGGTTTGTTTTCCTGCTCGGGCGGCATCGGCATCAGTTCGAACTGGGTAATCGACGCGGCGCCGTGGCGGTTCGAGGTGCCGACGCAGTCGGAACCGGTATCGCCGCCGCCGATCACGACCACGTGCTTGCCGGTCGCCTTGATCTGGTCTTTCAGTTTATCGCCCGCATTCACGCGATTCTGCTGGGGCAGGAAATCCATCGCGAAATGCACGCCCTTCAGCTCGCGTCCCGGCACCGGCAAATCGCGCGGCTGCTCGGCGCCGCCGGCCATGACGACGGCGTCGAAGTCATTCGCCAGGTCTTCCGGGAAGATCGTGTCGCGCGCCATGTTGCTGACGCTGGCCGGGAAATCCTTGCCGATCAACACGCTGGTGCGGAAGCTCACGCCCTCGGCCTGCATCTGCTCGATGCGGCGGTCGATCAGGCCCTTTTCCATTTTGAAGTCGGGGATGCCGTAGCGCAGCAGGCCGCCGATGCGGTCGCTCTTCTCGAACACGGTGACGTCGTGGCCGGCGCGCGCCAGTTGCTGGGCGGCGGCCAGGCCCGCAGGGCCGGAACCGACCACCGCCACCTTCTTGCCGGTCTTCACCAGCGGTGGCTGCGGCACGATATAGCCGTGTTCAAAGGCGGCGTCGGCAATCTTGCGCTCGATCGACTTGATGCCGACCGGCTCGCTGTTGATGCCGAGGGTGCACGCCGCTTCGCAAGGTGCCGGGCAGATGCGGCCAGTCACCTCGGGGAAGTTATTGGTCGAATGCAGGTTCTCGATCGCGGCCCGGTAATTGTTGTGATACACCAGGTCGTTCCAGTCGGGGATCTGGTTGTTCACCGGGCAGCCGGTGTTGCAGAA
>JBBWZO010000212.1:0-26594 GCA_039649125.1 Massilia sp. | reverse complement strand
TTCAAGGCCAACACGGTCGCCATCAACGCCAGCGCACAATTCTGAATGTTCCGCGATGACGGTCAACGACATCCCGATCATCTCGTTTTTCCAGCGCGTGCTTGATCCGTTGATCATCATGGGAGCCCTGTACGTCTCCTCGATCGTGTTCGGGGAACCGTTTTCCGGTTATTCGCTGATACTGATGATCCTTGCCTTTTTCATCTCGTCGGCCGTCTACCAGCATATCGATCCCTACCGCACATGGCGCAGCGGGCGCATGCTCGCCTACGTCCGCGACATCGTGTTCGGCTGGTGCGTGACGATCGGCGTGCTGTACTTCCTCGGCTCGGCAAGCGGCCTCAAATACTATTACGACGAGCGTGTCCTGCTGGCCTGGGTCATCGCGACGCCCGTTACCTTGCTGGCCAGCCATATCCTGGTGCGGCGCGCGGCAGGGCGCCCCGACCGCAGCGGGGAAGTGCGCTCCGTGGTCGTGGTCGGCGCCAACGAAGTCGGCGTGAAATTCTCCGGCATCTGCGAGGGCCATCCGAACCTGTTCATGCGGATGCACGGCTTCTTCGACGACCGCGCCCGCGCACGCCATCCGCCCGGCCTGCGGCATCCGATCCTTGGCACCATGGCGGAACTGAGCCAGTACGTGCGGGCCCACAACATCAAGCTGATCTTCATCAGCCAGCCGGTGTCGGCCCAGCCGCGCATCCGCCAGCTGATCGAAGAATTGCAGGACACCACCGCCTCGGTGTATTTCCTGCCCGACGTGTATGTCTTCGACCTGATGCAGGCGCGCTTCGACACCGTTGGCGGCATGCCCGTGATCGCCATCCGCGAGACCCCGTTCATGGGCCTGAACAGCATGATCAAGCGCGCCAGCGACATCGTGCTCGGCAGCCTGATCCTGGTTGCGCTGGCGCCCCTGATGCTGACCATCGGCGTGGCCGTGAAGTGCACGTCCCCGGGGCCGGTCATTTTTCGCCAGCGCCGCTACGGCCTGTATGGCGAGGAAATCATGGTCTACAAATTCCGCTCGATGCGGGTGCTCGACGACGGCGCCACCATCGTGCAGGCGCGGCGGGACGACGCCCGGGTCACGCCGGTCGGCCGCTTCCTGCGCCGGACCTCACTGGACGAATTGCCGCAATTCGTGAATGTGTTGCAGGGAAGCATGAGCATCGTCGGGCCGCGTCCGCACGCGGTGGCGCACAACGAGGAATACCGGAAACTGATCAAAGGCTACATGCTGCGTCACAAGGTCAAGCCGGGCATCACGGGCTGGGCCCAGGTCAACGGCCTGCGCGGCGAAACGGCGACCCTCGACAAGATGGAAGCGCGCATCCAGTTCGACCTGGACTATTTGCGTAACTGGTCGGTGTGGCTGGATTTGTGGATCATTTTGAAGACAATCCGCGTCATTTTGACGAGAGAGAACGCGTTTTGAAACGAACCGCTTAAGCCGCGCTTAAGCGGTCCGCCGCGTCACGATCGCACATGTTTTCGCGGCCCGGCTGCGCTTGGCATGGCTTCACCCTCGCTCATTTTTGGTTCCCCAAAAGCCCCCTTTGTCCTTCGATACTAGTCAAGAAGTATGCAGCGCATGACAGGTACGCTTGCAACGGCGTTTGTTTGATGCTGGCTTACCGCTTTTTCGATGCCAACCGTGCGCACCGCGCAACAGTGCCAGGCCCCCGCAACTGGCGGCAGCGCGCCCGATGTCGACGTTGCAATCGGATGGGAGTGAACCGTTGAATAATCCAGACCCCCGCATTTACGTTGCCGGCCACCGCGGCCTCGTCGGATCGGCCATCCTGCGCGTCCTGCGTGCCCGCGGCCACACCAACCTCGTGACCCGCACCCACGACGAACTCGAACTCACCGACCAGGCTGGGGTGCGTGCTTTTTTTCGTGCCGAGCGCATCGACCAGGTCTACCTGGCGGCGGCCCGGGTAGGCGGCATTCACGCCAATAATACTTATCCGGCCCAATTTATCTACGATAACTTGATGGTCCAGGCCAATGTCGTGCACGAGGCCTGGCGTGCCGGGGTGAAGCGCCTGCTGTTCCTGGGTTCGTCCTGTATCTACCCGCGGCTGGCGCAGCAGCCGATCCGCGAGGCGTACCTGATGGATGGCGCACTCGAGCCGACCAACGAACCGTACGCGGTCGCCAAGATCGCCGGCATCAAGCTGTGCGAGAGCTACAACCGCCAGTACGGCACCGACTTTCGCAGCGTCATGCCGACCAACCTCTACGGCCCCGGTGACAACTATCACCCGCAAAACAGCCACGTGATCCCCGCGCTCGTGCGGCGCTTTCACGAAGCAAAAGCCGGCGGCGCAGCGGAAGTCGTGATCTGGGGCAGCGGCAAGCCGATGCGCGAATTCCTCTACGTGGACGACATGGCCGCGGCCAGCATCCACGTGATGAATCTTCCCTTCGAAACCTATGCCGCCAGTACCGAACCGATGCATTCGCACATCAACGTCGGCAGCGGGGTCGACGTCAGCATCCACGAGCTCGCGCATCTGGTAGGCGAAGTCGTCGGTTTCGAGGGGCGGATCGTGTTCGATGCCACCAAACCCGACGGTACACCGCGCAAGCTGCTCGACGTCTCGAAGCTGCGCAGCCTGGGCTGGAGCGCCAGCACGCCGCTGCGCGAGGGCCTGCGCCGCGCCTACGCCGCGTTCCTGGCCGCGCAGGTGGCGGAAGCGCCGGCATGAACGACCCCTGCGTGGCCGGCAGCGCGGCACCCATGGCGGCGCACGGGGCAGGAATCGGTGGAGCAGGGCACGCCGTCCATTTCATGATCGGAGACGTATGTTGAATATTTTTCAGGAAGCGGGCAGGCCCCGGCCGGCAGCCGTCGGCGCGGCCGGCATGCTGGTATTGCTGGCGCTGGCCGGATGCGGCGACAAGCCGGCGCCCTCGAAGCCGGGACAGGCGCTGGTCAATGTGAACGGCGAAGAAATCACCGTCCTGCAACTGAACGAGGAATTGCAGCGCGCCGGGGTGCCCGCCGCCCGCCAGGAGCAGGCCAGCAAGCAGCTGCTGCAGGCCCTGATCGACCGCGAGCTGCTCGAGGACGCCGCCATCCAGGAAAAGCTCGACCGCGACCCGAAGGTCATCGGCGCGATCGAACGCGCGCGCTCGCTGATCGTGGCCCAGGTCTACATGCAGAAACGGCTGGCCAATGTGGCGCGGCCGACGGAGGCCGAGGTCGCAGCCTATTACAAGGAAAACCCGCAATACTTCGACAAGCGCAAGCAGTTCAACCTGGACCAGCTGGTCATCGCGGCCAGGGACCTGACGCCCGAGGTACGGGCCGCGGCCGATGGCGCCCGCTCGCTGGAAGAGGTGGCCGTCTGGCTCGATGCGCACGGTGTCAAGCACGGCCGTTCCCAGATCACCCGCACTACCGCCGAGCTCAATCCCGAGCTGTCGAAAAAGCTGCTGGCCATGCCGAAAGGCCAGCTGTTCAGCGTTAGAGAGGGCGAGCGCGCCATGCTGCTGTCGATCGCCGAGGTCCGTGACGCGCCGGTGCCGCTGAGCGTGGCCGCACCCCAGATCGCCCGGTTCCTGGCAACGAAAAAGAACAGGGAACTCGCGGCGGCCGAAATCGAGCGGCTGCGCCGCAGCGCGAAGATCGAATACCTGAACAAGGACCTGGCGCAGGACGTCAAGGCCTCGCCGGCCAGCATGACGGCGCCGGGTACGGCCGGGCCGCAGGGTGCGGCCGGCGCAGCTCCGGCTGCTGCCCGCGATGCGCCGCAACCCGCGGCGGCGGCGGCCGACGGGCCTGTACCGGCAACGTCCGACAACGCAGCGTTCGACCGCGGCGTCGCCGGGTTGAAGTAAGCGCGGTCGACGACTCATCAACAGGAGCGATCATGAAACCATTTGCACACTGGATTGTCGCGGCCGTCCTGGCCCTGGGCGCCGGCATCGCCGGCGCCGCCGAAGTGCTGCTCGGGCCGGGCGACGTGGTGCGCCTGTCGGTGTACGGCAGCCCGGACCTGTCGGTCGAGACCCGCGTCAGCGAAAGCGGGACGATCACCTTCCCGCTGCTGGGCCAGGTCGGCGTGGGCGGGCTGTCGGTGGCGGCCGCCGAAAAGAAAATCGGCAACCTGCTCGAGAAGGGCGGCTACCTCAAGAAAGCCGAGGTCAACATGCTCATCACGACGCTGGCAAGCCAGCAGGTGTCGGTGCTGGGCCAGGTGAACCGCCCCGGCCGCTATCCGGTCGAAGGACGGCGCAAGGTGCTCGACCTGCTGGCGATGGCAGGCGGCGTCGGCGCCGAAGGGAGCGACCTCGTCACGCTGGTGCGCACGCGCGACGGCAAGACCACGCGCGAGATGATCGATATCGTCGACATGGTGCGCAAGGGCGAGCTGGACAAGGACGTCGAGGTCGCCGGCGGCGACATCATCTATGTCGAGCGGGCCCCGCGCGCCTATGTCACCGGAGAGGTGCAGCGCCCCGGCGCCTTCCGCATCGAACGCGGAATGACGGTCCAGCAGGCCATCTCGGCCGGCGGGGGCCTGACCCCGCGCGGCAGCGACAGCGGCATGCGCATCACCCGCCGCGACGCGACCGGACGCGCCGTCACGCTGGAAGCGCGGGCGAGCGACCCGGTGCTGGTCGACGACGTCATCACCGTGCGCGAAAGCTGGTTCTGACCGCACGCCTGGAGCCGCCATGAATTTCCACCAATTCCTGATGCTGCTGCGTGCCCGCAGGCGGCTGATCCTGGCAACCCTGTTCGCGACCGTGTTGCTCGCACTCGGCTGGAGCCTGGTGCAGGGCAAGTCGTACACGGCAACGGCGTCGGTACTGCTGAACTACAAGGGCGTCGATCCGCTGACGGGCGTGACGACGCCGGGCCAGCTGTTGCCGGGCTATATGGCCACCCAGATCGACATCATCAGCAGCAAGAATGTCGCGCTGCGCGTGGTCGACCGCTTGCGCCTGGCGAGCAATGCCGCCGTGATCGAGCAGTTCCAGGAAGCCACCGACGGCAAGGGAACGGTACGCGACTGGCTGGCCGACCTGCTGCTGCGCAAACTCGACATCAAGCCGGCGCGCGAGTCGAGCGTCGTCGAGATCAGCTTCGAGGGCGCCGACCCGGCGTTCGCGGCCGCGGTGGCGAACGCCTTTGCCGAGGAATACCAGAATGCCAGCGTGCAGCTGAAGACCGAGCCGATGAAAAAGGCGGCCTCCTACTTCAACGAACAGACCAGACAGTTGCGCGATAACGTCGAAACCGCGCAGGCACGCCTGTCGAAGTATCAGCAGGAAAAGGGCATCGTCAGCCTTGACAACAGCCGGGTGGATGTCGAGCTGGCGCGGCTGAACGACCTGTCGACCCAGCTGGTGGCGGCGCAGGCGGCGGCGCTCGAGGCGACCTCGCGCGAACGCATGGCCGGCGGCGCGGCCGTCCTCTCGCCCGACGTCGCGAACAATCCCCTGATCCAGAACCTGCGCGTGGCGCTGGCCGCGGCCGAAGCGAAACTGGCCGAGAGCGCGGCACGCTACGGCGCGAACCACCCGCAGTACCAGGCCGCGCGGGCCGAGGTCGACAAGATGCGCGCCGACCTCAATGCCGCGCTCGGCACAGTGTCGAAGAGTGTCGGCGGCAATGCCCAGGTGCTGCGCCAGCGCGAAGAAGAACTGCGGGCGGCGCTGGCCGCGCAAAAGACCCGGGTGCTCGAGCTCAACCGCGCACGCGATGAACTCGGGGTCCTGCTGAAAGACCTCGACAGCGCGCAGCGTGCCTTCGACGCGGCCAGCGGGCGCTTCTCGCAGACCCGGATCGAGGCGCAGGCCGAACAGTCCGACATTGCCGTGTTGAACCCGGCGGTCGCACCAAGCGAGCCGTCCGGACCGCGCGTGCTGCTCAACACGCTCGTCGCGATCCTGCTCGGCACCGTGCTTGGACTCGGGCTTGCCCTGCTGCTCGAACTGCTACGCCGTCCGGTGCGCTCCAGCAGCGACCTGCAGGAACTGCTCGGCATCCCGGTGCTGGGCACGGTGCAATGGAGCGCGCCGCAGCCGCGCGGCGGCCTGCACGCCCTGATCGGGCAACGTCGCCGGCTACGCCTGAACTGAGGGAGTTGGCGATGAATTCACCGATCCTGTCACCGCTGCCGGCCGACGTGCTGGACTCGCGCATGGGGGCGCTTTTCGTCGAGACCGGCAAACTCACCCCTGAGGATGCCGAGCGCGTGCTGCGCATGCAAAGGGAGCTCGGCATCCGCTACGGCGAGGCCGCCATGCGCCTGGGACTGGTCAGCGAGGACGACATCCGGCAGGTGCTGGCACGCCAGTTCGGCTATCCCTACTTGCAGCCGGGAGAGGCCGGCCTGTCGCCGCGGCTGGTTGCCGCCTATGCGCCGTTTTCATCCCAGGTCGAGGCATTGCGTGCGATTCGCAGCCAGCTGATGCTGCGCTGGTTTGCACAGGGACGACGCACCCTCGCGGTGGTCGGCGCCGATCCCGAGGACGGCGCCGCGCTGTTCGCAGCCAACCTGGCGGTCGTCCTGTCCCAGCTCGGCGAACAAACGCTGCTGGTGGATGCCAACCTGCGCGCGCCGCGCCAGCAGGAGCTGTTCGGACTGAAGGCGGGGCAGGGTCTGTCGGACCTGCTGGCCGGCCGTGCCGGCCTCGACGTCATCGCCCGGATAGCCGGCTTTGGCGACCTGTCGGTGCTGCCTGCAGGTACGCTGCCGCCGAACCCCCAGGAATTGCTCAGCCGTGATAGCTTCCGCAACCTGCATGCGCTGCTCGAAAGCCGCTACGACGTCCTCATCTACGACCTGGCGCCATTCGGCGTCGGTGCCGATGCGCTGGCCGTAGCCGGGCGCGCCGGTGGCGTGCTGCTGGCCGCGCGCAAGGACCACACCTGCGTGGCCGATGTCGCGCGCATGACCGGGCAGCTCGTCGAGGCCGGCGCCGAGGTCGTCGGCGCCGTCGTCATGGAGTTCTGAATGACGAGCGAAGCGCGCTCGCGCACCCAGGCAGCGGCCAGCCCCGGCGGTGCGCGCGGGACGCCACCGGCCGGGGTGGACGAGGGCGCCGCGAAACCTTCCCTCGGCGCCATGCTCCGTCGCCTGGGCGGCCTCGTGCGCAGCGCCTTGCCCGAGTGGTGGCCGGTCTGGCTTGGCCTGGCGGTCCTGTTCCTGCCCACTTTTGCCGATCTGTTCACCGGTGCCTGGATAGGCGAGGAGCAGGCGCACGGGCCCATGATTTTCGCGCTTGCCCTGTGGCTCATTTACCGCAAATGGCCGGAAGTCGCGGCGCTGCCGCCGGGCTCGTCCGCTGCCGGCTGGGTGGTGCTGACGCTGGGACTGCTGCTGCACCTGCTCGGGCGCGCGCAGCACATCCTGATGTTCGAGATCGGCGCGATCCTGTTCGTGCTTGCCGCGATCGTGCTGGTCAAGCGTGGTCCCCGCGCACTGCGCGTGTTGTGGTTTCCCTTCTTTTTCATGCTGTTCATGGTGCCGCTGCCGAGCGAACTGGTCGCTGCCGTGACCATGCCGATGAAGATGGCCGTGTCCTGGGCCACCGAGCAACTGCTGTTCGCAGCCGGCTATCCGATCGGCCGTTCCGGCGTGGTCCTGCAGATCGGCCAGTACCAGTTGCTGGTGGCCGATGCCTGTGCCGGCCTGCAGACGCTGCTCACCCTCGAGGCCCTTGGCCTGTTCTACCTGAACCTGATGCGGCACCCATCGGCGTTTCGCAACGTCGGGCTCGCGCTCCTGATCATCCCGATCTCGTTTGCCGCCAATGTCATCCGCGTCATCGTGCTGACCCTGGTGACCTATTACCTGGGGGACGCCGCCGGCCAGGGTTTCCTGCACGGCTTTGCGGGCATGGTGCTGTTCCTGACGGCGCTGGTCCTGATCCTGGCGGTCGACTCCGGGCTGCAATGGGCGGCGCGCCGGCGGCACCGCACGAAGGAGGGCGCATGAAGCGCCCTTTCCGCGCCAACCTGCTGCTCGGCGTCGCCATGGCCGTCACCTCGGCCCTCACCGTGGCCCTCACGCCTTCTCCCAAGGCCATGGCGGAGCGGGCCGCGTTCAGCCTGGACGGGATGATTCCCGTGCGCTTCGGCTCCTGGCAGGTCGACCCCGGCATCGTCCCGCTCACGCCGAATCCCGAACAGCAGGGCGCGCTGGAGAGGATCTACGACCAGACGCTGTCGCGTACCTATGTCGACGCTGCCGGCCGGCGCGTCATGCTGTCGATCGCCTATGGCGGCGACCAGAGCCGGGCCTTGCAACTGCACCTGCCCGAGGTCTGCTATGTGGCCCAGGGCTTCCATCTCGTCAGCGACGACAGCGGCCAGATCGCGACCCCATACGGCACGTTGCCGGTCGAGCGCCTCGTGGCCCGCCAGGGGGACCGCAACGAGCCGATCACCTACTGGATCACGATCGGCGACCGTGCCACCCGCTCCGGCATCGAACAAAAGCTGCGCCGTCTCGCCCATGGCCTGTCGGGCGACATCCCGGACGGGATGCTGGTGCGGCTCTCGAGCATCACGACCGACGAGCCGGGCGCCTGGCGCCTGCACGAGCGCTTCGCCACCGAGCTGCTCGCGGCCGTCGACGCGGCCGGGCGCACCCGCCTCATCGGCATCACGCCCGGACCGGCCGCGCCAGGCGCACAGCCATGAACGACACCCTGCTCGGCGTTTTCTTCACATCGCTGCCCTTCCTGGTCGCAGTGTTGCTGGCAGTGCTCGCCGTGATCGGCGTCGGCCTCGGCCTGGTCTGGCCGCGCCTGCTCGTCTATCCCTACCTGTGCGTCTTTTTCTGGATGAATTCGACCAGTTACGGCAGCCTTTCGGTGTTCTCCACGCCCGGCGTCTACAGCCGCGGCTCGGGCCTGTTGCTGTTCCCGCTGGTGCTCTGGTATGTGCTGGGCGCCTGGTGTTGCGCACGGGTAGCGGCCGGGTTTCAGCGTACCGGTATTCCCGAATGCAACCTGCGTCCCTGGTTCTGGAGCTGGGCCGCGCTGCTTATGGCCCACACCGGCGCCGCCGTCGTTGCCGGCGTGCCGCTGAAGGATGCGCTGGCACCGTCCGGCTTTTCCAATATCGTCTGGATGGGGCCGCTGGTGTCGCTGATGCTGCTGTCTTTCCGCACGCGGGAAGAGGCCGTCGAGCTGGCGCGCTTCATCATGCTTGCCGGACTCGCCCGCGCCCTGTTCGGCCTGGGACGCTGGGCCGCGTTCGGGGGCGATCCCAACAATGTGTACGCGAACATGAACGCGATCCGCATCCGGCTTACCTTCTTCGACATCAACGACAGCCTGCTGTGCATGATGGCCTGCGCGGTCGCCGCCGTGGCGCTGTTCGGCCCGCGCGGGGAGGGGCGGGGCTGGCGCCTGCTCGCATGGCTGACGCTGGGGGCGTGCGCCGCATGCATCGTCCTGTCCTACCGGCGCAGCGCCTGGATCGGCTTCGTGTTCGGCTGCGCAGTCGTGCTGTGGCGCTTCCCGCTGCGCCGGCGCCTGCAACTGGCGCTGGCCATGCTTCCACTGGTCGGTGCCGCGCTCGCCTACGCGGCGCTGCGCCGGCTGGGGCAGATCGGCGGGGGCGGCCTGGGCAACCTCGTCTACGACATGCAGTCGCGCCGCTTCGGTCCCGAGAGCGAGCGCGTGCTCGAACTGAAGCTGGCGCTGGCCGACATCCTCGCGCGGCCGTTCACCGGGATCGGCGCCTGGGGACGCTACACGGGCTACCAGCAGATCTCGTGGCAGGCCAATCCCGATGGCGGACTGTTCCTGCACAGCGGTGTGCTGCATGTGGTGCTCAAGAGCGGGCTGCCGGGACTGGCCCTGTTTGTCGGCACGATCTGCGCCTTCGTGCTGGTGGCGCGGCGCGCGCTGCGCAACCTGCCCCCGGAGCTGCTGGGCCTGGGTACGGCCGGGGTCGCGGCACTGGCCTTCATGGTGCCTGACGTGCTGATCGGCACGCCATTTCCGCAGGTGCGCACGACCCAGATGCTGGCCGTCGCACTGGCCCTGCCGTATGTGGCCCTGGCGGCAAGCGGCGTGCCGGCCGTGCGCCGCAGCGCCGTCCGTCTGCGCCTGCGTCCCGACGTGGCGCCGGCCTGATGGAGCGTGACCGATGCGCAGTCCCGTCCAGCCCGGCCCCGGCGCTTGCCGCGACGCCATGCCAGGTGCCGTTCGTCCCGACCGGTGCAGCTGCACGGCACAGGGCGCGGAACCCGGCACGGAACCGGCCGGAGGCTGGCAGCGCGCGCGCGCACCGACCGGCGGCACCCGATGAACCTGCGCCTGTTCCATAACGCCTGGTCGAACCTCCTCGGCGCTGCCGTGCCGGCGCTGGCCGCGCTGGCCACGGTGCCCCTGGTCGTCGCCGGCCTGGGGCAGGCCGGCTATGGGGTCTACGCACTGGTCACGGCCATCGTCGGCTACTTTGCCATCATCGACATCAACGTCACCGCCGGTTCGGTGAAGTTCATCGCCGCCCAGCACGCCCGTGGCGAGGACGAGCGGGTGGCGGAGACCCTGTGCTTCGGCCTGGCCGTCTATGCGCTGATCGGCACGGTGGGTGGGCTTGCCCTGTATGCCGGCGCCGGGCTGCTCGTGACCGGGGTGTTCACGGTGCCGGCCGCGCTGACGGAAGAGGCGATTGCCTGTCTGCAATTGGCAGCGCTCGGCTTCCTGCTCGGCCAATTGCAGAGCTACCTGCACAGCGTGCCGCAGGCGCTGATGCGTTTCGACATATCCGGTCGCATGGAAATGGTGTTCGGCACACTCGTGCCGCTGCTGACGGTGGCCGTGCTGTGGCTGGGGCTGGGCCTGTTCGAAGTCATTGCCTTGCGGGTGGCGGCCAGCGCCGTGCACTGCCTGCTGCTGTGGCGCGCCATCCGGCGCATGCTGCCCGGGCTGCGCCGGCGCTGGCCCGGCCGCGACCTGCGCCGCGGCATCCTCGGTTTTTCGGCCTACGCTTTCCTGTCGCGCTTCGCCACGCTGTCGTATGCGCACGCGGACAAGCTGATCATCGGCGCGCTCGTCGGTGTGGGCGGGCTGGCCTATTTCTCGGTGGCGGCCACGCTCGCCAACCGCGTGCTCGGACTGACCTTCCGCCTGTCGGGCGTGTTCTTTCCGGCCGCCAGCGCCCTCGCGGCCGACGGCGAGCTGGCTCGACTCGACCGCGCCTACGTGAAAGCCACCCGCTACGTGGTCTACCTGAACGCGGCGATGCTGGTCCTGCTCGCGGTCTTCGCCCATCCGCTGCTGGCGTACTGGATGGGGCCCGACTTCGCACGCGGCGGCGCCACCGTGCTGGCGGTGATGGCGCTGTCCCAGTTCGTCGATTCGCTCACCAGCCTGCCGTCGCTGGTCAACGACGGCATGGGCCACCCGCGCCTGTCCGGGCTGTTCGCGGTCGGGCGCGCCCTCGTGGGACTGGTCATCGTCTACCTCGGCGTGGCCGGCTGGGGCATCGATGGCGCGGCCTGGGGCCACCTGGCCGCATCGCTGGTGTTCACGTCGGCCTTCCTCATCGTCGTGCATGGGCGGACCGTGCCGACCCGGCTGGCCCGCCTGTGCGCGCATGGCTACCTGCCCGGTATCGGCGCGGCCGCCGCGGTGGCCCTGTTCGCCGGCTGGGCCGAGGCCTGCTGCGACCGCAGCGCGCTCGGCTTTGCCTTGACCGTTGCCGCAACGGCCGGACTGCTCGCCGTGCTGGGCATGGTGTTCGTCGTCGAAGGCGACGATCGCCGCTGGGCGTGGGCCGAGGCGCGGGCACGGGTCAGGGCACTGGGAGGGGGCTAGCATGCGCATCCTGCTGGTATCGGAGGACCTGCCGGGCGAGCAGATCGGCGGTCTCGGCAAGCATGTCGTCACGCTCGGCAATGCCTTGCTGGCGCAGGGCCACGAGGTGCGCATCCTCGGCCGCAGCGACTGCGGCGGCGGTGCGGCGCAGGCCGGCTTCCAGGGGCATTTCGCGCCCGGCTTCGACTACGCCCACCCCGGCTGGAAGGAAAAGCAGCTGGGCGTCTTCAATCCGCTCAAGCGGCCGTATTTCGCCCGCAAGATTGCGCGGGCGATCGCGCGCCATGCGAACGGTGCCGATGTCGTCCACTATCACGGCCACCTGCCGATGGTGGGCCTGTACCTCGATCCGGCCATGAATTTCGTCCAGACCCGCCATGACCAGGGCAGCGAGTGCATGATCCACCTGCGTTTCAGGGAGGGCGCCGTGTGTGCCGAGACCGGCGCGCGCGCCTGCGCCGCCTGCGCGCACCGGCAGCCGGGACCGGTCCGCACGGCCGTGTCGGCGCACGCGGTCGCGCGCTACCGCCTGGACACCGCGCGCACCTTTGCCCGCCACAAGACGATTTTCGTGTCCGAGTTCCTGCGCCGCCAGTTCCTGCGCGCGGTGCCCGGCGCCGACCTGTCGCGCACCCGGGTGATCCATAACTTCATCGACTACGGCAGGCTCGCCGCCCTGGCGGCACGGGCCGGCCCGCCGCGGGCGGGGCAGGTGCTGGTCGCCGGCCGGATCGACACCGGCAAGGGCTTCGGCGAGTTCCTGGCGGCCCTGGAAGGGCGGCTGCCGTCCGCTGCCCGGGTGCTGGTGGCCGGCGACGGCCCGTTGCGGGCCGCGCTGGCCGCACGCTTCGCCAGCGAACAGGTGCAGTTCCTCGGGTGGCGCGCCAATCCGGAGATCGTCGCGCTCACCGCCACCAGCCACGCCTGCGTCGTGCCTTCGGTGTGGGAAGAACCCTGCGGCACCACCATCCTCGAGGCGCTGGCCCTTGGCCGCCCCTGCGTCGCGCTGGCACGCGGCGGCACTCCCGAGCTGGCCGCGTATGCGGCCCATCCCGGGCAATTGCGCCTGTCCGAAGCGATGGACGGCCTGGTCGACAATCTCCTGGCCGAACTGGCCCGGCCCGCGGTGACCGCACCGCTGCCCGCGCGCGCGCAAATGGACGTTTTCCAGGCCTTGCCCCGGATACTGGACTTCTATGCCGAATGATCCGCGCTTTTCGATCGTCACCTGCACCTGGAACAGTGCCGCGACCCTCGCCGACACGCTCGCTTCGCTGCGCACCCAGACCTGCCAGGACTTCGAGCACATCTTCGTGGATGGCGGGTCGCGCGACGCCACGCTCGACATGCTGGCAGCCTATCCGGGCAACAAACGCATACTGTACGGCGTGGACGGCGGCATCAGCCGTGCGATGAATGCGGGTATCGAGGCGGCGCGCGGGACGGTTGTCGCCCACCTCCACGCCGACGATTACTATGCGGCGCCCGACGTGCTGGAGCAGGTGGCACGCCGCTTCGACGAGACGGGCGCTGCCTGGGTGGTCGGCAACATCCAGGTCCTGCGCGACGGCCACCTGGTACCGCCGTACGCGATGCGCCCGTTCAGCTACCGCGCCTACGCCGCCGGCCATGGGACGATTCCCCATCCGGCCGTCTTCGTGCGCCGCAAGTGGTTCGCCCGTGTCGGCATGTTCGACACCTCGCTGCGCTACGCCATGGACATCGATCTCTGGCTGCGCCTGGCGGCCGTCGTGCCCCCGGTGCTGCTGGACCGGCCGCTCACGGTGTTTCGCGAGCACCCGGGCAGCGTGTCCTCGGCCAACAAGATCAAGGCGCGGCAGGAAGAGTTTGCCGTGCGCCAGCGTTACCTGGGCCATGCGCCGCTGGCGTTTGCAATCTATTGCCTGCGCTACTACAAACGCATGCGCGCATTGCGGGCTTCAAGTCGCGCTTGAGTGTAAAGACAGCCGTTGGGTGAAAGTTGCCAGAGGAAGCCTGAAGTTTGCGAACACAACACAGCTGTTGAAAGTGTGGAAATGCCGCTCGAGCAAGTTTTACGATGCGGCGTTGGATTTCTGCGATGCGACTCAAAAAATTAATGATTTCCGGAAAAAGTTGCCGCTGTTCAATTTCTTAGTGCGGTAACATCATTTCGTTCGAGCGATGTAGGTTTGCAACAACCCCGCTCCACGCAACATCGCAGGCCATGCTTCCCGGCCGGCCTGCCTGGAAGTCATCTACAGTCCCGGAGCCTCATTCATGAAATTCAACCGACAGGGCCTGCTCCAGGCCCTCGCCCTGGCATCGCTATGCGCATTGTCGCTGAACGCGCATGCCGATTGGGCACAAGCATCGGACCCGCTGATCGTCAAGCCCGGTCCCGAAGGCAACGCCATCCAGGCGCAGAATCCGCCTGGGTTTACCTGGGCGCGCCACCCGACCGGCCCGGCCAGCTATGACGTCGAGATCACGCCGGCCGGCGGCGTGCCGATGCGGGCCGTCGTCGAACGCAACTGGTATCTGCCGACCAAGGCGCTCCCGTTGGGCAACTACACCTGGCGCGTGCGCCCGAGCGGCAGCAACGACTGGTCGATCCCGCGCAGCTTCGCGCTGACGACGCGCTCGACCGTGTTCGAGGTACCGGACAACGTCACGATGCGCTCGCGCATCAGCGCCAAGCCGCGGCCGCGTGCGCTGCCGCCCTCGTTCACGCTGTATTCGGGATGGAGCGCGGCCAAGAAGACCGAGCTCGACCCCTACGTCAGCCGCATGATCAACGAAATCAAGCTGCAGATCAATGCGTTGCCGACCCTGAGCGACAGCCGCTGGCCGATCGTCATCACCACCCCGCTGACGGCGGCGATGGCGCAGCAGCAGACCGATATCCGCCAGCGCATCAACGAAGCCAGCCGCCAGCTGGAGGCGGCGGCCGTGATGTGGCGCATGAAGCGCGACCCGATGTTCCTGACCGAAGCGCTGCGCAAGGGCGACGAGCTGGCCGCCCTCGACACGAGCGGCCCGACCAGCTACGCCAACCAGGACCAGGCCACGCGCCAGATCTCGGTGTCGCTGATCAAGGCGGTCGACATCCTTGCGGGCGACCTCGACAGCACACGCAAGGCCAAATGGCTCGCGACCGTGCGCGTGCGTACCGAAGAAATCTACCGCAACCTGGCCGGCGACAATGGCCGCCTCGACCAGTACCCGTTCGACTCGCACGGCAACACGAGCCTGGTGTTCCTGGTCCTGATTTCCTCGCTGTCGCTGGGCGACATCCCGGAAGCGCAGAAGTGGTTCGATTTCTCGTTCCGCGCCTACGCCAATGCGCCGTCGCCCTGGTCCGGTCCCGAAGGCGGCTTCGCCAACGGCACCGCCTACGCCGAGTACGCTGCCGCTTACCTGGTGCAACTGTGGGACCCGCTCACGCAGGCGACTGGCGTGAATTTCTATGCCAAGCCATGGGCTCTCGGCTTCCTCGACTTCGCGACCCAGTTCACGCCGCCGGGCTCGAAGGTCCACGCCTTCGGCGACGGTTCCGAAACCAGGCCGGATACCCGGGTATTCCGCGCCTTCGCTTCGCGCATGATCTCGCCGCGCGCGGCCTGGTACGTGGCGAACCTGGGCGGCCTCGAAGACGCGCTGTCGCTGCTGCAGGCGCCGTATCCGATGCCGGTGGCCGACACCAAGGTGCTGTCGCCACCGTCGAGCACCGCCTACTATCCGAGCACCGGCTGGGTCTCGATGCACAGCGAAATCGGCTCGACCTCGCGCAATTCGCTGTACTTCAAGTCCAGCCCCTACGGTTCGTTCAGCCACAGCCATGGCGACCAGAACGGCCTGCTGCTGTCGGTGGCGGGCCAGCCCCTGCTGGTGAAGGCGGGCTGGTACGACTGGTACGGCTCGCCCTACTGGAGCGACTGGTACCACCAGACCCGCTCGCAAAACGCCATCACCTTCGATGGCGGCAAGGGCCAGCTGGTCACCGGCTACCGCGAGCAGCTGCAGCGCAACGGCAAGATCATCGGCTACGCCGCCCAGCCGGGCTATGACTATGCCGAAGGCGACGCCACGGCCGCCTACGGCGGGCAATTGACGATGGCCCGGCGCCAGGTCTGGCACCTGCGCGATGCCGGCAATGCCATCCTGGTGCGCGACCGCCTGTCGGCGACGGTGCCGCATACCTACGAGTTCAACCTGCACGCCCCGGTGGAGATGGCGGTGGAGAACACGCGTGCGGTGAAGATCGCGATCAACGGCCAGTCGGTCTGCGTGCGCTCGCTCAATCCGGACGCGAGCTTTGCCAAATGGATCGGACCGGGGGCGAAGGTCAACGTGGTCGAGGACCACGGCGCCTTCTACCTGCCGAACGACGGCAAGTCGGTGGCCGAATTCCTGGTCCTGCTCGACGTGGGCTGCAAGCGTCCGGTGGTGAAGGACACGACCTCCGGTACGACACGTACCATCACGGTCGGGGGGCAAAGCGTCCTGCTGGAGGGCGACGCGCAGTCGGTCGTGACGCTGTCCACCACCGGTACCCTGCAATTCGACGCGGTAGCGGCGCAGGGGGGCACGCTGGATTAGAGCGCCTAACAAAAGCTCCATAGCTGCGTTGCAGCTCCTTGCCGTACAGTCGTACTGTCTTCGTCGCCGCGTCGGGTGGCCGCATCCCTTGCTCTGAAGGTGTTGTCAGGCGCTCTTAAACGGAGGAAGTCCGGTTCCATGACCGGCAGGCTGTGCCGTAAAGTAAAACGTCCCCGTGGCCGCGCGTCCCGGGGACGTTTTTTCATGGCCCGCCAGCGGCGGCAGGCATGGTGTTGCGTGGTCGAACCTCGGTCCCTTGTCCTTGATCGACCTCAAACGCGCGAGGCGCGCGCTTGCGCTTCGGTGGGCGTGTTTCAGGAGGCCTGCGCTAGTATCGACGGCGACACCTCGACAGGGGTTCTCATGGCTACCCGTCCGCTTTCCATTGCCTTCATCGTCCGCGATCCGCTGCCGCCGCTGCGTGCCGACGTGCAGACCCTGTTTGGCCAGGAAATGCCGCGCCATGGCATTCATACCGAACTGGTCGGGCAGGGCGGGGCCGCTCCCGGTACAGCCTGGCACGGGGGCGGGATGCACGTCGTCGGCAACCTGCGCGGCTGCTTCGCCAGCGTGCTCGCGCCCGTGTGGGATGCACTCGGCCTGCTGCGCGCCGCGCGGCGCGCGCGTCCCGACTGCATCCAGGTGCGCGACAAGATCGCCAGTGCGCTGCTGGCCTGGCTGGCGGCACGCATGCTGCGTGTTCCTTTCGTTTACTGGATGTCGTTTCCCATCGTCGAGGGCTTCGAAGCGCGCTGCGATGCGCTCGCCGCGCGCGGCAGGGGAACACGCTGGCTCGCTCACCTGCTGCGCGCGCGGGCAGCGCGCCTGGTGGCCTACCGGCTGGTGCTGCCGCGTGCCGACCACGTGTTCGTGCAGAGCGCGGCGATGCGCGACTGGCTGGCCGGGCAGGGCATCCCGCAGGAACGCATGACCGCGGTACCGATGGGGGTGGATGCCGCCCTGTTCGAACGTGCCGCCATCGTCCCGAGCACCGACCCGCGCCTCGACGGCCGCCGGGTCGTGCTGTACCTGGGGCGCGTGGCGCAGTCGCGCCGCTCCGACTTCCTGCTCGACGTTGCCGAGCGCCTGCGCGCGCAACTGCCCGAGAGCCTGCTCGTGATCGCCGGCGACGCCCCCTCCGACGACGAGATGGCCTGGATGCGCGCGGCCATCGCGGCGCGCGGCCTGGATGAACACGTCCTGCTGACCGGCTGGCTGCCGCAGCAAGCCGCGCTCGGCTATGCGGTACGCGCCGAAGTCGGCCTGTCGCCGATCCCGCGCGGCGCGCTCTTCGACGTGTCGTCGCCCACCAAGCTGGTCGAATACCTGGCGCTCGGCATCCCGGGCGTGGCCAACGACATTCCCGACCAGGCGCTCGTCCTCCGGGAAAGCGGGGCGGGGCTGTGCGTGCCGATGGAGGCCGGCGCCTTTGCCGAGGCCACCCTGCGCCTGCTGGGCGATCCCTTGCTGGCGGCCGCCTGCGCCGGACGGGGACCACCCTGGGTGCACGCGCACCGCACCTACGACATCCTCGCCCGCGACGTCGCCCGCGCCTACGCCCGCATCGTACCCGTTCCACCTGCACCGCCATGTGGACCTACAGCCTGAAATTCACGCTGCGCTCGATCGTGCGCGCCGTGCTGCGCGGCCTCCCGGCACGCCTGCTCGGCGCGCGCCTGGCGGCGGTCGAACGCTCGCCGCAACTGCTTGCCGACAGCATCGCGCAGCGTGCGCGCCTCCTCCAGGTGGACGTGGATGGCGACGGTACCCGCCTGCGCCGCATCGCCTCGCCGGCCGGGCTGCTCACGAAAAGCGAACTGCGCCGCTACCCGGAGCGCTTCGTGCGGCCGCGCACGCCGGGCTCGCTGCTGCGCAACACCATCCGCACCAGCGGCACCTCGGGCAGTCCGCTGACGCTCGTGCAAACCCTTGGCGCCGTGGTCCGCGAAGAAGCCTTCCTGCAGCGCCAGCTGCGCTGGAGCGGCTGGCGGCCCGGCAACAGGCGGGCCTGGATCCGCGGCGACATCGTCTGCGCCGCCGACCCGCCGGACGGGCGCTACTGGTGCCAGGACTGGTTCGGCAAGGTCCTCATGATGTCGTCCTACCACTTGTCGAGTGCGCGCTTCGATGCCTACATCGACGCCCTGGAGCGTCATGATCCGGTCGTCATCCACGCCTATCCCTCCTCGATCGGCGTGCTGGCCGCCTGGTTCGAGGCGGCCGGCCGGCGCTATCGGGGCGCCGCGCTGCGCGCCGTGCTCACGTCCTCGGAAACGCTGGAGCCCGCCGTGCGCGCCGCGGTCGAGCGCAGCTTCGGGGCGCGCGTGTTCGACTGGTACGGCCAGGCCGAGCGCGTCGCGGCCATCGGCACCTGCGAGCGCGGCAGTTACCACGTGCTGACCGATTACGGTGGCGTCGAGCTGCTGGCGGCGGAGGACGGCATGTACGAGCTGGTCGGCACGACGCTGAACAACCCGGCCATGCCGCTGGCGCGCTACCGCACCGGCGACCGCGTCGTGCCGGGCACGGGCGAGCCCTGTCCGTGCGGACGCGTGTTCCCGACCGTGCAAGCCGTGATCGGGCGCCAGGAGCGCAGTGTCACCTTGCCCGACGGGCGTGTCGTCACGCGCCTGGACCGGGTCTTCCAGGGGCTCGATGCCCACCTCGTCGAGGGCCAGGTGTTGTATCGCAACGACGGAAATTTTACATTGCGGGTGGTGACTGCCCCCGCTTTCGGCCCCGCCGACGAGGCCGCCCTGCGGGCCGCTTTCCAGCTGCGCGTACCGGGCGTCGCGGTACGGATCGAGCGGGTCGCGGAGATTGCGCGCGGACCGAACGGCAAATTCGAATTTATCGCTGTCGAGCCCTGAACCGTGCGCGGATCAGGTAACAGTTGATGTATGATCGAAATATTGTGCCTTTATCAAGAATAGTGAAGCCCTCGCCATCGATCAATGCTGCCGCCCCCTCGAATGCCGGAGTCCGCGCATGAAAGCGCGCGCGCCGCGCATCCTCATGGTCGGCACTGCTTTGGGCGGCCGCGGCGGGGTGGCGGCGCTGGTAGCGGTGTTGCAGGCGGGTGGCCTGTTCGAACGGGCGGCGGTGCGCTACGTCAGCACGCACCGCGAGGGCGGGGTGCTCGCCAAGCTCGGCGCAGCGGCAGCCGGATTCTGGCAAGCCGCCTGCGCCTGCCTGTGGTCACGGCCGGCAATCGTGCATGCGCACGCGGCGTCGGGGGCCAGCTTCGCGCGCAAGTCGCTGGTGCTGCTGCTGGCCCGCGCAACGGGCTGCCGCACCATTTTCCATCTGCATGGCGGCGGCTTCCGCCAGTTCGCCACGATACGGTCCGGGGTCCTGATGCGGCGCTGGATCCGCCACACCCTCGAACGCAGTACGCTCGTCATCGCACTCTCGGAGGGCTGGGCCGGTTTCGTGCGCGGCTACGCGCCGCGGGCGCGCGTGGCGGTGGTGCCGAACGCAGTGGTGGTGCCGCCGCAGGCGGCCGGCCGCGCCGAAGCGGGGCGCATCCTGTTCCTGGGCCGGATCGAGGCCGCCAAAGGCGTGGCCGACCTGCTCGACGCGGCCGCGCTGCTGGCACCGCGCTTTCCCCAGCTGCGCCTGGTCCTGGCCGGCACCGGCGAGCGCGACGCGTGGCGCCAGGCGGCGCAGGCGCGCGGCCTCGGCGATCGTGTCGAGCTCCCCGGCTGGCTCGACGCAAGCGCACGCGACGCCGAACTGGCGCGCGCGGCCATCTTCTGCCTGCCTTCGCATGCCGAGGGGCTGCCGATGTCCCTGCTGGAGGCCATGGCATCCGGATGCGCGGTGGTGGCGAGCGCCGTGGGCGGCATACCCGAGGCGCTGCGCGACGGCGAGAACGGCCTGCTGGTGCCGCCGCGCGACGCGCAGTCCCTGGCCGCGGCGCTGGCGCGCCTGCTGGCGGACGATTCCCTGCGTACGCGCCTGGGCGCCGGCGCACGCGTGACAGTACAACAGCACTACTCAACGGAAGCGGTATGCGGCCGCTTGGCGGCAATCTATAACGATTTGGCGGGGGCTCGATGAACGGAACAGTACGCATGGTGTGGTGGGTGAACCGTTTGCGCTGCATGTCGGTAGCCGAGATCGGCTACCGCGTGCGCCAGGCGGCGCGCACGAGGATGGCCCGCAGCGCGGTACGCAGTGGCGCCCGCAGCGCCGCCTCACTCGCCGGCGCCGAGCCGCTGCCGCGCGCACGCACTTTCCGCATCCAGGGCGCACCGGCGCTGGCTTCGTCCCAGGTCGAAGCGCTGCTGGCCGAAGCCGACCGCATCTGCGCCGGCCACGTCGTGCTGTTCGCCGACCGCAGTTTCGACGTCGGCGTGCCGACCGTCTGGAACCGCGATCCCGACAGCGGCATCACCGGGCCGTCCGTATTCTCCGGCGACATCGCCATCGACAACCCCGACCTGGTCGGCGACATCAAGCACGTCTGGGAACTGAATCGCCACCTGCACCTCGTGCGCCTGGCCCAGGCCTGGAGCGCGAGCGGAGACCTGCGCTGGCTGCACGCGCTCGAGCAGCAGCTGCGCAGCTGGCTCGACCAGTGCCCGCCGCTGGTCGGCCCGAACTGGACCAGCCCAATGGAACTGGGCATCCGCCTGATCAACTGGGCGCTGCTCTGGCAACTGGTGGGAGGCGAGGCAAGCAGCCTGTTCGCCGGCGAATCCGGGCAGCGCCTGCGTGCCGACTGGCTGGATAGCATCCATGCCCACTGCCGCACCATCTCGCGCAACCTGTCGCGCCATTCCTCGGCCAACAACCACCTGATCGGCGAACTGGCCGGACTGTTCGTGGCAAGCTCGGTCTGGCCGTGCTGGAAAGCGTCGAGCGGCTGGATGGAACAGTCCCGGCGCGAGCTCGAGCAGCAGGCGCGCCTGCAGTACTCGCTCGACGGCGTCAACCGCGAGCAGGCCTTCGGCTACCACGTGTTCTCGGCTGAATTTTTATTCGTCGCAGGCCTGGTGGGCCAGGCCTGCGACGTGCCGTTCTCGCGTACCTACTGGAGCGTGCTGCAGCGCGCGCTGCGCTTCCTGCGCTCGGTGCGCGACGTTGGCGGCCATGTGCCGAACGTCGGCGACAGCGACGACGGCAGCGTGTTCCGGCTCGATGCCGCCGGCAGCGACCGCGCGGGCCAGCTGCTGGCCCTCGGGGATGCCGTGTTCGGCATGCCCGAGCGTTCGCTTGCTCCGCCGACCAGCGAGCACCCCGGCGTGCGCTGGCTCCTGCATGCGCTGCCCGGACGCCGTCCCGACGCCGACACCCACGAACCGGATACCGGCTGGGCCTTTCCCGACGGCGGCTACCTGCTGTTCGGCTCGCATTTCGGTGAACCGAACGAGATCAAGGGCATGCTCGACTGCGGCCCGCTCGGCTACCTCGGCATCGCCGCCCACGGCCACGCCGACGCGCTGTCGCTGACGCTGTCGGTGGCGGGCGAGGAAGTGCTGGCCGATCCCGGCACCTATTCGTACTGGCAGGAGCAGAAGTGGCGCGACTATTTCCGCGGCACCTCGGCCCACAATACGGTGCGCGTCGACGGCCGCGACCAGTCGGTGTCGGGCGGGCGCTTCATGTGGCTGCGCAAGGCGCGTGCCAGCATCGAGCGCATGCCTGCGTCTCCCCATGAATTCGATTTCCGCGGCTCGCACGATGGCTATGCGCGCCTGTCGGACCCGGTGCGCCACCTGCGCAGCGTACGCTTCGACGCCGCCACCTCGACCCTCACGGTACGCGACGAAGTCGCTGCAAAGAAGCCCCATCCGATCGAACTGTTCTGGCATTTTGCACCCGAACTGAACGTGCGCCTGACCAGTACCGGCCTGCACGTGCGGGGCAAGCGCTTCGCGCTGCAGATGCACGCCACCGGCGCCGACCTGAAGCTGGAACTGGTGCGCGGGGCCGAGAATCCGCCGCTGGGCTGGCACTCGCGCTGCTATGAATCGAAGCAGCCGAGCGACGTGTTGCGTATCTCCACCGTATCGTCCGCCGTTCCGGTCGAGTGCAGGTTTACAATAACGTTTTTCTAACTAGTTTCCATAATTACTACAGTTGTAGGAAAGTCCAAACAACATGCTTATTTATCTGGTCGCGGGTGCAAGGCCCAACTTCATGAAGATTGCGCCGATCGTGCGCGCGCTGCAGGCCCAGCAGACATTGTCGTTCAAGATCATCCACACCGGTCAGCATTACGACCGCGAAATGAATGACGTCTTCTTCGAGGAACTCGGCATTCCCCAGCCGGACGTGTTCATGGCCGCCGGCGGCGGCAGCCACGGCCAGCAAACCGCGAAAATCATGGTCGGCTTCGAGGAGCTGTGCATGGCCGAGCGTCCGGCCGCGGTGCTGGTGGTCGGCGACGTCAATTCCACGCTGGCCTGCTCGATCGTCGCCAAGAAGCTCAACATCCCGGTCGCCCATGTCGAAGCCGGCCTGCGCAGCGGCGACATGTCGATGCCGGAAGAAATCAACCGCCTGGTCACCGACAGCATCTCGGACTGGTTCTTCGCCACCGAACCGGCGGCCGTCGAGCACCTGCGCCGCGAAGGCAAACCTGACGCGGCCGTGCACTACGTCGGCCACGTAATGGTCGACAACGTCCTGTACCAGGCCGACAAGCTCACCCGCGCCGATACCTCCGGTTTCGAGACGGCCGGCTTCAAGGCCGCCGCCCAGCAGAACGGTGGTAAATACGGCGTGATCACCATGCATCGCCCGAGCAACGTCGACGATCCGGTCATGTTCGCCCGCATCGCCGGCGCACTGAAGGAGATCGCGACCGAATTGCCGCTGATCTTCCCGGTGCATCCGCGCACGCGTGCCAACATCGAGAAATTCGGCATCGACCTCGGCCCGAACGTCACGCTGGCCGGCCCGCAGGCCTACATGGCCTTCCTCAACCTGTGGAAGGACGCAGCCGTGGTGCTGACCGATTCCGGCGGCCTGCAGGAAGAAACCACGGCGCTGGGTGTGCCTTGCGTGACCATCCGCGAAAACACCGAGCGCCCGGTGACGGTGGAAGAGGGCTCGAACGTGCTGGCCGGCACCGATCCGGAAAAAATCATCCTTGAAGCGCGCAAGGTCCTGCGCGGCGAAGGCAAGCAGGGCCGCCGCCCGCACCTGTGGGATGGCAAGGCTGCCGAGCGCATCGTGGACGTACTGGCGCGCGAATTGACGCAGGAATTGAAGCGCGAATTGACCCAGGATTCGGCCCGGGAGCGCTGATGCCAGATTCCATCACGCTGATGGGCTGCCGGATCGATAACCTGTCGATGGAGGAAACCCTTGCCCGTATAGGCGAGTTCATCCGTTCCGGCCAGCCCCATCAGCACGTGGTGGTCAATGTCGACAAGCTGGTCAAGGCCAGCCGCGACGCCGAACTGCGCCGCATCATCAACGAATGCGCGCTGGTCAATGTCGACGGCATGCCGGTCGTGTGGGCCTCGCGCCTGCTGGGCAAGCCGCTGAAGGAACGCGTCGCCGGGGTCGACCTGTTCGAGGCGCTGATGCGGCGCTCCGCCGAAGTCGGCTGGCGTGTGTTCCTGCTGGGCGCACGCGAGGAGGTGGTGTCGCTGGTAGCCGACACCTACCGCCGGCGCTACCCCGGCCTGGTGGTGGCGGGCTGGCGCCACGGCTACTGGCAGGGCGAGCAGGAGGAAGCGGCGGTGGCCGAGCAGGTGCGCGCCAGCGGCGCCGACCTCCTGTTCGTGGCCATCAGCTCGCCGAAGAAGGAACAGTTCCTCGGGCGCTGGCAGGGGGCGATGAAGATCCCGTTCGCCATGGGCGTGGGCGGCACCTTCGACGTGGCCATCGGCCGCGTCAAGCGCGCCCCGCGCTGGATGCAGCGTGCCGGCCTGGAATGGTTCTACCGTTTCCTGCAGGAGCCGCGTCGGATGTTCCGTCGTTATTTCATCGACGACATGGCCTTCGTCTGGCTGTTCATCAAGGAAGCGGCGCGCACGCGCCGGCAGTAAATGGTTTAAGCGTTCAACAAAACGCTCAGGGCAAGGCGCACCGTCGAAGACAGTACGCTAGTACGGCGAGACGGTGCAACGCCGCCATGAGTGTTTTGTTGGACGCGCATAGGGAGAACGCGGTCGGAGAACCGCTGCCGAAGGACAAAGAGGGGAACGGCAGATGTTGTCGTTCTGGAGCGCCGATACAGGCGCGCAACAATAGTGTAAAGAGAGTAACGACAATGAAGATTCTGGTTACGGGCGGCGTGGGTTATATCGGTTCCCATACCGTCGTCGAGTTGCAAAATGCCGGGTACGACGTGGTCGTGGTGGACAATCTCTCCAACGCCCAGCGCTCGGTGCAGGAGCGCGTTCAGAAAATCACCGGCAAGACCTTCGAACTGGTCGAGGCCGACATCCGCGACCGCGCGGCCATGGAAGCGGCCTTCGCCGCCCACAAACCGGAGGCGGTCGTCCACTTCGCGGGCCTGAAAGCGGTCGGCGAATCGGTGGCGCAGCCGCTGCGCTACTACGACAACAACGTCTCCGGCAGCGTCGTGCTGTTCGAGACGATGGCGAAATTCGGTTGCAAGACGCTCGTGTTCAGCTCCTCGGCCACGGTCTACGGTGATCCGGCCTCGGTACCGATCCTGGAAGACTTCCCGCTGTCGGCCACCAATCCGTATGGCCGCAGCAAACTGATGATCGAAGACATCCTGCGCGACCTGATCAAGGCCGAGCCGGACTGGCGTATTGCCCTGCTGCGCTACTTCAACCCGGTGGGCGCCCACGAAAGCGGCCTGATCGGCGAATCGCCATCCGGCATCCCGAACAACCTGGTGCCCTACATCGCCCAGGTCGCGACCGGCCAGCGCGAAAAGCTGTCCGTCTTCGGCGGCGACTATCCGACCCCGGACGGCACCGGCATGCGCGACTACATCCACGTCGTCGACCTGTCGATCGGCCACGTCAAGACGCTGGAAAAGCTGGCCCAGGGCCCCGGCCTGCTGACCTACAACCTCGGCACCGGCCACGGCAACAGCGTGCTGGAAATGGTGCGTGCGTTCGAGGCAGCCTGCGGCCGCCCGATCCCCTACCAGATCGTCGACCGCCGTCCGGGCGACATCGCCAAGTGCTACGCCGATCCGGCCAAGGCACGCGACGAACTCGGCTGGGTCGCCACGCGTGACGTCGCGCAGATGTGCGCCGACACCTGGCGCTACCAGACTTCCAATCATTAAAACTAACACTAACGTAACAGGGCCTTGAGAAACCGTAGCGAGCGGAAGGGCTGTTGGCCGAGCCGCCAAATCCGACAGACCGACGCGCAGCAGGTTTATCAAGGCCCCCACCAAAGGACGGTTCAATGAAAGCTATGATTCTCGCGGCAGGCAAGGGCACGCGTGTTCGCCCGCTCACGTACGACCTCCCGAAACCGATGATTCCCCTGCTGGGCAAGCCCGTGATGGCTTACCTGGTCGAACACCTGAAGAAACACGGCGTGACCGAAATCATGGTCAATGTCAGCTGGCTGCATGAAAAAATCGAGGAATACTTCGGCGAGGGCGAGCAGTTCGGCGTCCAGATCGGCTATTCCTTCGAAGGCTACATGACCGACGACGGCACCATCGTGCCCGAACCGATCGGTTCGGCCGGCGGCATGAAGAAGATCCAGGAATTCGGCCAGTTCTTCGACGACACCACGATCGTGCTGTGCGGCGACGCCCTGATCGACCTCGACCTGAAGGCCGCGCTGCTCGAACACCGCCGCAAGGGCGCGATGGCCTCGGTCATCACCAAGGAAGTGCCCTGGGACAAAGTGTCCGCGTACGGCGTGGTCGTCACCGACGAAGCGGGCCGCATTACCGAGTTCCAGGAAAAGCCGAGCCAGGAAGAGGCGAAATCGAACTTCATCAGTACCGGCATCTATATCTTCGAACCGGAAGTCATCGACCTGATTCCGTCGGGCGTGCCCTTCGACATCGGTTCCGAGCTGTTCCCGCTGCTGGCCGAGCGCGGCCTGCCGTTCTACGCCCAGCGCCGCCCGTTCAACTGGCTCGACATCGGCACCATGTCCGACTACTGGGAAGTGCTGCAAACCGTGCTGACCGGCGAAGTCAACCACATGGACGTGCCCGGCACCCAGATCGAGCCGGGCCTGTGGGTCGGCCTGAACACGAGCATCGACTGGAACGGCACCACGATCGAAGGCCCGGT
>JBBWZO010000204.1:0-21411 GCA_039649125.1 Massilia sp. | reverse complement strand
CGCCGGACCTGGCCGTGCGCATCCTGCTGGCGCACCAGCCGCGCAGCGCAACGGCTGCCGCCGCGGCCGGGTTCGACCTGCAACTGTCGGGACACACGCATGGCGGCCAGTTCTTCCCCTGGAACCTGTTCGTGCCGCTGCAGCAGCCTTTTGTTGCCGGCCTGCACCGGGTACGGCGGCTGTGGGTGTATACCAGCCGCGGCACCGGCTACTGGGGACCGCCGAAACGCTTCGGAGCGCCGTCCGAGATCACGCTGGTACGCCTGGTGCCGGCCTGAGGGGTCGAGCTGAAAAGCGGGCTTGTAAAGACAGCAAAATATTGCCGGATGCGCTAATCTGCTGATCCTCCCCATTCGAAGGATCGCCCGCATGAACCGTCTCCATCCATTCCCCCTCGGCCTGCTTGCCGCAGCCCTGTTCGCCGGCGCCGCGCACGCCGCCAGCCCCGGCAACGATCCGGCCGCGCTGGCAAAGATCCGCGATGCCGCCTTGCAAAGCGATTATGCCTGGGAACGGATGGCGGACATGACCGACCTGATCGGTCCGCGCCTGTCGGGTTCGCCCGGCGCGGCGGCGGCCGTGACCCAGGTGGCCGACGCCATGCGCAAGCTCGGTGCGAAGGTGACGCTGCAGCCGGTGAAGGTGCCGCACTGGGTGCGCGGCGTGGAAACCGGCGAGCTGGTCGGCTACACCGGGCGCCCGGCGGGCATCAGCCAGCGCGTGGTGCTGACCGCCCTTGGCGGCTCCGGCGCGACCGCGGCCGAGGGCCTGACGGCGCAGGTGATCGTGGTGTCCAGCTTCGACGAACTGAAGGCGCGCGCCGCCGAGGTGAAGGGGCGCATCGTCCTGTTCGACGTGCCCTTCGACCAGGGCATGGCTGAGAACGGCCTCGCCGGCCAGGCCTACCGCCACGGTTCGAATTACCGCGGCAATGGCCCGCGCATGGCGGCGGAGATGGGCGCGGCCGCGGCCCTGGTGCGCTCGGTGGGCGGCGCCAATTACCGCCTGCCGCATACCGGCAACACCGGCCTGCAGGACGGCGCGCGCATTCCGGCGGCGGCGGTCGCGGTCGAAGACGCGATGCTGATGCGCCGCCTTGCCAAGCGCGGGCCGCTCACCATGCGCCTGGTGCTGACGCCGCAGAACCTGCCGGACGCCGACAGTTTCAACGTGATCGCCGACTGGCCGGGCAGCGACAAGGCCAACGAAGTCGTGATCGTCTCCGGCCACCTCGACTCCTGGGACCTGGCCACCGGCGCCCATGACGACGCCGCGGGCGTAGCGAGCGCGATGGCCGTGTTCGACACCCTGAAGAAACTCGACTACCGCCCGCGCCGCACGATCCGCATGATCGCCTGGATGAACGAGGAGAACGGCACCCGCGGGGCGCGCACCTACCTGGCCGCGAACGAGGCGAATGCGGCCAGCCACATCGGCGCGATCGAGAGCGACAACGGGGCAGGGCGCCCGTTCGGCCTGCGCGCCAGCGTGCCGGCCACTTCCAGCCGCCTGTTCGCACCCCTGCAGGCGGCGCTGCAGCCGATCGGCGCCGGGCTGTTCCGGCGCGAGGACGCCCTCATGACCGGCGACCTGTCGGGCCTGGAGCGCGCCGGCGTGCCGAGCTTCGCGCCGCTGCTCGACACCTCGACCTATTTCGACTACCACCACACCGCCGCCGACACGCTCGACAAGGTCGACCCGGAGAACCTGCGCCGGCATGTGGCCGTGATGACGGCGACGGCCTGGTTCCTGGCCAATGTCGAAGAGCCGATCGGCCGCGCAGTGGTGCCGGCCGCCCAGTAAGCAGCCCGGCGCCCGATGCTTCGTTGAGCTGCAGGGTCGAAGGCGCCAGATCGACTGGCACAGCGCCGGCGCCAACGTCTTTCTTTTCCAATAAGCATCAATTCGGACCGTACGCGGCCTCCCGGACCGTTGGGGTAGACTTCCCGCTCACATCGCTCAACGGAGGACACCATGACTGGACGGAAGAAACTGATGGGACAACGGATCGCCGTGCTGGCGGCGGACGGCTTCGAGAAGGTGGAATTGACGGCGCCGGTGGCCGCGCTGCGTGCGGCGGGCGCCGAGGTGGACATCGTCTCCCTGCGCTCAGGCAAGATTCGCGGCATGAACCTGCACATGCCGGCCGAGCTGATCCCGGTCGACTTCACCATCGACGAGGTCAGCGCGCGCGACTACGACGGCCTCCTGATCCCGGGCGGCTTCATGAACCCCGATGCGCTGCGCCAGTCGTCCGAGGTACGCGACTTCGTGCGCGCCTTCGACCTGATGGGCAAGCCGATTGCCACCTTGTGCCACGGACCGTGGGTGCTGGCCTCGAGCGGGCTGCTGTCGGGCCGTTCGCTGACTTCGTGGCCGGGGGTGCGCGACGACATGGTGCATGCCGGCGCCACCTGGCTCGACCAGGAAGTGGTGCGCGACGGGAACCTGGTGACCAGCCGCGGTCCGCAGGACATGGTGCCCTTCGTGCGCGAGATGCTTGCGCTGTATGCCGGCGAAACGGGCAGCCGCAGCGCACTGCGCCGCCGCCATTCGGACCCGCAACGGGAAAGCCCGGCCGCCGTCACGAGCGCGGCCATGCGCTGGATGCCGCGCCCGTCGATCGGCACGGTGTTGGGCCTGGCGCTGCTGGGCGTGGGCGTGATGGCCGCCAACCGCGGGAAAGAAGCTACGAGCATGTCGCCCGCCCAGGCGCGTTCGGCATCGATGTAAACGGCAGGCTCCGCCCGGCCCGGAGCCTGCACCATGACGGCGCATACCGACCGGCAGCAACCGGGCGGCCTGCGAAAGTCCCGCATGCGATGCCCCGGTGCGTTCGGCAAAAACTGCCGGCACCGGAGGGCGCAGAGCAAGGCCACGGAGCATCGGGACAGCAGACCCCAGGACAGCAGCGCATAGGGACAGCGGACGAAGCGCTCGCCCGGCACTCCAGGGCGAGCACGGCCGTGGCCACGCTGGCGGCGCGCGTGGCGCTATTCGATCAAGACCCGCCTGACGGCCCGCGCATGCCCGCGGAACGGCCGCCCATACACCGTCTGGATACCACTGGCAAAGTTTTCGCCCCACACCAGCTGGGCGCGCGTTGCGTGCGGTTCAGACGACCAGTACCATTCGCGCTCGAACTGCTCGCGCAGGTTCGCGAACAACAGCGACAACTCGCGCCGGTTCGGCAGTTCGCCGTTCTGGCTGGCAGCCCAGTCGAGGGCGCCGGGCCAGCTGACGTCTGCGGCTTCGCCGGGCAGCAGGATCAGGTGATGGTCGGGTGCGCCGTCCTTGCCCAGGATAATGCCGGCGTAGTGTTCGCCTTCTTTCAGCGTTTCTCGTAATTGCATATAAATGCCCATCGGGGTCTCCGCGCGTCGGTAGTGCGTTGTTTGTTCATATGGTAAGACCACGGACGCGTCCTGCAAGTTGCCATCCCGGACACGATATAGATCAGAACGCTGTGCGATTTCAAAGGAATAAACTGTTTAGTTGTCTGTTACTTGTAAAAAATTTTTCTCTCAAAAAGTTAACGAAGGAAGTTTCACAGGCTCACCGCGGGCGCCGACAACGCCACGTGCAGAACTTCATCGTGTACGACAGCGCGCGGGTTTTTTGCCGTGTTGGGGTCGTGTTGACGCAGCGCAAACTTGGTGTTCAAAAGCGTGTAGATGTGTCAAACGCTTCGTGTAGAATCAAATTTTTCACGGTGCAAGCCGGGGCCGGTGCCCCGGCATCTGGTTTCGGCCGGCTTGCACCGATCGCACCCGGTATCTGGCATGTCACGCACCCTGCAACATCAGTCGTTCAGTTTCACGTCCTTTCACGGCGCGGGCTTCGTCCGCGCCGTTTTCTTTTGCGTGCACGGGTACAGCCGCGCTCGCACCCAGCAAGCCCGGACCGCTTGCCCGGGTCCCTGCGCCTTGCCCTGTTGAGCCGCAGCGACGCGGCCGCCCCCGAACGACTCCGTTGCCGCGTAGTGGCGCGCCAGCCATTTTCAATTCGACCGTTTATAAGAAAGCGTCCCATGGATAGTGTAGAGATGAACCGGAAACAGAGCGCCGAACAGGAAACCACGGACGGCGCACGCCGTCCGCGCCGACGCATCGCCAAGGACCTGCTCGAGCGTGGCCAGCGCCTGCGCAGCCGCGTCGGCGTGCTCATCGGCGTATCGCTGGGCCTGGTGGCACTGCTGACCGCGCTGGAATAAGCACGGCCCCGGCAAGGCGAATGACGGATGCCGGACTTAGTCCGGCATCGGCAGCGCCATCTGCGGACTGTTGGCGCCGGCGCGGTTGACTTCCGGCGTGACCTTGAACCACTCGAAGGCGTCGGGCGGCAAGGCGGCGCGGCGTGCCAGTTCGATGGCGCCCTCGGGCGGGAGCGCAGGGTCGAGCCAGAGCGCGGCGTCGGCGGCGTCGAGCACGACCGGGCGCCGGTCGTGGATGTCGAGCATGCCTTCGCCGGCAGCGTCGGTGACGATGACGAAGCCCGCTTCGGCACGGTTCTCCTCGAAGCTGCCGAAGTTCGCCAGCGCGAGCATGAAGATCGGGGCACGGTCCTTGCGGTGGATGTGCCAGGGTTGCTTCTTGCCTTTTTCGCCGGTCCATTCGTACCAGCCTTCGGCCGGCACGATGGCGCGGCCGTTTTTCAGCAGCCGGCTCCAGTAGCGGTTGGTCAGCTTGTCGAGGCGGGCGTTGATCGTGATCGGGACTTTGCCTTCCGCCCACTTGGCGCGGTAGCTCCAGAACACGTCGTCGATGCGCCGCTCGCTGTCCTGGATGTGCATGACGGGGCGATACGTGCCTGGCGACACGTTAAAGGCCGGCACGGATTCGCTGTCGTAGACGGCATCGGCCCAGCCGAAGACGCTTGCGTAGTACCGTGCCGTTTGGCTTTGATCAAATCGTCCACACATGGAAGCCATGGTACTGCAAAACAGTCAGCCGCACGATTGGGCTGGCGCGGGCAGGGCGGGGCGCCTGTCCGGTGTTATCCTCGATGCTATCTTGGAAACTGGAAAAATAGGAGAAGTGGACATGGCGGCAGGTTGGCTCAAGATGTTGAAAGCGGTTCCCTGGAGCGAGGTCATCGCGGCCGCACCCCAGGTGGCCGGTGGCGCGCGCAGGCTGTGGGAAACGGTCGGACGCAAGGGGGCGCCGGTACCGGAGATGGATCTGGGCGAAGCGATGGCGCACGCACCCATCGACGAAGACGTGGCGATCCTGGCGGCGCGCATCGAGCAGCAGGACGCGGCAATTAACCAGCTGCACGGGCAGGTGAGGGAGGCGTCCAAGCTGATCACCGAACTGGCCGACCAGAACGCCCAGCTGATCGCGAGGCTGCAGGCGGCGCGCGAACGCCTGAAGCTCGTCGGCTTCGTGGCAGCGGCCGGGTGCGCCCTCTCCGTGGTGTCGCTGGCGATCGTCCTGGCGCGTACCTGAAGGGAAAACATGAAATTCGTACTCCTCCTGTTCGGCACCTTCGTGTTCATTGCCATGCTGATGAACAATAGCCGCAAGCGGGGCACGCTGAACGAGGATGCCAACAAGGCGGTTGCCGGCCTGGCGACCGCCATGCGCTGGTTCCTGTATGGCCTGCTCGCGCTCGGCGCCGCCGTTTGCGCGGTGCTGATTTACCAGGGCAGTTAAGGCCGCGCGCCGACCGGCGGCATGCCTGCGGCGCACGCACGATGATGTCACCACTGGCGGGCAGCGCAATGCTGCCCGCTCTGTCCATGGTGCTGCCGACGGCGCGCCCGCTTTCCCATCCCTTTGTTTTTCTGGTTTTTGCCCATCCTGACCGCTGGTCGCGGAGCGCCGCGGGCGCTTTCGCGCGACTGTCGCGCCGATGATGCAAATGTAAAAAATAAGGTTTTCATCCTGACACAAAAACGGGAATCCGCACACGCGCACGTCTAGAATTCCTCGAGGAAACTTTCCTTGCGGAATCGCCTGTCATCCTCTTTTTAAACACGTGAAACCCGCGCCGCGGGAGCGGTGCCGATGCAAGCATGAACACACCCGTCAAACGGCTGTTGCCGCTCGCCTCGCTTGCCGCCATTGCCCTGCACGCGCACGCCGACGCACCGCCCGACAGCGCCGCCGGCTGGACCCCGAGCGCCAACGCCGGCGCCGTGTCGCAATATGTTTCGCGCGGCTTTCGCCAGACCTGGGGCAGGCCCGCACTGCATGCCGGGCTCGACCTGACCCACCCGAACGGCTGGTCGGCCGGGTCCTGGGTGTCGAACGTGAGCGACCGCTATATCGAAAATGGCAAGCTCGAGTGGGACCTGTACGGCGGCTACGGCAGCGCGCTCGGACGGGGCGGCTACAGCCTGACGGCCCTCCTGTACCGCTATCCGGGCGCCCTGGCCCAGTCCACCGGGACGAAATACGACTATGCCGAACTCTCGGCCGGCCTGACTTACCGCTCGCTCTACGCCCAATACAACTACACGCTGACGCGCGACGTCTTCGGCATCGCCGGGGCACGCGGCACGACCTACCTCGACGGCGGCGCGAACCTCCCCCTGGGCAACGGCTGCACGCTGAACCTGCATGCGGGCGAGGGCCGCGTGGCCGGCGCCGGCAACGACTACTGGAACTGGCGCGACATCAAGCTCGGCGTAACGCGCACGCTGGTCGGCGGCTGGAGCGCCGCCGGCAGTTACACGCGCGCCTTCGGCGCCACCCATGCCTATGACCGCTACACCACCGGCGTGCCTGACGGCGCCGGCCGGCTGGCGTATTTGAATCCAGCCAAGGGAACATTCGTCCTTGCCCTGAGCCGCACCTTCTGACAACGGAGACCGACCATGCACCCATCCCAAGCTTCCCGCCGTACGTCGCGCTTTGCGCTGTCGCTCAACGCCCGCATCAGCCTCACCGCCACCGCGCTGGTGGTGGCCAGCCTCGGCATTACTTCCACCGTCAATCTTCACGTCACTAAACGGCACGGGCGCAGCAGACACGGCAACGGTACCTTCACCTGGCTCGCGGCTTGCGGCACTGAGTAGCCTCCAGACAGGGAGCTGCCGGCCGGCGGTTCGTTCCCGGGGCAGGCGAAGTGTCCGGGTGCGCTTCGCGATGGAGCGGCCGCCTGCAGCGTGGATCGCTCAAGCCCCGTGCGGCAAGCCCAGGCTCTGGTTGGCGGGCACTGCGACGTCGATCATCCTGGGCTTGGGCAAATCGAGTCCGCTCATCAGCTTGCGGAAATCCCCGCGGCTGCGGTTGGCCAGGCGCGCATTGTGCTGCTTCTCCCACCCGATCGTCGACACCACCTGGCCCTTGTAGTCGTGCCCAGGCCACATACGCGTATCGTCGGGCAGCGTGAAGAGCTTGCCGGTCACGCTGTCATAGAGCGCGTCGCTGCTGCCGCTCTGGAAGTCGGTGCGCCCGCAGCCGTCGATCAGCAAGGTGTCGCCGGTGAAGACGTTGCCGCGCCAGACGTAGCTCATGCTGCCCGCCGTGTGGCCGGGGGTATGCAGCACCCTGATCTCCTCGCCGTCGCCGAAGCGGAGGAAGTCGCCGTCCTTCAGTTGCACCTCGGCCGGTGCAATTCCGCAGCCGCCCGGTACCGCTGCCCGGGCGCCCGTCAGCTCTCGTAGCCGGCCGGCCGAGGTAATGTGGTCGGCGTGCGCATGCGTTTCGAGGACGTAGACCAGTTCCAGGTCCAGGCGCTCGAGATGCCGAAGGTCGCGCTCCAGTTGATGGTCGACGGGATCGATGATGACGGCCTGCTTCGAGCCCGACGCCATCAGGATATACGTGAAGGTCGACGATTCGGTGTCGAACAGCTGGATGGGATTCAGGTGCATCTTTGTCTCCTCAAAGAGTAACGGAACTTCTCTACCAAAGTGCCTTCACGATCATCGCCACTGCGACGAGCGCGGATACGGACGCGAAGCCTCTCTGTAACTGCGGGCCGGCGAGGCGCGCGGCGAGAGGGCGTGCGCCGAGCATGCCGGCAAGTGCGCCAGTCGAGAAAGGCAGGGCAACCGTCCAGGCCATGCCACCGCTGGCCGAGGCCACCACCACCCCCATCAGCGAAACCAGTGCGATGACTGCCAGCGAGGTTGCAATAGCCGATTTCATCGGCAAATCGGTATACCGCTGCAACGCAGGAACCATCACGAAGCCGCCGCCGACGCCGAGCAGCCCGGAGAGCAGGCCGGCGAGGCTGCCCGACAGCGCCATGGCCCGGACGCATGGGCGGGTCCAGGCGAAGCGCCCGGTGCCGCCGTCGCGCAGGCACACGACATGGGCCGTCGCCGGGCCGTGGCACGACGCCTGCCTGAATGTCTTCACTGCGACATACAGCAATGCCAGGCCGAACAGCACAGCCAGCCAGCGGCTGTCGACTTGCCGCGCGGCCCATAGCCCGGCCGGCGACAACGCCATGCCGGCCGCAGCGACCAGCACGGCGGCGCGGTAGCGCACAATCCCGGCCCGCAGCCCCAGTGCCGCCCCGAGCGCGGCCGCCATGCCGACAGCCATCAGTCCGACAGGCCCTGCGTCGGCGACAGTGGCGCCGGTACCGAAGACCAGTAGCGGGACCGCCAGGATGCCGCCGCCGGCGCCGGTCAGGGCAAGGATCAGCCCGACCACCAAGCCCAGGCCCAGGCCCGTCAGCATGTCCGGTTCCGGCAAGGCGCACGCTCCCGGTTTCCCGGGGCGCCAGGCGACGAGGTGTTCATGCTCAGGTCCCGGCCCGCCTGCGCACAGCAGACACCCGTTCGAGTACTTCGAACACGGCCATTCCTGCCAGCATCGCGAGCGTAAAGATCATGGGCTTGAGGCCGCCGGAAGCCAGCGAGGCGAGTGCCGGGCCCGGGCAATATCCAGCCAGTCCCCAACCGGCGCCAAAGGCCAGCGAGCCCAGCACCAGGCGGCGGTCGATTCTGGTGGCCGTCCGCAGACGCATTGCCGCGCCAAGGAAGGAGCGTTCGCGCTTGCCGGCGAAACGAAAGGCGAAGATGCCGACCAGGATCGCTCCGCCCATGACGAAGGCCAGCGAGGGATCCCAGGGGCCGGCCAGGTCCAGGAAGCCGGTGACTTTGGCCGGGTCGGTCATCCCCGAGACGATCAGTCCGATGCCGAAGAGGAGCCCGGCGACCAGTGCCATGAGAATTTGCATGTCAGTTCCTTCAGGTGAATACGTGGCGCACGAGATACACCGTAATAAATCCGGCGAACATGAATGCGGTCGTGGCCACCAGCGAACGCGGCGAGGTTCGCGAAATGCCGCAGACGCCATGGCCGCTGGTGCAGCCCGCACCGTAACGGGTTCCGATACCGACCAGCAGGCCCGCAGCCACCAGGGTGCCAGTGCCGGCGTCGACCGTGACCTCGGGCAGCGCCGCCGCCAGTCCATATACGAGAGGGGCGGAGATCAGGCCGGCCAGGAAGGCCAGCCGCCATCCGACATCGCCGGGAATCGCCTGCAGCAGCCCGCCGACGATGCCGCTGATGCCCGCGATCCTGCCGTTGAAGAGGACAAAGAGGGCGGCAGCGAGCCCGATCAGCAGGCCCCCGGCAAGTGCCGTCCAGGGTGTGAAATGCATCCAGTCGATCGTCATTCTTGCGCTCCTTTGCCTGGCTGGCAGTACAGCTCGTAGAGGACGCCCATGATCGCGGTCGCTTCCTTGCTGTCGATCTTGTAATAAATCTGCTTGCCCTCGCGCCGGGTGCTGACGAGGCCTTCCTCGCGCAAGACGCCGAGCTGCTGGGACAAGGTCGGCTGCTGGATACCCAGCAGCGACTCGAGTTCGCTGACGCAGTATTCGCCCTGGGTCAGCTGGCAGAGAAGGAGCAGGCGGTCGGGATTGCCCAGTACTTTCAGCAGGCCGCAGGCACTTGCCGCGGCCGCCTGCATCGCCTGCAAGTCGAGTTTTCGTGTAACGTTCATCAATGGAGATTTCCATGTTTTAGTCTGTCGACCGATATTATATCAAAAGATAGTATATCTAGGTGAAGGATGTTTTCCGATGGATTGATGTGGGGAGCACGCGCATATCCGTCGAGCTGATGCTTCTACGAGAACTTCCGAACAGGGAGCCCGCTCGGAACTGGCGGGCACATGGCACTGCGGAGGTCCAGAGCGCCGATCTCGGCGCTACTTGACCAGTGTGACCGGCACGTCCGCCAGATGCAGTACCTGCGTCGCGACCGACCCGATCACGAGCTTGGCCAGTGCGCCGCGGCCGCGCGTTCCCATGACGATCGCGTCGCACCCGGCTTCCCGCGCATGCGCCGCGATTTCCAGGGCAGGAGCTCCGAAGCGGCAATGCAGCGTGTACCTGGCGCCGGCACCGTCCAGGATGGCGGCGGCCGGTTGAAGCGCCTGCGCCGCCTGCGGCGGAAAGCGTTCGTCGAGCCATTGTGCGGAGAAGGCATCGGACAGCGCGATGGGTGTCATCGGTTCGATGACATGGATCAGCTGGACTTCGCATGCCGATGCTTCCGATGCCGCATCGGCGGCGGCATGCCGTACGGCCCGCAGGGCGCTCTCCGACCCGTCGCAGGGTACGAGTATCCTCTTCATGTCGTGCTCCCGGTTGCCCCGAGCGCGCAGCGCGCGCTCGTCGGGCGTTAGACGCGCCTGCACGCCGGAAGTGCGGCGCACCGTGCATCGGATGGCCGGGTTGTCATGACGGGCCAGGAAAGGCGCAGGCTGCCGGAACCTTGCTCCAGCCAGTATGCGCCCGCAGGCGGGCTCCGGGTTCAGGGCGCCGGCCGTGCCTGGTAGGTCAGGCAGGACACTGCCTGGCTGGCATGGCCGACCGTGATCCGGTCGGCCATGCACTCGTAATCGTCGTTGTGGCGGCAGCCGGACACCTTGCAGGCGCCGACGCCGGCGTGGCGTTCCCTCGCCCGGGAATGCGGTGTCGCCACCAGGAAGGTGTCGCACCCCGGGTGTACGCCGTCCCCGACCGTGATGGCGCGTGCATGGCAGCCGTTATCCGCGTTATAGGCGCATTCGCTGACGGAGCACGCGGCGACAGCCGGCATTTCAATTGCAATCTTGATCATGATGACCTCCCGGGCGGTTGGAACAAAATGCCGATGGTTCTGTCTTAGATGCCCGTGCCGGCGCGAAGTGCGGCGCGACAGCCGCACATTCGACGGACTGCGATTGCCTGGCCTGACCGGGCAGGACACCGGCAGGGAGCCTCAGTGCTCATGCAGCGCCCGGATCAGCGGCGCGTCCCGGCCATAGATGTCGTCGGCAAACGTTGCGCGGCCGTCCCGGTCGGTGACGGCGGTCGCATGGCTCAGGTCGCGGCGGGGGCGGTCGAACAGTTCCTTCGACGAGGTCGAGTGCAGGTAGATGTTCATCGGATTGGGCATGGCGAACTTCACGCCGCCGAGCACGTTCCTTGCGCCCGGCCGCTGCCGCACCCTGGCCTTGCCGGAACGCAGCGCGGCCGCGGCATCGCCCGCGGGGATCGCGGCGCCTGCGAACGGTATCAGTTCCATGTCGTTCTGCCTGAGGTAGGCGGGGTTGCGCGCAAGCCTGGGCAGGATTTCGCCCACGGCGATACTGCGCGGCACGTTCCAGTAGGGATTCAGTTCCAGGTAGCGCATCTGGCCGACGAACAGCGGCGTTGGCGTCCTGGCCGCGGTGCCGACGATCACCCGCATTTCCAGCGGCGCTACCGACTGGTCGTTCGCGGTGTCGAATGCCCACAGGCGGTATGCGGGCAGGTTCACCGCGACGATGCGGCCCCTGGGCAGCGGCGGCAGCCAGCGCAGCCGTTCCAGTGCCAGCGCGAGCTGGGCCACGCGGTGGGGGAGGGGGACCGCCAGCGCGGCCAGGGTTTGCGCGCCGAGCACATCATCGTCCAGCAGGCCATGGCGCGACTGGAAGCGCTGCAGCGCTGCCGCAAGTTCGGCGGTGTAGAGCGCCTCGTCTGCCGTGGAAGCGCCGGTACCGGCGTCCAGGTGGCCCAGCAGTTGCAGCCGTTCGCGCAGCAGTGGCGTACCCGGATAGATGTCGCCGGCGGCGACACCCGTACCCAGGACTGGCGGCAGCGGCGGCCAGGACGGATGCAGGCGCGCCAGTTCCCGGTACTGCGCCGGGGGCGCCTCCCCCACCGCCTGTTCCAGGCGCCGGTAGTTTGTCGACGTTCATTGTTCTGCGCGCGTGGCGCTCGGGTGGCCCGGATCGAGGCGATCCAGGTTTGAAAGCGCAGGCAAGTGGCGAAGATAAGCGCGATCGAGCGGCGGTGTCATTGATGTAAATCAAATCTAACTCGGTTTCGGCGTGCGCCTGATCGCGCATTTGAAGGGACAGCTTTGATTCCCCTCAAACACGAGGCCGCGCTTCCCGCCATGCTTGCCGCACATGCGCGCACCTTCATCCATGGGTGTGCCGAACCAGGGAGGGGTCATGCAGCGCTTGCCACGATGTGCCGTGCCGATCCGCCACACCGGCGTCGAGTACCGGCGCATCATCCGCGACTGGAGCGGCGTGCCGGCAGACAGCAGTGCCGATGCGGGCCGGTCCGGCTCGGCGTCTGAGGCGCCCGCGTGGACGACAGCGCACTGCTGACCGACCTGTACGAGCTGCACATGATGCAGTCCTGCCGGGTCCTGGGCATGGGGGACACGGCCGTGTTCGACTTCGTCGTGCGCCGCTTGTCGCCAGGGCGCAATTTCCTGGTTGCGGCCGGGCTGGAACAGGTGCTCGACTATCTCGAAGACCTGCAGTTCACCGCTGCGGAGCTGGCCTGGCTGCGCGGCAGCGGCCGCTTTTCGACGGATTTCCTCGCTTTCCTGGCCGGCCTGCGCTTCAGCGGGCGGGTGGACGCGCTGCCGGAAGGGACGGCCTGCTTCGCCAACGAACCGCTGCTGCGGGTGAGCGCCCCGATCGCCCAGGCCCAGCTGGTCGAGAGCAGGATCATCAACCTGCTGCAGTACTCGACCATGGTCGCTTCGAAGGCGGTGCGCTGCGTGCTGGCGGCCGCGGGGCGCAGTGTGGTCGACTTCGGGATGCGCCGTGCGCACGGGGCCGAGGCGGCGTTGCTGGCGGCGCGCTGCAGTTACCTGGCCGGCTTCGGTGCGACCGCCACCGTGCTCGCGGGCCAGCGCTACGGGATTCCGGTGGCTGGCACGATGGCCCACTCCTACATCGAGGCCCACAAGAGCGAGGAACAGGCGTTCGCGGACTTTGCCGCCGGTTTCGCGGGCGGCTGCACCCTGCTGGTCGATACCTGGGACGTGCCGCGCGCGCTCGGTCGCGTGGCTGTCCTTGCGCGCCGCCTGCGCGAGGAGGGCGGCGGGCGGATCAATGCGGTGCGCATCGACAGCGGCGACCTGGCCGCCCAGGCGCCTGGCGCGCACGCTGCTCGACGCGGTCGGCTGCCCGGAGGTGCGGGTGGCGGTCAGCGGTGACCTCGACGAACACCGGATCGCGGCCCTGCTCGCGGAGGGCGCGCCGATCGACGTGTTCGGCGCCGGCACGCGGATGAGCACCTCGGCCGATGCGCCTTTCCTCGATTGCGCCTACAAGCTGGCCGAATACGGCGGCATCGGGCGGCGCAAGCGCTCGCCGGGCAAGGAAAGCTGGCCCGGCCACAAACAGGTGTATCGCAGCCTCGGGGCCGATGGCCGCATCGTGCACGACACGCTGGGCCTCGACGGCGCGGCGGTGCAGGGGCGGCCGCTCCTGCAGACGGTCCTGCTCGGCGGACGGCGCAGCGTGGCCCAGTTCACGCCGAAGTCGGTCGAGACGGCCAGCGAACGCGAAAAGTTGATGTTCCGGGTCAGGGCCCAGGTCGACCGGAAGATCCTGGAGCGCTACGCCCGGCACGTGAAGGCGGGCGTGCCGGGCGTTGCCTGGGTGCGTCTCGACCAGGACCGCGCGTGGCCATCCGAGCTGGCATTGCGCGGTGTGCAAAAGGGCGCGGTGAAGGACGCGCAATGAAAGCCGAGCTCCCTGCGGCGGCCCGGGTTGCCGGCCTCGGCCTGCGCTACCGGGGCGTGGCCGCGCTCGACCGGGTCGACCTGGTCCTGCCAGGCGGCAGCATAACCGGCCTGATCGGGCCGGACGGCGTCGGCAAGTGAGCCTGCTGGCGGTACTGGCCGGGGCGCGCCGCATCCAGCCGTCGCGGCGATTACCGCCTGGTGTAGATCGCCGAAGCCAGGCCGTAGCGGTGTCAGGGCGGTCAAGATGGCTTCGTCAGCAAGCAATGCGATTACTGACACGCATTGCCCTGCGGACGCCGACCAGGGGACGCCCAGCACTCGATCGCGAGTTTATGCAGCGGTGTCGATCAAGTCGTGGTCTTGTGCTGGCGTTCCAGTGCTGAACATGCTTGGCGGCGAAGGCGTACCGGAATCGGCAGTCAAACCTGAAGGACGATGGCGATCTCATCGTTTGTATCAGAGCTCGGGCGTCTCCCCGGCCGTGTATCCCAGGCTCTGCGCCGGAACGAACGTTTGCGCGCGAGGCAACCCGACCAGCGAAAGGTCGATCAATGGAAACAGCGTGCGGTACGGGACACGATCGCAATTTCCTGAAGAACCGGGCTGGCAGACCTGAACCCGAATGTAGCGGATGCAGTTTGCACCATACGGGTCAGCCAGGCAGTTAAAGCGATTCGCTGCAGGACTCGGAGGCAGGGGGGATACCGGCTGGAGCACAAGCGGGCCTCCATCACCACGCGAAAGCGACAGGTATTCCAGCCTCAGGTGCTCGAACGTTACCGGGGCGCCGAGGACGAGGTCGCCGTTGCTGTCCCGGAACAACGCCTGTCTTCTGACGGTATCCTGTGCGCTCTGGTCGAAAGGGGAGTTCATGGCTATGACCGCTGCCCGCCTGGTTACTTCCTGCAGCGTGTTGAAAAGATAGATAAGACGCGCTATCTCGAGTACGCCGAATACCAGAGCAAAAAAAATGAGGACGAGTAGGGCGAACTCCACAGCCGCGACGCCTCGCTGTTTCGTCGGCAGTGCGCGGAATGCGCGTGGCCGTTGTTGGTCAGCGTTCCACATAGCGCATTGTCATCTCGGTGACGATAAGCAGGCCACCATTGCTCATCACGGGGGAAAGGAATGGGTCATTTACCATCATTGTCAGGCTGGTGCGGACGACAACGGGCGTTAATCCAGCAGTGCTGCAATTGAATCTGGACAGATCCCTCGCGGTCGCCGGAAATCTGTACCAGCAATCCACGGCAGGGGCCTTTGTGGAGCGGGTCGTTTCATCGAAATCTGCCGTTTCCCACTCGATGATACGCGCCGCCAGGTCCTCGGCGCGCCCGGCCCTGATATCCGCAATCGGCAGGCTTGATATGGAAAACGTGGCATCATGCACGGCTTTTTGGGCGGCGGTGTAGTACCAGAAATACCGGCCGAAAAGAAGAATGAATGTCAGTAGCGGGACCAGGATCAGGGCAATGGTCACCGCGGCCTCTACGGCGACCGCTCCGTTCTGGCGTCGCCATCCGATACGGCGGCAAGAATGTCTCATTGGTGTAGCTCCACTTGTCCGCGAAGTGCGTCAGGTCTGGCCAGACCGGTAAATTCTGCAACAAGATCGTCCCCGCTCGCCTGCCTCGTCATGTAAAACCTCGCGATGGCTAGGACCTCGGCCTGGGCAGGGGAGCCTGGAGATACCGGGCAGCGCAGCAGGGGAATGTTCAGTATGCGGCGATCGGCGACGCCGGTCAGCCCCGTTGGGGAAATCGTGTGACTACCCGACTTGGCTGGCACCGGTGAAGGATACGTACCTTTTGGTTTGGGCAGGCCGGGCGTGTACAGCTTCGCCCAGTGCGTGCTGGTAGCGTTGAATGTGGCGTAACCCCCCGGTGCAGGTTCAGGTTTGCCTTCTTCGTAGCTGGAGTATCTCGCCGCCCTCGAGGCGATCCAGAGGGGGCCATACATGGGAGCTGTTATTGTCGTCCCCGAGTCGGACGGAAGGTCAGCGACCGTGAGCAGGCTGGTATCGGTGGTAGCCTTCGCTGCGGACTGCCCCGCCGGCTTGTCGGTCACCCAGGTAATTGCGTTCTCGGTACTGGAGACGGTGAATTCCTTCACGTTGGAATCAGGCGGCGCCCCGGCAGGAGTACAAGGAGAGGTATAAGAACCGAAGCGGGAATTCAGCTGTGGGAATACGGACTGGAACGGGAAATCATCTTCAACGGTGATATTTCCACCGGTCACTCGTGGCATGGCCATCGTTCCGGTGCAGACAAATGGTCGAATGACATCGAGTCTCGATTTCAGCGATTTGCCTGCGGTTCCTGGTGGAGCTACCGGATTGACAAGAAAATTTGCGCCTTTGTTTTTGTTGTTGGGGTTGAGCTTCATCAGGTTGTAGCTTATGCCACGACGAAATCCATGCTCCACCAGTTCCTCACCGCGCGCTGCTCCCCGCAAATTCGACATCGCACATATCGCCAGGGGCGTGACATTGATGGTCGTCCGGGCGGCCACCGCGCGGCCGCGCATATGGACGGACGCGTTGGCAGCTGAAAGGACCCGGATCAGCGCCGTATCTACACGTCCATGGTGTTCCGCGAGTCGGCTGGTGTCGACCTCGACATTGAATAGAGCTTGGGCTTGTGTTCGTGCCTCTCCGGCCTCAAGCCAGGTACCGTTTGAAGGTACAGAGCTGAACCTGACCGCCGCGTTCGACCATTCGATAGAAGAAGCAGCGTAGTTGTAACGGTAATTTCTGCCGGCTGAGTCGGCAGCCGCATTCATGGCCCTGTCAATACCCTCCGCAGTGCCGTCGAGTTCGGCGGCAGCGGCGAGAGCGGCTGCGTCTGCTACACCCTGCAGCTCGACTTTGCGGTTGTACACCCTGCCGAGATCTATGGCCAGGCCGCAGAAGCCCAGCATGACGAGGATGAGGGCCGCTGTCATGACGGCAAACGCGCCGCGCTGGCGTCGGAGTTGCGGCGCGCCCCTCGTCAACCGGACGTGGACGCCTCGGGACCGCTTTTCAATGTGCTTGCCTTTGTTAAGCATTCGTATCTTGCCTAAAAATTCGTCCGTCGGAATCTTGCACGACGACAATTTTATGGCCCTGCAACACGAGAAACTTGAGGTGTCTCAACCTAATGGAGGTTTTCGGATGTTCTTGGACGCAAAATACTGAAAAGATGGAAAGATTGAGAAAAATCAGCTTTTGCCAGAGTGTTTCTTGTTGGAATAATTGTCTTCCGGCAAATTCATTGTGCTGGACGCGCTTGCGGTCCATGGACTGTCACCGTAATTTTTCGATAAATATCCTGGAGTGCAGCGACCATGATCAGGGCAATGGAGAGAACACTCGCAACGAATAGCTTGTTCACCGCGTTCCTGTTATCGGTGTCAGGATGGGCGCTTTTTCACGCCTGGGCGGGCGGGGTCGGTGCAGGCCCATTCATTCACGTATTGATTGCGATACCGAGCATGACCATTTGCGGACTCTTGTTCTATCGTTACTCCCTCCATTGGCCAGCGCGGCCAGCGGGCAGCAACGGCGACAAGGAAGGCCGAGGACTTTCCCTGACCAGCAGTTCGATAGCCTGGTGTTTCCTCTTGCCCGCGATTGGAATCGCCGTTGCACGGATCGTGGACTACGGAAGCCTGTTCGTTCTCGCAATTGTCGTGGCCGGAATGATCTTCATTCCATGGACAAAAATTTCTTTTTGTCGCAATCATTTCTTTGTCTCGGTAGCGTTGATCGTAGTTGGGGGGGCAATCTGCCTGGCCTTGTCGGAAAAGCCGCTCCATTCCATATACCGCCCACTGTGCGCCTGGATTTTCCTTGCTAGTTCGTTGTTCACCTTTGTCTTCGTATTACTCGCACACCGAAATCAAACTGACAGAATGCCGCCCTCAGGTTACTAGATTGGTTAGTGCGTCCCCGTTTCTGCACGCGAACATGCGTTCCGTATGGCTGTGCACCCGCAACGACATTATCGGCAATCTGGCGATGCTGCTGGCCGCGGCAGGGGTGTTCGGCACCGGCGTCGGCTGCCGGATATCGCCGTGGCGAGCGTGATGGCGGTGATGAGATTGGTCGCGGCGCGGGAATTATCGGCCGAGCAAGCAGGGAAGTGCGAGGCCGGACGGTCACGGCCACGACGTGAGCTGGCTCCGAAACGGTCGAGATGGCACCCGCTGGTAGGCCTCATAGCAATGTGACCATCTGGTAGGCGCCGTAGCAGAACGGTTGTTGCTTCAGGACCGCTATGCGCGCGATGGCCTTGGCGCTGTCCGCCGGACTCATCTCGTCTCTGAGGTCGCGATCGACGATATGCTCGAACAGGCGCATCGCGTCCGCCGGCGGCATCGTGACCAAAGCCCCCAATGCGATGCTGAATGCACGCGACGGCTCGGTGCCGTGTGAGAGCTCAATTGCAAAGCGGGTCGACAGCAGGTAGTCGAAGCGATCGAAGGTCGCCCATGCGGCGCCGGTCGCGACGCTTTGCCGGTGTATCAGGAAAATGCTGGGATAGCCGGCCAATTCATGCGAATCGAAGTCGCCCCGGGCGTTTCGGCTGATCAGGCCGCCACTGTGGCATGCGCTCAGCATGATCAGCCGATGGGGCCAGCGGTATGCCGACCGCTGGATCGTATCGAAGTACATCCCCTTGCGTTCGTGGGGCCCCGTGCGGTTCAGCGTTTGCAGCGATTCAGAGGTGCAGTCTGGGCACAACGAGTAGCAAACATGCAGGAGCCGGGTCCCGCCGCCAGCCTGTTGGTACCGCGTCGAGCAGTTCGTGGTGTATCCCCGACAGAAAAACGTAACTAACCAACGCTGAAATTCAAACTATCCAGATGATTGAAACGCTAACGACAACGGAAAAGATAACAACGATCAATCCATGCATCCAGGGAGGAGGTTTCTGGTCAGCCTGTTGCGGCGCACCTTGATGGACCCGAACCGGCAGCTCAGCGGCCGACGTCGTCACGCTTATTGGGCGTCGCTCTGCCGCTCCGGACGCGCAGCTACGAATGCCGACAGCGCTTCGCACCGGTCCGCAATGGCCACCAGCGTCGGATACGCCGACAGGTCGCATTCGAAGCGACGCGCATTGTACAGCTGCGGCACCAGGCAGCAGTCCGCCATCGTCGGTGCGTCGCCGTGGCAAAAGAGACCTGTGCCGGGCGATTGCGCGATCTCCGCTTCCAGTGCCTGCAGGACCAGCGCAACCCAGTGGGCGCTACCACTCATTCTTCTGCTGCGCCGTCACACCGACGCGCTCGCTCAGGTATTTCATTACGCGCAGGTCGTTGATGGGATGGATGTCGCAGGGTCCTGCGGCAGGAGGGGAACCTGCGGATGGGTCTCGTCCAGGTACACGATGATCGCCAGCGACTGGCTCAGCAGCATGCCCTCGTCGTCGAGCAAGGGCACGAGTTGCTGCGGGTTCAGGGCCGCATAAGCTGCGCTGAATTGCTCGCCGCCGTTGTTGATGAGGTGTACGGGCAGCATATCGGCCTGCAGGCCCTTCAGGTTCAGCGCAAGGTTCAGCGCAATACGCACGCGGTAGGCGGGGAGCTGCGGAAATAGGTGTAGAGCTTCATGGACATCCGGGTCGTGGTGAAGGATGGCCGGCCGCGCCTGATGCAGGGCGCCGCCGGCCCGAAGAGGATCAGCGTGCAGGCAGCACCGTCCCCGCCACCGCACCGAAACCGATGCGCGGACGGCCGCCAGCTACCGCCCAGCCGCGCATGATGATGCGGTCGCCGTCCTCCAGGAATACGCGCTGCTCGCCGTTCGGCAGGGTGAGCGGCTGTTTGCCGCCATTGGTCAGTTCCAGCAGCGAGCCGGCTTCCTCGGCTTCGGGGCCCGATTGCGTACCGGAGCCGAGCAGGTCGCCCGCGCGCATCGCACAGCCGTTGACCGTGTGGTGCGCGAGCAGCTGGGCCACCGTCCAGTACGAGTGGCGGAAGTTCGATTGCGACAGGCGGGCCGGGGCCAGTCCTTCACGGCGCATGGTCTCGGTCTCGAGCAGCACCTCGAGTTCGATGTCGAAGCCGCCGCTGCTGCGCAGCTGCGGGTAGTCGAGGTAGGGCAGGGGCTGCGGATCGGCCGCATCGCGCTGCCATGCCGTCCGGTAGGGCGCCAGCGCTTCGAGCGTGACGATCCAGGGCGAGATCGTGGACGCGAAATTCTTCGACAGGAAAGGGCCGAGCGGCTGGTACTCCCAGGCCTGCAGGTCGCGCGCCGACCAGTCGTTCAGCAGGCACAGGCCGAACACGTGTTGCTCGGCATCGGCGACCAGGATCGGTTCGCCCTGCTCATTGCCGCCGCCGACAAAGATGCCGACTTCGAGCTCGTAGTCGAGGCGGCGGCTCGGGCCGAAACTGGGCTCGGCGTCCGAGTTCGACCGCACCTGGCCATGCGGGCGGTGGAACGCGTCGCCCGACACGCGGATGGTCGACGACCGGCCGTGGTAGCCGATTGGCACCCACTTGTAGTTGGGCAGCAGCGGATTGTCCGGACGGAACAGCTTGCCGACCGTCGTCGCGTGGTGGATCGAGGTGTAGAAGTCGGTGTAGTCGCCGATCCGGGCAGGGACGGCGTATTCGGCTTGAGCCTGGGGAACCAGCAGTTCCGGGCGTGGCGCCGCGTCGCTGCGCAGCAGGCGCGACAGCGCAAGGCGCAGGGCCGACCAGGCCTGCGGGCCGGCGTCCATCAACGCGTTGAGCGTGTCCTGGGCGCCCAGCGCAGCGGCCTGGCGCGCGGCTTCGCCGGCACCGGCCAGCGCATCGCCCAGCGCGGCCAGGTCGACGATCTGGTCGCCGATGGCGACGCCGCCCCGGAAAGTCTGGGCGGTGCCGCGCTGGCGGAATACGCAGAACGGCAGGTTCTGGATCGGGAAGTCGGTGCTCCCGCTATTGGCCGACTGCACCCAGCTGGTCAAGGCCGGGTCATGGGTTTCGTTCAGTTCGATGTTCATGCTTGCGTCCCGTTGAAAAATTTCTTGAAGCCCTGCCAGCACTGGTAGTAGTCCGGCTGCAGCTGTTGCGAAGCGAGCGCATGGGCGGTCGGGGCGATCACGTCGCGCGTCTCGAACATGAAGGCCATGGTGTTGTCGACCTTCTGCGGCGTGGAGGTGTCGATCCCGCTGGCCTTTTCAAACGTCGGCGCATCGGGGCCGTGTCCGCTCATGCAGTTGTGCAGGCTGGCGCCACCCGGGCGGAAACCGGTCGACTTGGCGTCGTACTGGCCTTCGATCAGGCCCATGAACTCGCTGGCCACGTTGCGGTGGAACCAGGGCGGACGGAAGGTGTCTTCCGCGGCCAGCCAGCGCGGCGGGAAGATCACGAAGTCGAGCGTGTCCACGCCCGGCGTGTCGCTCGGCGCCTGCAGCACCAGGAAGATCGACGGGTCCGGGTGGTCGTAGCTGATCGAGCCGATGGTGTTGAAGTGGCGCAGGTCGTATTTATAGGGCGCGTA
>JBBWZO010000195.1:0-7226 GCA_039649125.1 Massilia sp. | reverse complement strand
GGCCGAGCACTTCGGCGCCGAGCGGGGCCTTGAGGGGACGGATGTCGAAGTCCTGACGGGAAGAGGTATCGAGGGGCATGATGATCCGATCTGAGTCAATGTTGGGCTCAGGTTAGCCAGCCGCTGCCAGCCCGACAACGAATGATTCCGACTATCCTCATGCACTTTTTGAAGGCGCGAATGGCGCGACCGCCACGACACTGAGCAATAACGGTGCATCCACGGGGGATTTTTGCTAGGATTCGTGGGTTTTCCATAAAGCACGAGCCAAGTACTCGCGCGCATCACCCCTCCTCAGCGCATGGCGACAGACAAAGAACTAGGCGACTTCCTCGAGAATGTCGAGCGGCGGGCGTTCAAGCAAGCCGTGTATGCGGTGCGCAAGGACGAGGCGGCGCTCGACATCGTGCAGGACGCGATGATCAAGCTCGCCGAGAAATACGGGGACAAGCCGGCCGCCGAACTGCCGATGCTGTTCCAGCGCATCCTGCAGACCACCATCCTCGATTACTTCCGCCGCGAAAAGGTGCGCAACACCTGGATCAGCCTGTTCTCGGGCCTCGGCCGCCGGGAGGGGGAGGACGAGGACTTTGATATACTGGGATCGTACGAATCCGAGGAGGGCTCGGCCGCTGCCGAGTCGAGCGCGGACCAGGTCGAACGGGCGCAAACACTGCGCCTGATCGAAGCGGAGATACAAAAGCTCCCGGCGCGTCAACGCGAAGCCTTCCTTATGCGTTACTGGCAGGATATGGATGTGGCCGAGACGGCCGCCGCGATGGGGTGCTCCGAGGGCAGTGTCAAAACGCATTGCTCTCGCGCTACGCATGCCCTTGCCGATGCCCTGCGGGCCAAGGGAATTAAATTATGAATACCGACGACATCAACCTGGCGTACAAGCTGCGCCACGCGCTGGACGAGAACCTCGAATCGCTGCCGGCCTCCACGACCGAGCGGCTGGCGGCGGCACGCAAGCTTGCCCTGTCGCGAAAAAAGGCGCACGCACCTGCGGCCCCGGTGCGCGCCCTGCGGCGCTTCTTCGATGTCGATTTCCATTTCTCGGGCGTGGGCCTGGGGCGCCTCGGCGTCGCCCTCCCCCTGCTGGCGCTGGTCGTCGGACTGGGCGGACTGTACCAGCATGAACAGGAGCAGCGCATCGACGAACTCGCCGAACTCGATGCCGCCATGCTGGCCGACGAGCTGCCGCTGACGGCCTACCTCGACCATGGCTTCAATGCCTACCTGGAGTCGCAACAGCGCCGCCAATGACGAAACCGCACTCGAAGCCCCGCCGCGGCGCACTCTTCGCCGTCGCGGTAGCGGTGCTGGTTGCCCTTGCAACCTGGTTCTTCTGGGGCAGCGGCCGCAGCGGCGCGCCAGGCACCGGCCCCGCCGTGACCACCTCCGCCGGCGCCGCAGCCGGCCTGCCCAACAAGAGCGGCCCGCAACTGTTCCACAAGCCCTTGTGGCAGGATCTCTCCAAGGCCCAGCAGCTCGCGCTGGCGCCGCTGCGCGAGGAATGGGACGTCATGGAAGGCACGCGCAAGCGCAAGTGGCTCGAGATGTCGCGCCGCTTCGCTTCCATGAGCCCGGCCGAACAGGAGCGCGTGCACGAGCGTATGCGCCAGTGGACGCGCCTGACGCCCGAGCAGCGCAGCCTGGCGCGCGAGAACTACACCAAGGCCCGCAAGCTCGCGCCCGGCGAGAAGACGGCGACCTGGGAAAGCTACAAGCAGCTGACGGCCGAACAGAAGCGGCGCCTGGCGCAGACCGCGCGCAAGAACGCGCCGGCGGTGTCGCCGCCGGATTCGCCGATGATCGTCGCCCCGACCAGCTGCCCGGCCGGCACGACGCGTCGCGGCGCCTCCTGCATTTCCCTGCAGGCCCCGGCCAGCATTCCGGCCGCCCCGGCGATCACCCAGCCGGCGCCCGCTCCGGCGGCACCGGCCGCCACCACACCGGCCGTGGGCGCGCCTGCCGCCCCGGCAGCCGTTCCTGCCGCCCCGGCCCCGTCCACTCCAGCTACCGCCACCCCGACGGCATCGAATGCAAACGGCTAAATCCACTGCGTCAACCGCGTCACCCGCCTCGACCGCCTCGGCCGCGCCTCCCGCGGTCGGCACGCCGACCGTCAGGCGTCGCGTCGTCGCGATGGTGTACGAAGCCTTCCTCCTGACCGCCGTCGAGGCGCTGGCCGTGTTCCTCTTCATCTTCGCAACCGGCAACCGCCAGGGCCCCGCCTATCGCGCGGCACTGATGGTCTTCCTGTTCTGCGTGACGGCGGCCTACTTCGTGCACGCCTGGAGCGGCAGCGGTTTTACCCTGGCCATGAAGACCTGGCGCATCAAGGTCGTGAAGGTCGGGCACGCGAAAGTGCCCCTGAAGAATGCGGCGATCCGCTACCTGCTGGCCTGGGGCTGGGTTGCGCCGGCCCTGCTGGCAGGCGCCCTGCTCGACCTGCATCGTTTCAGGGAGTGGGCGATCGCGCTGACGCTCGGCGCGGTGGCGTGGGGGCTGACGGCCTTCCTCGACAAGGACCGGCAGTTCCTGCATGACCGGATTGCGGGGACGAGGTTGATTGCCTTGCCGAAGGTGGGGAAGGCGAAGTAGGCGGGTTGTGTTTGGCTTCGCAGGTGTGTTGAGGTCGGACCGCGTGGACTCGGGAGTGCATCCTACGTGTGGTGGCTGATCAGCCACTGATGTAGGGTGGACTTCCGAGTCCACGCGTTACTGCGCCTGAACCAACCAGCAGCTTGCGCTCGCTAGTAAATCAGAATCGCTCGTACTCCGCCAGATACCGCCACTGCCCCTCCGGCAGCCCGGCCATCGAAATCCGCCCGACGCGCAGGCGCTTGATGTCGGTGACCGTCAGGCCGACGGCCGCGCACATGTGCTCGATCTGCCCGGGCCGCACGCCCTTGGCCGCGAAGCGCAGGCGCCCTTCGCTTTGCCAGCTGACCTTCATCGGGTTGATCGGCTTGCCGTTGAACGTCAGGCCGTGGTTCAGCAGCGCCAGGCCGCCTTCCTGGATGCCGCCGTCGACGTCCACCACATACTCATGTTCCACCCGGTCGCCATCGTCGACCAGCTTGCGCGCGACGCGGAAATCCTGCGTGTAGACGACCAGCCCGCTGGCATCGGTTTCCAGCGGCGCGGCCAGCGTCAGGCGTGCCAGGTGCCGCTTGAGGAAGCGCGGAGCACCGTGCACGCCGGGCAACAGCGACTCGGCCGACAGGCATTCCAGCGCCGGCTTGCCGCGCACGCCGACGCCGGAATTCATGCCGGACGGCTTGTGCAGCAGGATGGTCACCGGCGGCGCCTCTTCCATGCTGGCGCCCGGCAGCAGCACCACCGCCTGCGACGGCAGCACGCGCGTGGCCGGATCCTCGACCACGACGCCATCGACGGTCACACCGCCGTTGGCGATGTAGCGCTCCGCTTCCGCCCGCGAGCACGCCACCAGTTCGGCCACGCGCTTGGCCAGGCGGATTCCTTCCGCATTTCCCCCGCTACTCATCAGGCGCGCCAGTCTTTGAAGAAGGTCTTGAACGCACCGACGACCTTGTCAACGTCCACGCGCGACACGTCCAGGTGGGTCACCAGGCGCATGCGCGGGCCGACCGTGGCGCGGACGCCCTGGCTTGCCAGGTACTGGCGCAGCGGCTCGCAGGCGGCCGCCGGCACATCCAGCCAGAAGATGTTGGTCTGCGGCGTACTGACGGTGAGCGCATCGATCTCGCCCAGGCCTTGCGCCAGCGCATACGCGTTCTCGTGGTCCTCGGCCAGGCGCTGCACATTGTGCTGCAGCGCGTACTGCGCGGCCGCCGCGATGACGCCGGCCTGGCGCATGCCGCCGCCCAGCATCTTGCGCCAGCGCTTGCCCTGCTCGATGAAGGCCTTCGGGCCGAGCAGCACCGAGCCGACCGGCGCGCCCAGGCCCTTCGACAGGCAGACGGACACCGTATCGAAACCCTTCACCACTTCGCGCAGGCCGATGCCCTGCTTCACCGCCGCGTTGCAGACGCGCGCGCCGTCCAGGTGGGTCGCCAGGCCCTTCGCGTGCGCGAGCGTGGTCGCGGCGTGCACGTAGTCCTGCCCGAGCACGCGGCCGCCGATCGTGTTTTCCAGCGCCAGCAGGCGGGTGCGCGCGAAGTGCATGTCGTCGGGCTTGATGTAGGCCTCGATGTCCGCCAGCGCGATGCTGCCGTCCGCCTGGTTCGCGATCGGCTGCGGCTGGATCGAGCCCAGCACCGCGGCGCCGCCGCCTTCGTATTTGTAGGTGTGCGCCTCCTGGCCGACCAGGTACTCGTCGCCGCGGCCGCAGTGGGTCATCAGCGCGATCAGGTTTGTCTGCGTGCCGCTGGGAGCGAACATGCCCGCTTCATAGCCGAACAGGTCGGCCGCGAAGTCCTGCAGGCGGTTCACGGCCGGGTCGTCGCCGTAGACGTCGTCGCCGACCTCGGCGGCGGCCATCGCGGCGCGCATGGCCTGAGAGGGTTGGGTGACGGTGTCGCTGCGCAGGTCGATCCAGGTGGTGTTTTCGCTCATGGTCTCAATGTTCTGTTGGTACGGCTTCGGCTTGCGATACAGCTTCCGCTTGGGAGGTATAGAAACGCCGGCCCATCTCTTCCAGTCCCAGCGTGGACAGCACTTCCTGCAGCCGCTCGCTCGGGCGGCGGCGCGGGAGATTCTTGTAGGTGGCGACGATCAGCTCGTTCTTCATCGAGTGCTCCCAGCCCACCAGTTCGGTCACGGTGACCTGGTAGCCGTGCGCTTCGAGCTGCAGGCAGCGCAGCACGTTCGTCACCTGGCTCCCGAATTCGCGCGTGTGGATCGGGTGGCGCCAGATTTCGGTCAAGGGGCTCTTCAGGTCCCTGCCCTTGTTCTTGCGCAGCACCGAGGCAACCTCGGCCTGGCAGCACGGCACCAGCACCATGTGCTTCGCCTTCTTCTTCAGCGCGAAGTCGATGGCGTCGTCGGTCGCGGTGTTACAGGCGTGCAGCGCGGTGACGATGTCGATGGTTTCCGGAAGCTGATCCGAGGTGGTCGACTCGGCCACCGACAGCGGCAGGAAGGACATGTTCCTGAAACCCAGGCTCGCCGCCAGCTCGGTCGACTTCGCCACCAGCTCTTCGCGGGTCTCGATGCCGTAGATGTGCGAAGCGTCGTCCAGCCCCTTGAAGAACAGGTCGTACAGGATGAATCCGAGGTAGGATTTACCGGCCCCGTGGTCGACCAGCGACACGCCGTTCTTTTCGGCGCGCACGTCATTCAGCAAGGGCTCGATGAAGTTATACAGGTGGTAGACCTGCTTCAGCTTGCGCCGGCTGTCCTGGTTCAGCTTGCCGTCGCGCGTGAGGATGTGCAGCTCCTTGAGGAGCTCGACCGACTGGCCGGGACGGACTTCCGGCGGCAGTTCCGGCGCTGCCGGGGCCTTGGTATTGGGGTGCTTAGCTTGCTTCATCGATCCATGCTGCCTGAATGGCTTCCAGTACGCGCTCACCGCCGCGCGTGTGGTCGTCGTCAAAGCCGTCGAGGCCGACGACCCAGTTGTGGAGGTCGACGAAGCGCACGGCGGCGGGGTCGACGTCCGGATACTTCTCGTAGAGTGCTTCGGCGATCGCCGCTACGTCGGTCCACTTCATGGCGGTTTCCCGGTCAGTGATTCCTTAGTGGTTCCTCAGTGATTCTTTTCGGCTGCGTGGTTGATCGTGTACTTCGGGATCTCGACCACGAGGTCTTCCTCGGCCACGATTGCCTGGCACGACAGGCGCGAATTCGGCTCCAGGCCCCAGGCCTTGTCGAGCATGTCTTCTTCTTTTTCTTCCAGCTCGTTCAGCGAATCGAAGCCCTCGCGCACGATCACGTGGCAGGTGGTGCAGGCGCAGACGCGGTCGCAGGCGTGTTCGATGTCGATGTCGTTTTCCAGCATGACGTCGCAGACCGACTTGCCGGCCGGGGCTTCCAGCACGGCGCCGTCGGGGCAGAAGGTTGGGTGGGGCAGGATGACGATTTGTGGCACTTGGCTTACCTCTTCAATTATTTATATCGTTCTGTATGCGGGCCGGACTTCGTAGGGTGGACTCGTCATTAAGGCCCCCGGCCTCAATGACTCCACGCGGAACGATGCGCTGACGCGGCCTTTTTTTGATTCGCCGCGTTGCGCAGAGTTTGCGGCTCCCAAAACGTCAACACGGCGCATACTTCCGCGTGGAATCGGGAGTCCACCCTACATCCGTGGCGACGCTTACACCTCGTCCAGCGACTTGCCCGCCAGCGCGCTGCGCACGCTCTTGTCCATGCGGCGCGCGGCAAATTCCTCGGTGCCGTGCGCGAGCGCCTGGACCGCGTCGTGCAGCGCATTCTGGCGCACGCCCGGCTCGATGGCAGTATCGTTCGAGAAGGAGATCGCGTCGCGCACGCCCTGCACCAGCTTCGCCACCGCGTCCTGTTCAAGCTCGTCCAGCAGCTCGGCATCGGCATCCAGTGCCGACTGTGTCGCCAGCAGGATGCGCTCGGCCTCGACCTGCTCTTCGCGCAGCGCGCGCATCTGCATGTCGACCTGGGCCGAGCTGTAGGAATCCTGCAGCATGCGCGCCACCTCGTCGTCGCCCAGGCCATACGAAGGCTTGACCGTGATCGAGGCTTCCACGCCCGAGCGCGTCTCGCGTGCCGACACCGACAGCAGCCCGTCCGCATCGACCTGGTAAGTCACGCGGATGCGCGCCGCGCCGGCCGCCATCGGCGGGATGCCGCGCAGCTCGAAGCGCGCCAGCGAACGGCAGTCGGACACCAGCTCGCGCTCGCCTTGCACCACGTGCACCGCCAGGGCAGTCTGGCCATCCTTGAAGGTCGTGAACTCCTGCGCACGCGCGCACGGAATCGTCGAATTGCGCGGGATGATTTTTTCCACCAGGCCGCCCATGGTCTCGATGCCGAGCGAGAGCGGCGTGACATCCAGCAGCAGCCAGTCGTCGCCCGAGGCGCGGTTACCGGCCAGCAGGTTCGCCTGGATTGCGGCGCCCAGGGCTACCACCTTGTCCGGGTCGATGTTCGCGTGCGGGATGGTGTGGAAGAACTCGGAGACGGCAAGGCGCACGTGCGGCATGCGCGTCGCGCCGCCGACCATCACCACGCCGTCCACGTCTTCCACCGTCACGTTGGCGTCGCGCATGGCCTTGCGGATCGCGTTCATGGTTTTCGCCACCAGGTGCTTCGTGATCTCG
>JBBWZO010000184.1:0-10807 GCA_039649125.1 Massilia sp. | reverse complement strand
CGTCGGCGTCGCCCTTGTGCACCATCATGGCGCCGATCAGCGTATGGCGGCGGCGCATCGCCAGCTTGGCCATGTCCGCGGTCACGCCCTTGCGCATCACCATCTGGTGGTAGGTCTGCCAGTAGTCTCGGTAACGTTCGTCGAAGTCGGGGTTGATGACGTCGTAATGCACGCCCTGCTTCAGGCGCAGGCCAAATTTCTCGATGCGCGCTTCCAGCACCTCCGGACGGCCGACCAGGATCGGGCGCGCCAGCTTTTCGTCGACCACCACCTGCACCGCGCGCAGCACGCGCTCGTCCTCGCCCTCGGCGTAGACGATGCGCTTGATTTCGGCCTGGGCAGCCTTGGCCACCGAGAACAGCGGCTTCATGAAGGTGCCGCTGCGGTACACGAACTGCTGCAGGCTCTCGGCGTAGGCCGCCAGGTCCTCGATCGGGCGCGTGGCGACGCCGCCATCCTGCGCGGCCTTGGCCACGGCAGGGGCGATGTGGGTCAGCAGGCGCGGGTCGAACGGCATCGGGATCAGGTATTCCGGGCCGAAGGACAGGTTGGCGATGCCGTAGGCCGAGGCGACGATGTCGGACTGCTCGGCGTGCGCCAGGTCGGCGATCGCGTGCACCACCGCGATTTCCATGTCGCGGGTGATGGTGGTCGCGCCGCAGTCGAGCGCGCCGCGGAACATGTACGGGAAGCACAGGACGTTGTTCACCTGGTTCGGGTAGTCCGAACGGCCGGTGGCGATGATCGCGTCGCTGCGCACGGCCTTCGCCTCTTCCGGCAGGATTTCCGGGTTCGGGTTGGCCAACGCCAGGATCAGCGGGTTCGGCGCCATTTTCGCGACCATCTCGGGTTTCAGTACGCCGCCGGCGGACAGGCCGAGGAAGATGTCGGCATCCGGGATCACCTCCGACAGGGTACGGTGCGGCGTGTCCTGCGCGAAGCGCTCCTTGTCCGGGTCCATCAACTCGACGCGGCCTTTATGGACCACGCCGGCCAGGTCGGTCACATAGATGTTCTCGATCGGGAAGCCGAGGTCGACGATCAGGTCGAGGCAGGCCAGGGCCGCCGCGCCGGCGCCGGACACCACCAGCTTGCAGTTCTTGATGTCCTTGCCCACCACCTTCAGGCCATTGAGGATGGCGGCGCCGACGATGATCGCGGTGCCGTGCTGGTCGTCGTGGAAGACCGGGATCTTCATCCGCTCGCGCAGTTTACGCTCGATGTAGAAGCACTCGGGCGCCTTGATGTCTTCCAGGTTCACGCCGCCGAAGGTCGGCTCGAGCGAGGCGATGATGTCGACCAGTTTATCCGGGTCGCTTTCGTTGATCTCGATGTCGAAGACGTCGATCGCGGCGAACTTTTTGAAGAGCACGCCCTTGCCTTCCATCACCGGCTTCGAGGCCAGCGGGCCGATATTGCCCAGGCCGAGCACGGCGGTGCCGTTCGAGATCACGGCGACCAGGTTGCCGCGCGCCGTGTATTTAAACGATGCCGCAGGATCCTTGACGATCTCTTCGCAAGGCGCAGCCACGCCGGGCGAATAGGCCAGCGCCAGGTCGCGCTGGTTCAGCAGGCCCTTGGTAGGCGTCACGGCGATCTTGCCTGGACGCGGGAACTGGTGGTATTCGAGCGCTGCAGCACGCAGTTGTTGGCGCAGTTCTTCTTTTTTGTCCGATGACGAATCCATGCTATGCGGCCTTCCTGAACTTAGAGGGGAACCTCCAATTTTATCAGACCCGTTCTTGCTGTCAGCTATGTATTTTCCACTTTCATAATTCCATAAGATTATCTGATAGGCACCATGGCGACATAAGAAAAACTTATGAAACAGCTGCCCTTTCCATGCTGCGGCGTGGTGCTGCGGCGGGTCCGGTACGGAAGCGCGTCGGCACGATTGGGCCGCTCCGGCCGCGCGCGCTAGAATCGCGCATGCTTTCCGAATTCGACCTCATCAAACAATACTTTCGCCGCGCCCGTCGTGGCTACCCTGGCCACGTCGTCCTCGGCATCGGCGACGACTGCGCGCTGCTGGCGCCCACGCCCGGCATGCAGACGGCGATTTCGACCGACCTGCTGGTCGAGGGCCGGCATTTCTTCGCCGGTGCCGACCCGCGCATGCTCGGCCATAAATGCCTGGCCGTGAACCTGTCCGACCTGGCGGCGATGGGCGCGCGCCCGGTCGGCTTCACGCTGGCGCTGTCGCTGCCGGGCGCCGACCCGGAATGGCTGGAAGCCTTCTCGAACGGCCTGTTCGCGCTGGCCGACCTGCACGATTGCGAGCTGGTCGGCGGCGACACCACGCGCGGGCCGCTCGCCATCTGCATCACCGTCTTCGGCGAAATCGCCCCGGGCCACGCCTTGCGGCGCGACGCCGCGCGCGCCGGCCACGACATCTGGATCTCGGGCACGCTGGGCGACGCACGCCTGGCGCTGGCCGGCTACTGGAAAGAGCTGCCGCTCGACCGCGAAGCGCACGCGCTGGCCGCGACGCGCATGCACATGCCGACGCCGCGCGTGGCGCTGGGACGCGCGCTAGCCGCGCTGCCGGTCGGGCACGCCGCGCTCGACATCTCGGACGGGCTGGTGGGCGACCTGGGGCACATCCTGGACGCCTCGAAGGTCGGCGCCACCCTCGACGTCGACGCCCTGCCGGCCGGGCCGGCGCTGGCGCAGCAGGCATTATTGCTGCGGCGGCGCTTCACGCTGGCCGGCGGCGACGACTACGAACTGTGCTTCACGGCGCCAAAGGCGCAGCGCGAGGCGGTGATCGCCACGGCGGCCTCGGCGCGGACGCCGGTGACCAGGGTCGGCACCATCGACGCCGAGCCGGGCCTGCGCCTGGTCGACGCGGCCGGCCACGCGCTGGAGATGGATGTGAAGGGCTGGGATCACTTCGACGAGGAGTGAGCGACGCGCCGCAGGCCAGCCGGTGGTGGTGCCGCGGTATGCAATCTTTCTAATTGTTGATGGGCCGGTGACATGCGGGCGCCGTACCGCGTGGGCACAGAGTGCCCACCCTACCAAACCGTCGCCATCCGTAGGGCGGGCACTCCGTGCCCACGCGGAAGCCGGCACCGTAATAGCGCCGCCGGTGCCGCAACGTATTCCGCCCACGGGCGCATCCCATAGCATTGACGCCACGCCAAACAGCGCGACTGCCCTACCCCGTCCGCGGCACCTTGCGGTCGTCATACGGCCCGTGCTCCATCCAGTAATGGCGGAACGCCAGGCGCACGTTGTCGCGCAGCTCGGCATCGTTCCACGGTTTCGTATAAAACTTGTAGATCGCCCCGCGGTTGATCGAGTCGAGCACGGTTTTGACGCCGGTGTAGCCGGACAGGATGATGCGCATCGTGTCCGGGTACATCTCCTTCACCTTGCTCAAAAACTCGGTGCCGCTCATCACCGGCATGCGCTGGTCGCACATCACCACCTGCACCCGGTACTCCGCAAGCAATTCAAACGCCTCGGCCGGCGTCGAGGCGGTCAGCACCCGGTAGTTGTCGCGCCTGAACAGGCGGTGCAGCGCGCTCAGGGTGTCCGGATCGTCGTCCACCACCAGCAGGGTCTGGACGTTGCTGTCGTCGCCCGTCGGCTTGTTCGGGCTTTCCCGGTTCTGGCGCACCAGCTGCGCCAGCTGCGCCGCCGGCAGCGCGCGCGCAAAGTGAAAACCCTGGATCTCGTCGCAGCGGTGGCGCCGCAGGTAGGCCATCTGCGCGCGCGTTTCCACCCCTTCGGCGACCACGTGCATGTGCAGGCTGTGCGCCATGCTGATGATTGCCAGCGCAATGGCCGCGTCGTCCGGGTTGGTGACGATGTCGCGCACGAAGGCGATGTCGATTTTGAGTTTGTCGATCGGGAAGCGCTTCAGGTAGGCCAGGCTCGAGTAGCCGGTGCCGAAGTCGTCGATCGCGATCCGGATGCCCAGCGCTTTCAGGCGCTCGAGCACCGCGATGGTGCGGTCGGCGTTGCTCATCAGCGCGCTTTCGGTCAGCTCCAGTTCCAGCAGGTTCGGCTCGATGCCGTGCCTTTCGATCGCCGCGCGCACCACGCCCTCCAGGTCACCCTCGACGAACTGGCGGCTCGACACGTTCACCGCGATGCGCACGTCGCGCACGCCCTGGGCGTTCCACTCGGCGATCTGGCGGCAGGCCTCGTCGATGATCCAGTCGCCGACGCGCACCACCATCCCGGTTTCCTCCAGCACCGGCACGAATTCGGCCGGGTACACCAGGCCATGGCCGGGCCGGTGCCAGCGCAGCAGCGCCTCCACCCCGCACACGCGCCCTGTCGACAGTTCCAGTTTCGGCTGGTAGTGCAGCACGAACTGGTTGCCCTCGAGTGCGCCGCGCAGCGCGATTTCCAGGTCCAGGCGCGCCAGCACCTGCACGTTCATGCCCGCGGTGAAGAAGCGGTAGCCGTCGCGCCCGGCCTCCTTGGCGCGCACCATCGCCGTGTCGGCATATTTCACCAGGGTGCCGGGTTCGACCGCATCGTCCGGATAGACGGCGATGCCGATGCTGGCGGTGAGCACGGCCTGCTGCCCGTTCAGGTCGAAGGGCGTGCGCAGCGCCTCGCGGATCTCGTTGGCCACGTGCGCCGGTTCGTCCTGCTGCTCGCTGCGCGTGGTCAGGATCGCGGCGAATTCGTCGCCGCCGAGGCGCCCGACGGCGTCGCGCCGCTCCATCACGCGCACCAGGCGGTCGCTGAACTGGCGCAGCAGTTCGTCGCCCAGCAGCGGCCCGAGCGAATCGTTGACGACCTTGAAGCGGTCGAGGGTGATGAACAGCACCGCCACGCGCCAGGTCTTGTCCTGGGCCAGCTCGATCGTCTCGGTCAGGTTCTGGAAGAACAGCGTGCGGTTCGGCAGGCCGGTCAGCGCGTCGAAGCTGGCCGCGTGCTTCAGGCGCCGCTCGGCCTGGCGGCGCTCGGTGATGTCGCGGGCGACCGCGATCAGGAGCTTGCTGCGGCCCGCTTCCTGCCACTGCCAGCTGATCTCGACCGGCACCTCGCCCTCGCCGCCGGCGCGCAGCAGCTCGGTCTCGGTGATGTCGGTCTCATGGGCCGCGCCCTTGGTCGCCAGGTGGCGTGCGAGCTGGGCGGCGGTGGTCAGGCCCAGCGCCACCGGGTCGATGCGCAACAGCGCCTCGCGCGAAAAGCCGAGCATGCGGCAGGCGCCGTCGCTGACGTCGACCAGCGCCAGGCTGGCCGCGTCGACCAGGAAAATGCCGTCGCTGGTGGCATCCATGGCGCTGCGAAAGCGCTCCAGCGCCGCGGTGCGCTCGCGCACGGTGCGTTCCAGCTGCATGCTTTGTTCGCGCGACTGGCGGTGCATCAGGCGCACCTCGAGCAGGTTGCGGATGCGCGTCATCGCCTCGACCGTGTCGAGCGGCTTGCCGATGAAGTCGCGCGCGCCCGCTTCCAGCGCCGCCAGCTTCTTGTCCGGCTCGGCCGTGACCACCAGCACCGGCAGCCAGGATTCGCTCTCGAGCGGTTTCAGTGCTTCCATCACCTGGAAGCCGTCCATGCCCGGCATGTGCAGGTCGAGGATGATCAGGTCGAAACGATGCTTCAGGTGCAGCGACACCACCTGGCGCGGATCGGTCGTGCTGTAGACGTGCTCGTAGCCGGTCGTCTTGAGCAGGTATTCGAGCAGCTGCACGTTGACCGGCTGGTCGTCCACGACCAGCACCCGGGCGCGCCGCACGTCGGCGGGCGTGATCATGAGGCAGGTCCTCCTGCCGCGCGCAGCCCGGTACGCAAATGAGCAAGGGTGCCGTCGATCGCCTCGTTGAGCCGGTCGACGTCGATCGGTTTCGTCAGGTAGCGGAAGAAACCGGCTTCCATGCCGCGCTCGACGTCGCGCGCCATCGCGTTGGCGGTCAGCGCGATCACGGGAATGGCACTGGTGCGCGCGTCGCGCCGCAGTTCCTCGAGCACTTCAAGCCCACTCATGCCGGGCAAATTCAGGTCCATCAAAATGATCTCCGGGCGGTGCGTGCGCGCCAGCGACAGGCCGAGCGGGCCGTCCGCGGCCGTCAGCAGGCGCAGGTCAGGCCGGAAGCGCACGATTTCCTCCACCAGTTTCAGGTTTGCAGGATTGTCTTCGACATACAGTAACAAGTGCGGGACGCCGTCCGCGCGCTCAGCGGCCGCTTGCAGCGGCCGGGCGCGCGCTTCGTTTCTTGCAGCCAGCGGCGCGGTGCTGGCCAGCTCGATCGAGAACACGCTGCCCACGCCCGGACTGCTGGTGACGTGGATGGCGCCCCCCATCAGCTCGACCAGGCGGCGCGTCACCACCAGGCCGATGCCGGTGCCTTCCTGGGTGCCGGCTTCCTGGCCCAGCCGATTGAAAGGCTGGAACAAAGCGTCCACCTGGTCCGGGCGCAAGCCCATGCCGGTGTCCTGTACCGAGATACGCAGCCGCTCCGGCGTCACCTGGGCGCAGTCGAGCACAACAGCACCGGCATCGCGATTGTACTTGATGGCGTTCGAAAGCAGATTCAACAGTACCTGCTTCAGGCGCGTGCGGTCGGCCAGCAGCAACGCGCCGGCGTGTTCGGGAAACAGCACGCGGATGCCGCGCGCCGCCGCCAGCGGCTCGACCATCGTGCGGCACTCCTGCAGGATTTCCTGCAGCGCGACCGGCTCCATCGACAGCGAAATCGTGCCCGACTCCACCTTGGCCAGGTCGAGGATCTCGTTGATCAGGGTGAGCAGGTGGCGCCCGGATTTCAGGATGTGGTTGGCGAACTCCTTCTTTTGCGCGTCGCTGGTGGGCAGCGACTCGGAGGTGAGGATCTGGGCGAAGCCGAGGACCGCGTTCAGCGGCGTACGCAGCTCGTGGCTCATCGAGGACAGGAAGGCCGACTTGGCCTGGTTGGCGTTGCGCGCCTCGTCGATCGCATTGGCCAGTTCCGCATTGGCCAGCGCCAGCTGCAGGGTGCGCTCATCGACCCGATGCTCGAGCTCTTCGTTCAGGCGCATGATCTCCTGCTGGGCGCGGTTGCGCTGCTGGGCCTCGCGCACGATCTCGGCATTCGAGTCTTCCAGTTCGCGCGTGCGCTGCTCGATCTCGACCAGCATCGCGTTGAACGAATCGGCCAGTTCCGCCGCCTCGTCGTTGCCGATGCGCGGCGCCCGGCGCGAATAGTCGCGCGTGGCGACCACTTCGCGCGCGACGCCGGACATGGCCACGATCGGCGTCGTGATGACGCGCCCGATGCGGCGCATCAGGAGGTAGGCCACGGCCAGCGCCAGCAAGGTGACGCCGAGCGCAATGGAGAGATAGTCGAGCGTGCGCGAGGTCAGCCCGTTTTCGGCGCGCAGCCAGACCGTGCCGACGGTTTCGCCGTTCTCCACGATCGGGCGGAACAGCACCAGGTCGTCGCCTTCGGTGCGGGCCCCGGCCGCGCCCGGACGCGCCGGCAGCGCGGCCGCGGCGCGGCCGGCGGTATACGACGCGAACAGCCGCCCGCGTTCGTCGAAAATGGCGGCCGCGCGCACCATCGGCCGGGTGCGCAGCAGCGCCAGGTTCTCGCCGGCCAGGCGGGCGTCGTCGAAGGCCAGCGCGGCCGAGGTCATGTGCCCGACCAGCTCGGCCTGGGTCGACAGGTCGTTCTCCAGCGAGCGCTGGTAGTTGCGCAGGTCGTAGCCGATGATCAGGCCCACCGACACCAGCACCGCGGCCAGGGTGGTGACCATCACCACGGCCACCAGCTTCTTGCGGATCGAGGGCAGCGCGATCATGGAGTCCCCTTCATGATGCCCCCGTCACGCGCCAGGCGGCAGCCAGCAGGCGCGCGCTGATCTTCAGGCCGCTCGGCGCGACGTCGCGCAGCGCGACCTCGAAGCGCAGGCGCGCGTCGACGATACGGAACCGGATCATGCCGGCCGGGATCGGATCGGCCGACGCGCCGGCGGCGTCGCTGACGGTCAGCAGCGGCAGGCCGCGCGCCGCGTCGAGCAGCCCGGCGCCGGCGGCGTCGCCAGGGCCGGCCACGAACAGGATGTGCAGCCCGGCGGGCGAATCGCCGCGGCGCAGGCGCCGCACGTGCAGCGGATGGCCGCCGGCGCGGCGCCCGGCCACCAGCTGCTCGACCTGGCCGGCGAACGCGTCGTCGCCGGCCACGCCGATCAGGAGCGGGCTGTCGGGCCGCACGAAGGTGCCGGGCGGCCAGTCGACGAATCCGGCGAATTTGTACAGGTAGGCGGCCTTCACCTGGCTTTCGATCCGTTCCGGCTGCGCGAGCGCGGCGCTGGCCAGCAGCCACAGGCCGAGGACGAAGCCGGGCCGGCGCAGCGGGCAGGCGGCGCGGACGCGGCAGGCGAACGCCATCACGACCGCACCGCCCTTGCCCGGCAGCGTATAAAAGGAGCAAACGGCATGAGTTCTACTGGAAAAAAGAAACGCGACGGGAAGCGCGGCGATGCAGGATAGCAGCCCGGATTAATGCTGTGGCGCACGCCACATATGCATGTGGCATCCGTCCCGTACCTACCCGGCCGCCCCCCCGGACGCGGGTGTCGTATTTGGGTAGCGCCGGGCCGTGTGACATGCAAGTTTGCCACACCGGTCACGGCCGCGGCGCGCTAGAATGGTCCCTGAGCGGCCACCGTTGCCGCCGCCGACTGCCACCCGCTGCCGCCGGCGCCCCTAACCTGAAGGAGCTGCACGTGACGAACGACCTGATCGATCTTGCAACGGAAGTGGGTGCGGCGCTGCAGGCCAAGCGCCTGGTGCTGGCCACGGCCGAATCCTGCACCGGCGGCGGCGTGTCGCAGGCCATCACCGAAATCGCCGGCTCCACCGGCTGGTTCGAGTGCGGCTTCGTGACCTATTCCAATTCCTCGAAGACCGAAATGCTCGACGTGCCGGCGGCGCTGATCGCCCAGTTCGGGTCGGTGAGCGAGGAAGTGGCCGGCGCCATGGCCGAGGGCGCGCTGGCCAACAGCACCGCCGACGTCGCCGTCTCCACCACCGGTATTGCCGGCCCGACCGGCGCGGTGCCGGGCAAACCGGTCGGCACCGTCTGCTTCGGCTGGTCGCGCGGCGACACGACCTATACCGAGCGCCTGGTATTCCGGGGCGACCGCCAGGCCGTGCGCGAGCAGACGGTGGCGCATGCGCTGCGCGGCCTGCTGCGCTTCATCGAATAGTGCGGGGCCGATGCGGGACAGCGTGGCCGGCAAGGCCGCGCCTGCCCGGCTGCTGCGCCGGCGCGCTGCTGGCGGCAGTGCTCATGCCTGCCGCGCACGCCCGTGCCGACCCGGCCCTGCCCACCGCCGTCCATCAGGCCGCCGCGGCAGCCAACCCTGCCGCCCCTGCCGCCGACGCCTCTTATACCGTGTACGCCGCCGGCGACATCGCCCGCTGCCGCCATCCGGACCCGCGCTGGTCGGGCGCGGCGGACACCGCCGCCGTGGTGGCGGCCGGCCTGGCGCAGGACCCGACTGCCGTCGTGCTGACGCTGGGCGACCACACCTACCCGCGTGGCACGGCCGCCGAGTTCGCCAACTGCTACGGCCCGACCTGGGGCCGCTTCAAGGACCGCACCTGGCCCGCGCCCGGCAACCACGAGTACTACACGAAGGACGCGAAACCCTATTTCGCCTACTTCGGCGCACGCGCCGGACGCGGCTATTACAGTTTGCAGCTGGGCCACTGGCGCATCATTTCGCTCGACAGCAACCTGGCCCCGGGGCCGCACGCGGCCCAGCTGGCGTGGCTGAAGGAGGAACTGGCACGCGCCACGCCACAGGAGCAGGCCGACGAGTTCACACCCTGCACGCTGGCCTTCTGGCACCACCCGCTGTACAGTTCGGGCGGCCACGGCAGCGTGCCGAAAATGCGCGATGCCTGGGAACTCCTGCACGCGGCGGGCGCCGAACTGGTATTGTCCGGCCATGACCACGATTACGAACGCTTCGCGCCGCAGGACGCGCACGGCAGCCTCGACGCCGCGCGCGGCATGCGCCAGTTCGTGGTCGGCACCGGCGGCGCCTACCCGACGCCCTTCCTGCTGACGGTGGCGAACAGCGAACTGCGCGACGCCAGCCGCACCGGCGTGCTGCGCCTGCGCCTGCGTGACGATGGCTACGACTGGGAATTCGTCGAGTCGGCCAGGGTGACCACGCTGGGCGTGGCAGCGCCGGACCGCGGGACGGAGCGCTGTCACTGAGCTGTCACTGAGCTGTCACCGAACCGTCATTCATTGGAGCCGTTCATGAAACCGCGTCTGTCGTGCCTGTTCCCTCTCGTGCTGGCCCTGGCCGGCCTGCCGGCTGCCGCCCGGACGCCCGCGCCGCCGACGCCGGCACCGGCACCGGACGCCACCCTGCCCCGCATCGCCTTCGAAAAGACCACGCTGCCCAACGGCCTGGAAGTGATCCTGGTCGAGGACCACCGCCTGCCGATCGTCGCGGTCAACATCTGGTACCACGTCGGCCCGGCCAACGAGGCGCCCGGCCTGACCGGCTTTGCGCACCTGTTCGAGCACATGATGTTCGCCGCCACCCGGCATCTGCCACGCGGCCTGGCCGACCGCCTGCTGGAAGGCGCCGGCGCCACCGACAGCAACGGCAGCACGGATTATGACCGCACCAATTACTACGACACCGTGCCGTCGAACCAGCTCGAACTGGCGCTGTGGGTGCATGCCGACCGCATGGGCTACCTGCTCGACGTGCTCGACCAGGCCTCGCTGTCGAACCAGCAGGACGTGGTGCGCAACGAGCGCCGCCAGAGCGTCGAGAACCGGCCCTACGGCATCGTCGAGGAAGCGCTGAACCACACGCTGTTCCCCAA
>JBBWZO010000149.1:0-16591 GCA_039649125.1 Massilia sp. | reverse complement strand
GCTCGAGGCGGTCGGCGTTCATGGCCAGGCACATCGAGCAGCCCGGTTCGCGCCATTCGAAGCCGGCGGCCTTGAAGATCTTGTCCAGGCCTTCGCGTTCGGCCTGTTCCTTGACCAGGCCCGAGCCCGGCACCACCATCGCCAGCTTCACGTTCGAGGCGCGCTGGCGGCCGCGCACGATGGCGGCGGCGGCGCGCAGGTCCTCGATGCGCGAGTTGGTGCAGGAGCCGATGAAGACCTTGTCGATGCGGATATCCTCGATCGGCGTGTTGGGTTCAAGGTCCATGTAGACCAGCGCCTTTTCCATGGCGTCGCGCCTGACCGGGTCGCGCTCCTTGTCCGGATCCGGCACGCGGCCGTCGACCGTGGTCACCATCTCCGGCGAAGTGCCCCAGGTGACCTGCGGGAGGATCTCGGCCGCGTTCAGGGTCACCACCAGGTCGAACTTCGCGCCGGGATCGGTGTGGAGGGTGCGCCAGTAAGCCACGGCCTGCTCCCATTGCGGGCCGGCGGGCGCGAACGGACGGCCCTTGACGTAGTCGATGGTGGTGTCGTCGACCGCCACCATGCCGGCGCGCGCGCCCGCCTCGATCGCCATGTTACAGACCGTCATCCGGCCTTCCATCGACAGCGCGCGGATGGTCGAGCCGGCGAATTCGATCGCATAGCCGGTGCCGCCGGCGGTGCCGATCTTGCCGATCACGGCCAGCACGATGTCCTTCGCGGTCACGCCGGGCGGCAAGGCGCCGTCGACCTGCACCAGCATCGATTTCGACTTCTTGGCCAGCAGCGTCTGCGTGGCCAGCACATGCTCCACTTCCGAGGTACCGATGCCGTGCGCCAGGCAGCCGAAGGCGCCGTGGGTCGAGGTATGCGAGTCGCCGCAAACGACCGTCATGCCCGGCAGGGTGGCGCCCTGCTCCGGCCCGATCACGTGGACGATGCCCTGGCGCCGGTCGTTCATGTTGAAATAGGTGAGGCCGAAGCTTTTCGCGTTGGCGTCGAGCGTTTCGACCTGCAGGCGCGAAGTCGGGTCGGCGATGCCTTGGCGGCGGTCGGTGGTCGGCACATTATGGTCTGCCACGGCCAGGTTGGCCGAAGTGCGCCACAGGCCGCGATGGGCTTCGCGCAGGCCCTCGAAGGCCTGCGGGCTGGTCACTTCATGGACCAGGTGACGGTCGATATACAGCACGGTGGTGCCGTCGGCATCGGCACGCACGACGTGCGAGTCCCAGAGTTTGTCGTAGAGCGTCTTGAGCATGGAATATCCTGGTGGAACGACTGCTTGAAGAGGGCGCTTTTGATTATGCCATAATTGTGCATTGCGGCAGAAGCCACCTCATTTTGCACCATTCTGCCAATAAACACCACATTATCCGAATGATATTCTTCTTAAAAAACTAACATGCAAATAAAAAAAGCCTGCACAGGAAATGCGCAGGCTTTTATTGCAAGGGCCGCGAAGCCCCTTTTTCACCTGATTAGTGCACTTTATGCAGCCATGCGCACCGTACTGCGGCAGCCGTCCATCAGGAAGGACAGGCCGACCACCAGTACCAGCTCGCCTTCGGCCGAACGCGCAGTGCCGGTGATACCCTCCACCGTCAGCGCCGTCATCGGCTTGATGACGAGGTCGGCCGTGCCGTCGACCGCTTCCACCGCCAGGATATACGGCTGCGGGGCGTTGATGACGATGCCCACCCGTTCCGGCGCTTCCTCGTAACCGAGGGCGCCGGCCAGCGAGCGCACCGGCAGCGGACGGCCCTGGTCCTTCAGCACCGGGGCGCCGCCGACCTGCGAGAACTCTTCCGGCAGTTCGACCACGCGCTCGACCACCGCCATCGGCAGCGCCAGCGAGGCGCCCGAGGTCGAGACCAGCATCGTCGGCACGATCGACAGCTCGATCGGCAGGCGGATGGCAAACTTGGTGCCGTGGCCCAGCGAGGAATCGATGCGGATCGCGCCGCGGTTCTTTTCCACCGCCGTCTTGACCACGTCCATGCCCACGCCGCGGCCCGACACCGAGGAAGCCACTTCCTTGGTCGAGAAGCCCGGCAGGAACACCAACTGGTAGGCATCCTCGTCGCTCTGGGCGCCGTTCTCGCCGATCAGGCCCTTCTCGATGGCTTTCTTGCGCAGCTTGGCCGGGTCCATGCCCTTGCCGTCGTCCTGCAGCACGATCATGACGCTGTTGGCTTCCTGCCAGGCTTTCAGCAGGATAAAGGCCTTGGCCGGCTTGCCGGCGGCGATGCGGTCCTGCGGCGGCTCGACACCGTGGTCGAGGGCGTTGCGCAGCATGTGCACCAGCGGATCGTAGAGGCTGTCCACGACGACGCGGTCGACTTCGGTCTCGGCGCCTTCGATGGTCAGCTCGACATCCTTGCCGAGGTCTTTCGCCAGTTCGCGCACCAGGCGCGGGAACTTCTGGAACAGGCGTCCCACCGGCTGCATGCGGGTCGCCAGCGTGGCGCGCTGCAGTTCGGCCGAGTAGCGCGAGGCGCGTTCCAGGGTTTCGGTCAGCGTCGCCATCAGGGTGGCGGCCTGGCCCTCGAACTTGAACTGCGACAGGCGTTCCAGCAGCACGGCAGCCTGGTTGGCAGCCTGCACCGACTCGCCGGCCACTTCCAGCAGCGCGTCGAGTTTCACGGCGTCGATGCGAATGCTTTCGTCCTTGGCCGGCGCGGCGGCGCGGGCGTCGGCCACTTTGCTGTCGGTGCGGCGCTCGACGCCGTCCCAGCCGGCCTTGGCCGCCGGGGCGGCGCTTGCCGGAGCATCGGTCTGGGCGGCAGGCACCGCGGCCAGTGCTTCCGCACTTGCTGCCGGGGCGGCCGTCGCGATGGCGAAGCTGGCCGGCACCACGGCGTTGTACATCGCGGGCCAGTCGAGGCCGTCATCGCCCGTGCCGGCGGCTGGAGCGGCGGCCGGCGCGGGGACCGGGGCTGCCACGGCGGCTACCGGGGCCGCTGCGGGCACGACCGCGGGAGCAGCCTCGGCCTTGCCTTCGATCGCGTCCATCAGGATGCGTTCGAGGTCCTGCGGCATCGGCGCCAGCGCTTCCGGCGCGGTACCGTTGTTCAGGTCGTTCAGCTGGTCGGCCACGAAGCCCGATGCCTGCAGTGCCGCCTCGATCGACAGCGGCGTGACCGGCGCGGCGCCGGTACGCAGCGCGTCGAACAGGTTTTCGGTCAGGTGGCAGGCGGCGACGAGCGCGGGCAGGCCCATGAAGCCGGCCCCGCCCTTGATCGTGTGAAACGAGCGAAACACTGCATTCAGCGTTTCCTTGTTGTCCGGATCGCGTTCGAGGCGCAGCAGGTGCTCTTCAACATTGACTGCCAGATCCATCGCCTCGACGACGAAGTCCTTGAGCATATCGTCCATCAGAATCCCAGCTCGGCAAGAAGGTCGTCCACATTGTTCTGGTCCAGTGCCGCTTCCGGCACGGACGGGCCTTGCATCAACTGCGCAGGCGCGGCTTCTTTTTCGGCGAGCTTGGCGCGCGTTGCCGGCGGCGCATTGTCGCGCAGCAGCTGGGCCAGCTCGTTTTCCACGGTCTTGGTGATCGTGACCACTTTCTTGATCAGCTGGCCCGTAATGTCCTGGAAGTCCTGGGCCATCATGATTTCAAGCAGGCGTGCCTTTTCCGCTTCGGTCGCCTCGGAGACGGCCGCGGCGAACTGGCGCGAGTCGCCGGCCAGCGCCTTGAATTCGTCCAGGCTTAGCTTGCCCGCGAACAGCGCGTCCCAGCGGCCCGACATGTCCTGGGCCTGCTTCGAGAGCTTGTCCTGCGCCGGCATGCCTTCGTCGAGGGTGTTAAGCACCTTGTTGGCGGCCTGCTCGGTCAGGGTCGCAACATATTCCAGGCGGTCCTGGGCGTCGACGATCTGCGAGGACGCTTCGGTCAGAGCGCGGTCGTAGCCCAGTTCACGCAGCGAGTCGTGCAGCAGGCGTACGATGCCGCCCAGGCGCTCGTACATGTTCTTGTCGCCCTCGGCGCCCTCGCCGGCGGCGCCGGCAACCGGGGCCGTGGCGATGGCGGCGGCCTCCGGCGCGGTGCCGCCCGCCGGGATGGCGGGCTGACTTGCGGCCACCTGTTCGAACAGGGCCTCCAGGTCGTCGTCTTCGGCAGCGGCAGGCGCCGCCGGTGCAGCCGGGGCCGGCGCGGGGGCCGGCGCACTGGCGCGCTGGGCTGCCACTTCCTCGAATAATGCGTCGAAATCGTCGGCGGCGTCGGTCATAATCCCTGCTTCTCCATAGTAAAAATGTCGCGCATGTGCGTGCGATTGTTGCGTGCGTTGTTGCTTGCGTTTATTGCGTGCTTCGTCCGGTGGATGCGGACTTCCGCGCGCGTCATGCGAGTCGCTGGAAGCCCAAAAATCATTCGGCGAGTGTAGCAGCGTAGTTGCCGTAGGTAAATATCCGAAAACGTGGTAAGTTGAAATGGACAACGAAACTTAATTCCGCGACAATAAAACTGTGCGGTTACTGAATATTTTCGCAAGGCAGGTGTTGTTTTACAGTCGCGTCGATTGTGCACGGTTTTCGACGGCGTCTGGCAGTAGCGGGCTCATCTTTGACCAAAGTCAACGGCTTGCGCTATCACAAACAACAGCTCGCTCACTAGGAGCCACAATAGCGTGGCGTTTCGGAGGGCTTACCATGTACCGGAAAATCCTGATCACCACCGACGGCTCGACCGTGTCCCAGCACACGGCCTGCGCCGGCGTCAAGTTCGCGCAGCAGATGGGGGCCGAGGTGCTGGCCCTGTTCGTTGCACCGGAATACCAGTATCCCGTTTATGTCGAAATCATCCCGCCCTCCTATCCGAGCGAGGAGGAATACATCGAGCAGATGAAGCGCACGGGTGAAGACTACATGGGCCGCATCATGCGTTCCTGCGCGCAGGCCGGGCTGGCCCACAGCTGCATGACGGCGTTTTCCGACGCCACCGCCCTGAAAATCGTCGACGTCGCCGAGCAGCAGGGCTGCGACCTGATCTTCATGGGCTCGCACGGGCGCAGCGGCTGGGGCCAGCTCCTGCTGGGCAGCGTTACCAATAAAGTGTTGTCGCATACGACCAGGCCGGTGCTGGTGCACCGCCTGATCAAAGAGCCGGTCGCGTCCTGAGGTCCGGTACCGGCACGCCGCGTGCGGCGTGTATATATAGAGAGAGACGCTGCGGCGATCCGCAGCTGAGGGGGAACGCATCTATGATAAGAATCGTGATTGCGGATGATCACACCATCATGCGCGAGGGCCTGAAGCGCATCCTCGACGGCGCGCTCGACGTCGAGATCGTCGGCGAAGCCACCAACGGCTTCGAAGTGCTGTCGCTGGTGCGCCAGGGCGGCTTCGACCTGCTGCTGCTCGATTTGTCGATGCCGGGACGCAGCGGGGTCGACCTGATCCGCCAGGTGCGCAGCGAAGCGCCGAAGCTGGCGATCCTGATCCTGACCATGCACGAGGAAGAACAATACGCGGTGCGGGCGATCCGCGCCGGCGCCCAGGGCTACCTGACCAAGGAAAGCGCGGGCACGCAGCTGGTGGGGGCGATCCGCAAGGTGGCCTCGGGCCGGCCCTACATCAGCACCGAAGTGGCCGAACAGCTGGCCCTGAACATCATGGCGCCGAACGAGCAATTGCTGCACAAGCAACTATCGGACCGCGAATTCGAGGTGTTTTCACTCCTGGTGGGCGGCAAGTCCATCACCGAGATCGCCAACAACCTGCACCTGTCGGTCAAGACGGTCAGCACCCACAAGACGCGCATCATGCAAAAGATGGGGATGACGTCCTTGTCGGAAATGGTGCAGTACGCAGTGGCGCACCGCCTGCTGTCGCCGCTGAAAGCCTGACGCGCGGCGGTTCGACGCGTAAGAACGTTTGACAGTACAGTTCCTCGTTTGTGCCATGTTCGCCACGCGCCGCCTGCCACGGCCGCGTGCGCGATGAAACAGTTTGGCCGGTGTCTCGCTCGACGACGCCCCGTAGCAGTAAGATAATTCCTACACCCTTAGCCCCCCTCCTACCTACACATTCAGCCATTGCTGATACCAATGCCGAACTCGTGTTGGCATACTGAATTCCAGCGTATCGACTTGCTTGCGATCTAATTTCTCTCCGTAAGCCAAGCCTGCCGCTTGATGAATCCTATTGAAGTACCCGGTAGTGGCTCCTACACTGAGGCCGCGCCAGACTGATTCCTTCACTGGAGAAAAGCATGCAGTCCCAGCAAACGCCAGATCAACGCAATGCCAGCTCGACCATGCATTCCACCCCGATGGAAGCGGGCCGCCAACGCCAGGGCCGCCTGTGGTCGAACCTGAAAGAAGTCTGCGACCTGCTGCACATCCCGGCCGCCGTCTCGATCAATTCCGAAGAATTACTGTTTCAACACGTCCAGTTCAAGACCGGCCAGCGTGTCCACACGATCGGCCAGGCCTTCGACACCCTGTACATCGTCAATTCCGGCTTCCTGAAAACGGTGCTGATCGACGAATTCGGCAACGAACAGGTGCTGAGCTTCCCCATGAAGGGCGACATGCTCGGCGTGGACGGCATCCACACCCGCCATTACGCGTCCGAAGCCGTGGCGCTGTCCGATTGCGACCTGATCCTGCTGCCGTTCAAGAAGCTGACCGCGCTTGGCCGCGTGCACATGGAACTCGAAAACCTGATGTATGGCGTCATGAGCCGCGAACTGGTGCGTGAACAGGCCATGATCGGCATGCTCGGCGCCCTCTCGGCCGAGGCCCGCGTCGCACGCTTCCTGGTCTCGCTGGCCGACCGTTTCGCCGCCATGGGCTACTCGAGCAAGCTGTTCAACCTGCGCATGACGCGCCACGAGATCGGCAGCTACCTGGGCCTGACGCTGGAAACGGTGAGCCGCACCCTGTCCGCCTTCAACGAAATCGGGCTGATCACGGTCGACCAGCGCACCATCGGCATCAAGGACGCCGAAGCGCTCAAGACCCTGCGCCGCCTGCCGCCCTCGCGCTCGCGCACCAAGCAGGCCAGCGCCAAGCAGAAGGCCGAGACGGATGCCGCCGCCGGCGACGACCAGGTGCTGGCAACGGCGTGATGCGCTAGCCGGGCCGGTTTATCCGGCCCATGTCAAACGGCTCCAATGTGACGGTTTCTTCGCGAAACCGGTCGTACGGAGCCGTAGTTCATTGCTTGATCAACGAAACAATAAAACGCAAGGGACGCAGGGTGGACGGCTCTGCCGCCCACGCGTTCAGCCCACCTCTCCTGGCCCGCTCGCGGCTTGCATCCGTTGGTTGAACGCGTCCCCATGTGCGGCCTCATTGGTCCCGCGACAACACCCCATTGTTCACCCGCACCGCCTCCCCGGGCCGGAAACCCGGATCATTGTCGAACTGCAGCGTTTGCGTAGCGCCATTCTCGGTGTAGCGGACCACGACTTCGTAGCGCTGGCTGCCGCGCATGTTGCGCTCGACGTTGCGCCCCACCATTGCGCCCCCGACCGCGCCGGCCACCGATGCCGCCGTCCGGCCGCTGCCGCTGCCGACCTGGCTGCCGAGCAGGCCGCCCACGACGGCGCCACCGGCGGTGCCCAGGTAAGTGCCCTCGCCCCCAGCGTCGATCACGTTCACCGCTTCCACCGTCGCGCAGTTGGTGCAATAGCGCGCCGTGCGCGGCGCCGTGGTGGCGCGCTGCGCGCTGGCCAGCTCGCGGCGGGCGACCGGCGGCGCGCCGTCGCGTACCAGGGTTTCGCGCAGCGTCTCGCTGGCGACGCGGGTGCCCAGGCGCAGGTCCGCACGGGCGGCGCTGGCGTTGCGGATGCGGTCATGGGCGCCGATCGTGTAGGTGCCGGTGTACTGGCCGGGCTCGGTCTCGGTCAGGTGCACATTGCGGGTCGCGCCATCGACCCGCACGGTCGCGTTGCCGCCGGGCGTGCCGTACAGGTCGAAACGCAGCTCGACGCCGGGCGCGATGCGCGGCACTTCCTCGACGTTGAAACCGCGGATCACGGGCGCCGGCAGGCTGTTGCGCACATCGTGCTGCGCCTGCACGGGCAGCGGTGCCAGCGCCATGGGCGCCGCGGGCAGCAGCGCGCACAGCAGGCTGCCCAGGGTAATTCGTACTTTCATCATGGCCTCCTTCGGATTGCCGGGTCCGGCAAGGTACCGGGCATGCATGAAAGTACGCCTGTGCAAGCGCGCGCACCGTGCGCCAGCGTACCGTGCACGGCGAGCACAGCCGCAACCGCACCTGCGCTGCCTGCGCTACCTACATCGGCCGGAACAGGTGTGCGTAGACCGGACTCACGCGCGGCTTCTCCGGCCGGTTGTGCAGGACCAGCGCCAGCTTGCCCATGGCGTCGCGCGAGGCGGCCGCCACGCAGCGCATGTTCACCACGGTCCCGCGGCTGACCTGGCGGAAGTGGTCTGGATCGAGCCGGGGCAGCAATTCCTTCAGGCTCAGCCGGATCAGGACCTCGCTGTCGGCGGTCGCCACGTTCACGTACTTGTCGAGCGCCTGGAAGAAGACGACCTCTTCCACCGGGATCAGGCGCACGACATTGCCGACCGCCGCGCGGATGGCGCTCAGGCGTGGCGCCGGCTCCACCGCCGGCAGCAGCGCCTGCAGCTGGCCGACCAGCCCGGCCAGGCCGCCCTCGCCCCGGCACCCGGCCAGCCGCGTGCGCAGGCGCTCGACCGTGCGCGCCAGGCGTGCATCATTGACCGGCTTGAGGACGTAGTCGGCGGCGGCCTGCTCGAAGGCCTGGAGCGCGTACTCGTCGTAGGCGGTGACGAACACCACCTGCGGGAACGGTGCCGGCCCCTCCCAGCGCTCGGCGATCTCCTCGGCCGCTTCCAGCCCGGTCTGGCCCGGCATCTTGATGTCGAGGAACAGCACATCCGGGCGCAGCGCCAGCGCCTGCTCGACCGCGGACACGCCGTTCGGCGCGATCCCGGCGATCTCCAGGTCGGGCCAGAGCCGCTGCAGGCTGCGCGCCAGGGTGGCGGCAAGGATCGGTTCGTCTTCGGCGATCAGGGCGCGGATGCTCATGGGGTCTCCAGTGGAAGGGTCAGTCGGGCGATGGTGCCCGGCTGCGCCGGTGTCAGCAGCACGGAGGCGCGCTCGCCATACAGCGCCTGCAGGCGGGCACGGGTGGTGGCGACGCCCACGCCGCCGGCACGGGAAACGCCGTCCCCGGCCTCCCGCAGGCCGAGCCCGTTGTCGGTGACGGTGAGTTCCAGCAGGCCGCCGTGCGCCTCGGCGCGAATGAGGACTTCGCCGCCCTCGATCTTCGGTTCCAGGCCGTGCACGATGGCGTTCTCGACCAGGGGCTGGAGCAGCAGCGGCGGCAGGCGCACGGCGCGCAGTGACGACGGCAAGTCCAGGCGGAAGGCCAGGCGCTCGCCCATCCTCACCTGCATCAGCCCGAGGTAGGCCTGCATCGCGGCGAATTCCTGCTCCAGCGTCGTGCTTTCGGTGCGCGACACGCCCATGGTAGCGCGCAGGTACGCGATCAGCTGGTCGAGCATGGTGCTTGCGCGCTCCGGGTAGAGGGCGATCAGCCCTTGCAGGTTGGCCAGCGTATTGAACAGCATGTGCGGCTCAATCTGTGCCTGCAACAGGCGCAGCTGCGCCTGCACTGCCTGGCGCTCGATCACTTCCGTGCGCAGGTTCGCCTCGTGGCGTTCGCGCTGGATACGCGCGACGCGTTCGCGGTACTCCACCACCAGGGTCATCGCGCACATGCCGAGAAACGTGAACAGGATCATGCTGATCCGGCCGATCGTCGGGTACTCGGCCAGCGTGGGCACGCGGTGCCCGACCAGCATCGCGCTCAGGTGGATGCCAACGAAGTGGCCGATGGTCGACGCGACCAGCATCACACCCAGGAAAGCGACCCACTGGTGCGGCCGCCGTGGCGGATGCGGCCAGAGCAGCAGGCGCGCCAGGTCGACCATCGTAAAGGCGATGGTGCCGATGCAGACCGAGTGCACCAGCTGCTCGTACAGCGTTTCGGGGCGGCCCGTGGCAAGCGTGATCAATACCCCGGCGAACAGGCTGACCAGCAGCGCGGCGCGCAGGTCGGCGGCCAGCCGGCGCAGCAATGGAGGCGCCGGCGAGGACAGGTCGGCAGCGGCAGGATGGACGGTCGAGGACATCGGGATACGCTTTATCTGGTTGGCAACATCCCTTGGATTGTGCCCAGACGAGCAGGAAGCGGCAAGCCCGCTGCGACGAAAGCGGCGCGGCGCGGCGCAAAACACGCGGTCGGCGGCGTGAAGCCTAACGTCCCCCCTGCACAGCGTGCACCGCCTCCCCCGACGTGACATAAATCGTGTCGCCCGCCGCGCGCGTGACGACGTGCCCGCCCGTGAAGGAGCCGAAGGACGGCAGGATCATGCGCTCCTTGCCGACCACGAAGCACGGCAGGCGCAGCGCGTCGAAGCGGGTTGCCAGCACCCAGGCCGGGTGCACGTGGCCAGCCAGGGCATAGCCGGCGTCGGGGCCCATGTCGAGGTCGGGATGGTGGCAGAAGGCGAACGGCCCGACCGTATGCGGCTCGTCCACCAGTTCGATGCCGAGCGCCGCGGCCGGGTCACCAGCATGCTTGTCGTGGTTGCCGCGCACCAGGGTCAAATCCAGGTTCGGGCGCCCCTGGCGCCAGGCCAGCATCGCCTGCTGGGTACTGGATGCGTGCGCCGCCCGTGCGTGCAGGAAGTCGCCCAGGAAGACGACATGGCGCGCCCCGTGGTGCGCGATCAGCAGGTCGAGCCCGGCCAGGTTTTCGGTCGTGGTGCCGCGTGGCACCGGCACCCCGAGCGCGCGGAACGAGGCCGCTTTGCCGAAATGGATGTCGGCGATGATCAGCATCTGCCGCGCCGGCCAGAATACGGCTTTTTCGGGAAGCAGCAGCAGCGTTTCGCCGGCAATGTCGACAGCCTGGAAAGTCATGCGGCGGCAGCCTTTTCGAGTTCGCGCACCATGCGCGCGACGCGGTCGTTGAGTTTTTCGGTACTCACCTTTTCGCGGAAGCGCTCGACCATCAGCGCAAAACCGAAGGGCGTGGCGCGCTTGATCACGCGGTAGGCGATGTTACGCGCATGGAGTTCGACCAGGGTGTCGCGCAGTCGCGTCAGTTCCAGTTCCTGCTCCAGCACTTCGCGCTGGGCCTGGGTCAGCAGCAGGTTGCCGGCGTCGTGCTTGCGAAACACCTCGAAGAACAGCGAGGACGATGCCTGCACTTGGCGGTTCGATTTCGGCTGGCCCGGATAACCCTGGAACACCAGCCCGGCGATGCGCGCCACCTCGCGGAAGCGCTGCTGCGACAGCTGGGTCGCATTCAGGCTCTCGAGCACGTCTTCGAGCAGGCGCCCGGTATCGAACAGCGGCACCCCGAGCCCGGTGGCTGCGGCGAATTCCGCCTCCCAGTCGACCGGCTCCGGCGCCAGCAGCTCGAAGCCGTAATCGTTGATCGCAATCGAGAAGGTGATCGGCTGGCGGCGCCCGATGCGGTAAGCCAGCAGCGAGGCCAGTCCCATGTGCACCGAACGCCCCGCAAACGGGTACACGAACAAGTGCCAGCCCTCGCGGCTCTTCATCGATTCGAGTACCAGGGTGTCGAGTGTCGGCAATGCGGACCATTTCTGCTGGATCTCGATCAGCGGGCGGATGGCCTGCATCTCCGGTCCCTCGAAGCGGCCCTCGGCGGCCAGGCGCAGCTGCTCGAGCGCGGCGTGCGCCAGTTCCGAGGACATCGGCATCTTCGCGCCCTGCCAGCGCGCGATCGCCCCGCGCGTGCCGGTGGCGCGTTTTACGAAGGCCGTCATCTCGTGCACGCGGACGAATTCGAGGATGCGCCCGCCGAACAGGAAATGGTCGCCCGGCTTCAGGCGCCCGATGAAGGATTCCTCGACACTGCCGATACGCCCGCCGCCGACATACTTTACTTGCATGGTCGCGTCCGAGACGATGGTGCCGATGCCCATCCGGTGCCGCCGTCCGATCGCCACATCCGGTACGCGATAGACGCCCTCCTCGTCCGGCAGCACGCGCCGGTATTCGGGGTACACCGTGAGGCTTTGCCCGCCGCGCGCGACGAAATCCAGCGCCCACTGCCATTCCTCTTCCGTCAGCGCGCGGTAGGACCAGGCGCTCCTGACTTCCTCGAACAGCTGCCCGGAACGAAAGCCGCCGCCCAGGGCCACCGTCACCAGGTGCTGCACCAGCACGTCGAAAGGCTTGTTCGGCACGTAGCGCCCCTCGATCCGGCGCGCGGCGACCGCCACCTTGGCACCGGCCGCCTCCAGGATTTCCATGCTGTTGGTCGGCACCAGCGTCACCCGCGACACCCGCCCCGGCGCATGGCCGCTGCGCCCGGCGCGCTGCAGCAGGCGCGCGATCCCCTTGGCGCTGCCGACCTGCAGCACGCGCTCGACCGGCAGGAAGTCCACGCCCAGGTCGAGGCTGGCGGTGCAGATCACCGCTTTCAAGTCTCCCTTCTTCAGGCCCAGCTCGACCCAGTCGCGCACCTCGCGCGCCAGCGAACCGTGGTGCAGCGCGATCACGCCGGCCCAGTCCGGACGCTGTTCGAGAATGTTCTGGTACCAGATCTCGGACTGCGAGCGGGTGTTGGTAAACACCAGCGTCGCGTCGTAATGCTCGATCTCGTCGATCACGGGTTTGAGCATCTGGATGCCGAGGTGCCCGCCCCAGGGAAAACGTGCGACGTCCTTCGGGATCAGCGAATCGACGACGATTTCCTTCCTGGTGTCGCCCTCGACCAGCACCCCGCGTTCGCCGGCCGCTTCGCCCAGCAGCACCCGGCGCGCCAGGTCCAGGTCGCCCATCGTCGCCGACACGCCCCACACCACCAGTTCCGGGCGCCAGGTGCGCAGCCGCGCCAGCGCCAGCTGCACCTGCACCCCGCGCTTGCTGCCCATGAGTTCGTGCCACTCGTCGATCACGATCATGTCGAGGTGCCTGAACTGCTCCTGCGCGGCGGCGTGGCTGAGCAGCAGCGATAGACTTTCGGGGGTCGTGACCAGGGCCGTCGGCCAGCTGCGCGACTGGCGCGCGCGTTCGGCCGAACCGGTGTCGCCGGTGCGCGCGCCGATCATCCAGCCGGGCGCCAGCTCGGCGGCGGACTCCTCCAGCGCGCGCTGGGTATCGGCGGCCAGTGCCCGCATCGGCGTGATCCACAGCACGCGCAGGCCGCTCATTCTTCCCTTGGTGAGTGCCCCGCGCTGCAGGGCCGCGAACCAGACGGCAAAGGTCTTGCCGGCGCCTGTGTTCGCATGCAGCAGCCCGGACTGCCCTGCCAGCGCGGCCTTCCACACTTCCTTCTGAAACGGGAAAGCCTTCCAGCCGCGCGCGGCGAACCACTCTTTGACTTGTTTCGGCGTGGGGCCGCTCATGCACCCACGGAGGCGGCCAGCCTCGCCACCAGGATCGCGCAAGCGATACGCGGCTGCCGTGCCATATCCGTCTTTTTGTCATGACGCCGGCCTGGCCGGGCGCGAACGGTGTCCGGTTTATCGGGATTCAAATGTCCTGCCTCCTGCTGGAATGCGCTTGGAAAAAAACCGCGTCACGTACGTTGTCGTTGAGTTTCCGTCAAGTCTAGCAAATGACATCGTCACGGAGCGCCGCCCATCGCACCGACGAAGGCAAGCGCTCGGCAAGCGATGCATTGCCACGGTACATACCCGATAAATCGCTGGACAAAGTGATTTCGTGTGTGTAGCTTCAATCGGGGGCACTGCGTGCGACGGTGCGATTGGTAGGGCCCCGATCGAGATAGCGGAAATGAGCAAGCGTCAAAAACGAACCGACATCGGTACCGCGAACGCGGTTGCCCGCGGCATCAACATTCTGGCTGTACGCAACCGTGCGCTGGCACGGCACTACATGGAATACCACCATGTCCCCGGGACCGTCATCGGACGCGTCCTCGACAATCCCGCGGCGCGGCGCGCGCCCAGTGCAGAGCAGGCGGTTTCGGAAGCCATCACCCCATCCATTCCAGGTCCCGTCGAAGAATAGCCGGACTGCCGCCTGACAGCTTCCCTCCGTCGTCATGGCCTGCGCGCCGGTCCGTGACATCGGCGGAGTATGGATTCCATGCTTTTTCGTAGGAGGACATGATGGAGACCACCACCACCCTGCCGGACAGCGCGCAGGCATTCGGCATCTCGTTCGACGGCCGCGCCTATCACTACGGCCAATACAGCTATGACCGGTTTGCCGACGCGCTCGGCTATGCAAAACTGGACCGGGCCAGGCCTGGTTTCCACGAGGAGGCCAGGCCGCATGACTGGCCACAATGGGCTGGACCGACGCAGCAGGAGCTGACGCAGATGGCAGCGCACGACATCGCCTATTCGGGGGGCCGTTACTGTTATGGCCCGTATCGCTACGACCTGCTGGTGAGAGCACTCGAGTATGCCGGGCGCGAACCCGGCTTGCTCCCGAACGGCGGAACGAAAGAACGCGAACAATGAAAACAAGCCTGGCGCAAGCACAACCGGGTGCAGGCGAACTGCGCATACTGCTGACACTGTCACGCGAACTGCTCCAGCACGACGACGTGAACAGTTCGCTCCAGTTGGTTGACGTGGGCACGCGCATGCTCGCCCTGGCGGTGCCGGCCCATGCCGCGGTTGCCGCCCTCGCCGCGGCCTGGGATCACGACCTCGAGCCGGCGCAGCGCGAGGGTACAGGCGAACGCTGTCGTTCGTGCAGGAGCTGGCGGCTGCGGCGCTGGGCAAGAGCCAGGACGGCATGCATGCATGGCGAGACGCTGCAATGCAGGCACGCAGGTGTTGTCGGGCGCTCCTGGCCGGCCCTGCCGGTGCGCTCAGCGGGACTGCGACGCACCGCTGTCGCCAGCTTCCTCGCCTTGCGCAGTCGCGCGTTCCGCGGCCATGCTGTCGTCGAGCGTGTCGTCGTCGCCAGCAACTTCCGGCGGGTTCAGCATGTCTGCAAGCATCGCTTGCAGCTCGGCCGTGTCCCACTGCGCTCCGTTGCGCTCTTTGGTATGGATGTAATGCCTGATTTCGCTGTCCTGCGCGTCGGTTAACGGAAGGCCGCGAAACGTCGTTCGGGGGGTCGACTCGTTCATGGTAAGCACGCTTTCGCTCAGTAACGCCATCGATGGTGGTCGGGCTGAGCGGGATGGCGTTGCGCCGGCGGCCGCGAAGACAGGACATGGCTGCATCCTGTATGGACTCAATCTATACGCAATTTCCACCGGCGAGCGCACGACATGATCCGCTTGCGGCGCCCTTCCCAGGGCGCCTTCAAAGGTGGCGGGTGCTCATGCACCCGCGGCGGCCAGCAAACCCTTCAGGGTATCGAGCGTATCGGCATCTTCGACCGTCTTGTCGTCGCGCCGGCGCAGGATGCGCGGGAAGCGCACGGCAATCCCCGCCTTGTGGCGCGAGGACAGGGCGATGCCCTCGAAGCCGATCTCGAACACCATCGTCGGTTTGACCGAACGCACCGGCCCGAATTTCTCGATCGTGGTCTTGCGGATCGCATTGTCGACCTGCGCGATCTCGGCATCCGTGAGCCCCGAATACGCTTTGGCGAACGGCACCAGGCGCCGCTCGCCCTCCCCCTCGTCCCAGACGGCAAAGGTGTAGTCGGTGTACAGTGAAGCGCGCCGGCCGTGGCCGGCCTGGGCGTAGATCAGCACCGCGTCGACCGAATACGGGTCGATCTTCCACTTCCACCAGGTGCCAACGTCCTTGGTGCGGCCCACGCCATACTGCGCGCTCTTCGCCTTCACCATCATGCCCTCGACGCCGCGCGCGCGCGACTGCGCGCGCAACTCGGCCAGCCCTTCCCAGCTGTCGGCGTGGACCAGCGGCGAAATCTTCAGCTGGGGCTGATCCACGGCCGCCACCTGGGTCTCGAGCAGCGCACGGCGCTCGTGCTGGGGCAGCGCGCGCAGGTCGACGCCGTCGAGTTCCAGCAGGTCGTAGCAGACCAGTACCGCCGGCAGTTCGGCCAGCAGTTTATTTGACAAGGTCTTGCGGCCGATGCGGCGCTGCAGCTCGGCGAACGGCGCCGGCACATCGTGCGCGTGGTCCCAGACCAGTACCTCGCCGTCGACCACGGTGCCTTCCGCCAGGCGCACGCTGCACAGTTCCGGGAAGCGCTCGCTGATCAGGTCTTCGCCGCGCGACCACAGGTAGTTCTGGCCGCCGCGGCGCACCAGCTGGGCGCGGATGCCGTCGTATTTCCACTCGACCTGCCACTCATGCAGATCGCCGAGGGCGGCCGGGTCGCCCTGCAGCTGGTGCGCGAGGAAGAAGGGATAAGGCTGGCCACCGCGCAGCTTGTGCTCCTCGTCCGACTGGGCGGCGATCAGCTGCAGGAACTTGGTGGCGGTCGGGCGCACGCTGCCGTCGGTCCAGCCCATCAGGCGCTGGGCGATCAGTTTGCTGTCCACCGCCGCGATCGCCGCCAGTGCGCGCGTGACCAGCAGTTTCGAGACGCCGACCCGGAAACCGCCGCCGATCAGCTTGCAGAACAGGAAGCGCTCGCGCGCGTCGAGCTCGTTCCAGTAGCTGAACAGCGCCTCGCGGATGACGGCCGGATCGGC
>JBBWZO010000123.1:0-8197 GCA_039649125.1 Massilia sp. | reverse complement strand
GGAGCAATTCCAAATAGGCACGCGTTGATGTTGCTCGCGGAGCGTGCGGGTAGGAAGCTTGAGCGCCGGAGTAATTCGGCGCCTAGAGGAATGGCTGTCATAGGGGCGTCCCGCAAGGGAGACCACTACACAGAATCCGGCCTATCGGCCTGCTTTACACTATATTCTTTCGTTCCCGGTCCTCACCACGCGTTGCTGAAGTGAAAACAGCGTGGGAGGGGCGAGGGGACTGGGCTACAATCTCCGGACTGCTGCATGCTGGCCTCTTCCGGAGACTTCGATGCCCCAAGCGCAATACATCCTCGCCCTCGACCAGGGAACGACCAGTTCCCGCGCCATCCTGTTCGACCGCGCAGGCCAGGTGGTTGCCTGTGCCCAGCAAGAGTATCCTCAGCACTTTCCCCATCCCGGATGGGTCGAGCACGACGCGTTCGACATCTGGAACAGCCAGCTGGCCTGCGCGCGCAGGGTGCTCGCCGACGCCCGCGTGCAGGCGGAGAACATCGCCGCCATCGGCATCGCCAACCAGCGCGAGACGACGGTCGTCTGGGACCGCGCCAGCGGCCTGCCGATCGCGCGCGCCATCGTCTGGCAGGACCGGCGCACCGCCGGCGCCTGCGACCGCCTGCGCGAAGCCGGCCATGCACGGATGATCAGCCGCAGCACCGGCCTCGAACTCGACGCCTATTTCTCGGCCACCAAGCTGCAATGGCTGCTCGAGAACGTGCCGGGCGCGCGCGAACGGGCGCTGCGCGGCGAGCTGTGCTTCGGCACCATCGACAGCTGGCTCGCCTGGCAACTGTGCGGACGCCACGTCACCGACGTCAGCAACGCGTCGCGCACCATGCTCTTCAACATCCACTCGATGCGCTGGGACCCGGCGCTGCTCGACCTGTTCGGGGTGCCGGCATCGATGCTGCCCGAAGTGGTGCGCAGCTCCGACCCGATCGGCACCGTGCGCGCCGAATGGTTCGGCGGGGCGATCCCCCTGTCCGGCATCGCCGGCGACCAGCAGGCCGCCACCTTCGGCCAGGCCTGCTACGACAAGGGCATGGTGAAGAATACCTATGGGACCGGCTGCTTCATGCTGATGCATGCCGGCTATGTGCCGCCGGTCTCGCGCAACCGCCTGCTGGCCACCGTCGGCTGGAAGGTCGACGGTCGCACCGACTACCTGCTCGAGGGCAGCGTGTTCATGGGCGGCGCCACCGTGCAGTGGTTGCGCGACGGGCTCGGCATCATCAAGGAATCGAACGAGGTCGAGGCGCTGGCCGCCTCGGTGCCGGATGCCGGCGGCGTGATGCTGGTGCCGGCCTTTGTCGGCCTGGGGGCGCCGCACTGGGACCCGTATGCGCGCGGGACCATCGTCGGCATGACGCGCGGCACGACCCGTGCCCACATCGCGCGCGCCGCGTTGGATGCGATCGCCTACCAGAGCGCGGAACTCCTGTCGGCCATGCAAAGGGACGCCGCCTGCCCGGTGCGCGAGGTACGGGCCGACGGCGGGGCGGCCCGCAACGACCTGCTGATGCAGTTCCAGGCCGATCTGCTCGGGGTGCCGGTGGTGCGCCCGGCGGTCACCGAAACGACGGCGCTCGGCGCGGCCTACCTGGCCGGGCTGGCGCAGGGCTACTGGGCTTCGCGCGAAGAGATCGGCGCCCTGTGGCGCGCCCAGCGCCGTTTCGAGCCGGACATGCCGGCCGAGCGCCGCGCCGAACTGCGGGCGCGCTGGGCGAGGGCGGTCGAGCATGCCAAGGGCTGGGCCGAGCACGAATAAGCAACACGCGCGAAGGAGAATGCATATGGCGTTTGCCATTCCCGCAGTCGACCCGCGCGCCTACTGGGCCCTGTTCGGCATCGCGCTGCTGGCCTGCGCCGCGCCGCTGCTGGTGCTGCGCCGCGATGGCCTGGCAAGGACCTTGAGGAACGTGGCGCTGGCAGCGATCCTGGTCGTGCCCGTGATCGCGGCGCTCGCCTATACCCTGTCGGACAACGATTTACGTGTAGAAGGCGACAGGATCGTATTGCGCGCCGCGCATTTCTACGAACAGGACCGTCCGCTTGCGGACTTCGACCTGGAACGTGCGCGTGCCGGCAGCTACGCGTCCATCGGCCAGGCCAGGCTCGGGATACGCAAGAACGGCATCGGCTTGCCCGGCTATGCGGCCGGCCGCTTTGCCGGCCCCGACAAGTCGACCATCTTTGCGCTGTTGACCGACCGCAGCCGCGTCGTCTACCTGCCGGCCCGCACCGGACCGGCCCTGCTGTTCAGCGTGGAGCAGCCGGAGCGCTTCCTGGCGGCGCTGCGCGCGAGTGCGGGTGTCAACGCGGGCGCGCCGGCCGCGCCGGGCTAAGTACTCGCCCATCACTAATTTGCCAAAATTTACATTTATTTCTGGTCGAGTACTTAGCGTTCGACGATCTCGAGGTCGAACTCATCCACGCCCGCCACTTCGCCATGCACCCGGTCGCCCGGGTTCAGGGCGCCGACGCCGCCCGGCGTGCCCGTGAAGATCAGGTCGCCCGGCGCCAGCGTCACCAGGCGCGACAGGTGGCTGATGATGTCGGCGATCGGCCAGATCATCTCGTTCAGGGCGCCATCCTGGCGGGTTTCGCCATTCACCGTCATGCGGATGCAGGCGTCTTCCGACGGATGGCCGAAGCTGCTCACCGGGCGCAGCGGGGTGCAGGGCGCCGAGGCATCGAAACCCTTGGCCATGTCCCAGGGCCGGCCGGCTTCCTTGGCGACCGCCTGCAAATCGCGCCGGGTCAGGTCGATGCCGACACCGTAACCCCAGACTTTGGCCAGCGCCTCGTCGGCCGGGATGTCGGCGCCGCCTGCGCGCAGGGCCACCACCAGTTCGATCTCGTGGTGCAGCTCTTTCGTCGCCGGCGGGTAGGGGATCGCCCCTTCGGCCGGCACCACGGCGTCGGCCGGCTTGGTGAAGAAGAAGGGCGGCTCGCGGTCCGGGTCGCTGCCCATTTCGCGTGCGTGGGTCGCGTAGTTGCGGCCGACGCAGAACACGCGGCGGATCGGGAAGCGGGCGTTGCTGCCGTAGATGGCCAGCGATGGGGTGGCGGGCGGGGTGATGGCGAATTCGGTCATGGGGGTTCTCGGGTTGACAATGAAGTCATTCTAGCGCTGCTGGTGGGGGAATGGAGCGGGCGAGACACCAGTACACGCAGGGTGGAGTCGTCCTTGAGGCCCCCAGCCTCAAGGTCTCCACGCGTTTTGGATCAGTTGCACAGCCGTACTGTCGGGGGTATCGGATGCGCACAGTAAACGCGTGGACTCGGGAGTCCACCCTACGTGCCCGAATAATCGGCGACCCTCTTTGCTTGCAACCCATGTGGGCAACCCAAGGGTGCCATCCGGCCCCGTCAAAACCCGATCCGCCCCCGGCCCGCCACCTGGCGCAGGCGGACGTCGTCCACCACCACGTGCGCGCGGCCGTCGGCGACCGCGTAGCCCAGGCTGTCGAGCAGGGTTTTGCGCAGGTCGCGCGGCGATACGCCGGCCAGGCGGTCGAGCACCGGGTCGGCCAGCCGGGCGTCGAAGCCGCCGAGGTTGAGCTCGACCAGCAGCGCCGCATACATGCGCTGGGCGATGCCGGCCGCCTGTTCGGGCGTGGGCGCCGGCACTTGATAGACCGCCATCCGGTTCAGCAGCGGCGCCGGGATGCCTTCGGTCGAATTCGCCGTCAGTACCCAGAAGATCTGGCTGGCGTCGATCTCGACGTCGATGAATTCGTCGCGGAAGGCCTTCGAGGTTTCCGGCTCCAGCAGCTGATACAAGGCGGCCAGCGGATCGGACTGCGAAGAGCCGGTCGCCTTTTCGACCTCGTCGAGCACGAGCACCGGGTTGGCGTACTGGCCGCGCACCAGGCGCTCGGCCACCTTGCCGCACTTGGCGCCGCGCCAGCTGGCCGAGCTGCCGGTGATGACGAAGCCGGCCGACAGCGCGTTCATGCTGATCAGCTCGCACTCTGTCCCCATCGCCCGCGCCAGGCGCTTGGCGAAATGGGTTTTACCGACGCCGGGCCCGCCCAGGAGCAGGATCGGCATCACGTTGAAGCCCTTGTTGCCCGCATGCGCCAGGCGCAGGTAGCGCGCCAGGTCGGCGAGCACGTCGTCGAAGTTGGGACATTCCTCGAACAGGGGATCGAGGGCGTCGAGGGAAGAGGGCGTGGTGACGAAGCGCTCAGGACCGGTCTCGAGCATGCGCTCATAAAAGGCATCGAGTTCGGGCGAGCGGCCCCGGCTGCGCTCGAGTGCTTCCTGGACGTCGAGCAGGTCGTAGACGGCGCGGGTTCGGGCGATGGTGATGCTCACGGTAGGTCTCCCAGACAACGATCGCTTGCCTGGAAATCGTAACTCGTCGCGCATGAATCCGCAATTTCAACGCTGTGCAACGTTGACGCCACGCTGTTGTAGCGTGACGGCTTTGTAAAGACAAATTTTTCCTCAAGGCAAAGTTCAGCTTGCGCGAGCCAGATGAGGTTGCACTTTCAGTCTTTAAGCTAAGTACTTAATTTTCCGAGATATTTTGTCTTGATACAGCTTGAACGAAGCGTGCTAAGTCCTTCATTTCATTGGCAAAATTCGGGTTTTTCCTACTGGAATTCGCTTGACCAGTAACAACGCTTCCTCTAAAGTGGGAAACAGTGTGAAAAAGTGCAGTTTTGTGGGAGAAGTTCAAAGTCTCCCGGCGCGCAAAACAACTAAACTGATAACCCTCCAAAGCTAGGTACCTACGTGTTTCAAGGCGCGTCAGCGATCAATCTCGATGCGAAAGGCCGGATGTCGATCCCGGCAAAGCATCGTGACGCCCTCGCGCTGCAATGCGAAGGCCGCCTCACGCTGACCCGCCACCCGCACGGCTGCCTGCTGTTTTTCCCGCGTCCGGTGTGGGAAACCCACCGCGACCAGATCGCCGCCTGGCCGATGTCGGCACGCGCGTGGCAGCGCATTTTCCTCGGTAACGCCTGCGATGTCGAGATGGACAGCGCCGGGCGCGTCCTGATTTCGCCCGAACTGCGCGCCGCCGTCGGCCTGGAAAAAGAAGTGATGATGCTCGGCATGGGCACCCATTTCGAGATCTGGGACGCCGCCAAGCTGGCTGCCGACGAAGCCGCCGCCGTGGCCGGCGGCATGCCCGATGTCCTTTCCAACTTCTCCTTCTGAGGCACCGATGACGATTGCCACCACGGTGCCCGAACTGCTGCATCGCACGGTACTGCTTGACGAAGCGGTCGATGCGCTCGACCTGAGCGGCGCCCGCGCCGACGGCATCTATATAGACGGCACCTTCGGGCGCGGCGGCCACAGCCGCCTGATCCTGTCGCGCCTGGGTCCGAAAGGCCGCCTGATCGCCTTCGACAAGGACCCGCAGGCCATCGCCACCGCGCAACAAATCAACGACCCACGTTTTGCTATCGTCCACGACAGCTTCGCCACCATGGGGTCGGCGCTCGCCGCCCAGGGCATTGCGCGGGTGGACGGCATCCTGCTCGACCTGGGCATTTCGTCGCCGCAGGTGGACGACGCCGCACGGGGCTTCAGCTTCCGCAACAACGGACCGCTCGACATGCGGATGGACACGACCCGAGGACTCTCGGCCGCCGAATGGATTGCGACGGCGACCGAACAACAACTGGAAAAGGTGATACGAGATTATGGGGAAGAACGGTTTGCTTTTCAGATTGCAAAGGCGATTGTTGCTCGCCGGGCAATCGAGCCAATTTCAAGCACACGACAGCTTGCCGCAATCGTGGCAGACGCGGTCAAGACCCGGGAAAAAGGCAAGGATCCGGCCACCCGCACCTTTCAGGCTGTCCGGATTTTCATCAATAAAGAGCTTGAGGACCTCGAGACAGGGCTGAGCAGCGCTTACACCCTGCTCGGACCCGGTTCGCGCATGTCCATCATCAGCTTCCATTCGCTCGAAGACCGCATGGTCAAGCAATTCCTGGCCAGCAAGGCCAAGGTCGCGCAGCCGGACCGCCGCCTGCCGATCCGTGCCGTCGACCTGCCGCAGCCGCAGATGAAACTGATCGCCAAGATCAAGCCGTCCGATGCGGAGGTGGACGCGAACCCGCGCGCCCGCTCGGCGGTGCTGCGCGTGGCCGAGCGCCTGGAGGACAGCGCACGATGAGCAACAAGCTCAACGTCGTGCTGGCTGCCGGCCTGATCGCCTGCGGCCTGACCCTGGTCAACGCGCGCTACCAGGTGCGCTACCTGGTGGTCGAGCTCGAGCGCCTGCAGGGGCAGACGCGCCAGCTCGACATCGACTGGGCCCAGCTGCAGCTGGACCAGTCCACCCTCGGCAAGAACGAGCGCATCGAGGAGATCGCACGCACTGAACTGAATATGACGCCGCTGACGCCCGCCCGCACCCAGTACCTGACCGAGGGCGCGCCATGAAGCGCGACAAACCCTTCAGCGGCGGCCGCGTGGCCGCCTCGAAAGGCATGGCTTTCTCGAAGAGCCCGGTGCTGAGCGTGCGCCTGCCCGACTGGCGCTCGCGCGTGGTGCTGTTCGTGCTGTTCGCCTCGTTCGCGACCCTGGGCGCGACCGCCGTGTACCGCCAGGCCATCGACGACGAGTTCCTGCAAAAGCAGGGCAAGAGCCGCTACGAGCGCACAATGGAACTGCCCGCCACGCGCGGCAAGATCATGGACCGCAACGGCCAGGTGCTGGCTTCCTCGCTGCCGGTGAGGGCGGTGTGGGCGCTGCCCGAGGACGTGCTGGCCTCGCCTCCGGAAAAGATCAGCGAGCTGGCGCGCCTGCTCGAGATGCCCGAAGCGGAACTGCGCAAGAAGCTCGACTCGGACCGCACCTTCGTCTACCTGAAGCGCCAGGTGGAGATGGACGTCGTCGCGAAGATCGAGAAGCTCAAAATTACCGGCATCGACACCCGCAAGGAATACAAACGTTTTTACCCGCAGGGCGAAGTCATGACCCACATGGTCGGCTTCACCAACGTCGAGGACGTCGGCCAGGAAGGCATGGAACTGGCCCAGCAGAAGACCCTGGTCGGCACGCCCGGCAGCCGCCGCGTGATCAAGGACCGCCTCGGCCGCGTGGTCGAGGACCTGGGCATCCTGCGCGAGCCGCACGACGGGAAAGACCTGACGTTATCGGTCGACAGCAAGCTGCAGTACATCGCCTTCACCAGCATCAAGAACGCGGTCGAGAAGTTCAACGCCAAGGCCGGCGCCGCCGTGGTGCTGGACGTGCACACGGGCGAGGTGCTGGCGCTGGCCAACTACCCGACCTACAACCCGAACGACCGCAAGAAGCTCACCGGCGAACAGCTGCGCAACCGCGTCATTACCGACGTCTACGAGCCGGGTTCGATCATCAAGCCGTTCACGGTGGCGCTGGGCCTGGAAAAGAAGGTCATCACCCCGGACACGGTGTTCGATACCGGTTCCGGCCGCATCACGGTCGGCGGGCGCACCATGCGCGACTCGCACCCCAAGCCAATGCTGACCACCAGCGGCGTTATCCAGAAGTCGTCGAACGTCGGCGTCGTGAAAATCGCGCAGATGATCCCGCCGCAGGAAATGTGGGAGCTGTACACGAAACTCGGTTACGGCCAGGCCCCGCGCTTCGGCTTCCCCGGTCCGGCCGCCGGCCGCGTGCGCCCGTGGAAATCCTGGCGTCCGGTCGAATACGCGAACATGGCCTTCGGCCACGGCCTGTCGGTCTCGCTCCTGCAGATGGCGCGCTCGTACATGGTGTTTGCGCGCAACGGCGACATGATCCCGCTCTCGTTCGTCAAGCTCGACGAAGAGCCGGCCGGCCAGCAGATCATCTCGCCGAAAACCGCGGCCCAGGTACGCACCATGCTCGAGTCGGTGGTGAGCCCGGAAGGCACGGCTTCGCGCGCCCAGGTGGCGGGTTATCGCGTCGGCGGCAAGACCGGTACCGCGCAGAAGATCGTCGACGGCCGCTATTCGCATACGAGTTACGTCGGCTCCTTTGTCGGCATCGCGCCGATGTCGAAGCCGCGCTTCGTGATCGCCGTCATGATCGACGACCCGAAAGGCGCCGTCCACACCGGCGGCGGGGTCGCCGCGCCGACCTTCGCCGACCTCGCCTCCAGCGCGCTACGCGCCGATAACATTCCGCCGGATTCGTCGGTGACCGACATCATCATTCCGGAAATTCCACTCGAGGAGAGTTTGTGATG
>JBBWZO010000112.1:0-15311 GCA_039649125.1 Massilia sp. | reverse complement strand
CCGATCAAACGCGCGGCCGCCCGGTTGGGAGACGGATCAGTCGAAGACCGGGGTCTCGACGCCGAGGATCTTGTGCAGCTTCGGCGAGGTCGTCGTGTACTGCATGTGGATCTTCTTGTCCGGGAAGATGTACGGCGCGGCGCCGAAGGCGGCCAGGGCCGCTTCGTGGAAGCCCGACAGGATCAGCTTCTTCTTGCCCGGGTAGGTGTTGATGTCACCCACGGCGAAGATGCCCGGCACGTTGGTCTCGAACTTTTCGGTGTCCATCACCTTGAGCTGCTTGCGCTCGATGTCCAGGCCCCACTCGGCGATCGGGCCCAGCTTCGGCGACAGGCCGAAGAAGACCATCAGCATGTCCAGCGGGACGCGGCGGGTGACGCCGTCGGCGCCGGTGACCTTCACTTCGCTGAGCTTGCCGTCTTTTTCGTCGAAGCCGGTGACCTGGCCGGTGATCAGCTGCATTTCGTACTCGTCGCACAGCTGCTTCATCTTGGCGACCGAGGCCGGTGCGGCGCGGAAGTCCTCGCGGCGGTGCACCAGCACGACCGATTCGGCCTTGCCGACGAAGTTCAGGGCCCAGTCCAGGGCCGAGTCGCCGCCGCCGCAGATGACCAGGTTCTTGCCTTCGAACAGCGCCGGATCCTTGACGCGGTAGAACAGCTGGCTGTTCTCGAACTTGTCGATGCCTTCGACCTTGATGGTGCGCGCCTGGAACGAACCGACGCCGGCAGCGATGAAGATGGTCTTGGTGATGAACTGCGTGCCGGTCGAGGTCTCGACGTTGAAGCGGCCGTCTTCGCGGCGCTGCACGGTGGTCACTTCCTGGCCCAGGTGGAAGGTCGGCTCGAACGGCTCGATCTGCTTGAGCAGGTTGTCGGTCAGTTCCTGGCCGGTGCACACCGGCACGGCAGGGATGTCGTAGATCGGCTTGTCCGGATACAGTTCCACGCACTGGCCGCCGACGGCCGGCAGCGAATCGATGACGTGGGCCTTGATCTCGAGCAGGCCGAGTTCAAAGACCTGGAACAGGCCGACCGGGCCCGCGCCGATGATGACAGCGTCGGCGTCGATGGCGCCGGCAAACGAACTGTTGGGGGCGATGCTGCCCGCATCGTGGGTGGCACTGATAGTCATGCACTAATCCTGTTGATTTTTGAAAGAGGGCGCTGAGGCAAGCCCGTTTATGCGATGGCCGCTAGTGTGCCATGGATGACGCGCGCCTGCTGACGGCGGTCGAAAAACCGGCCAGCAGGTGCTGCGGCTGCTGCGCGTTGGCTCAGCGGGCCAGTTGGTCCAGCTTGTTCCTGACGTCTTTCCACTCTTCCGCGTCGGGAAGAGCCGGCTTGGTCTTGGTGATCGACGGCCAGAAGCGCGCCAGGTCGGCGTTGAGCTTGATGAATTGCTGCTGGTCGCCCGGCACGTCTTCCTCGGCATAAATCGCATTGACCGGGCACTCGGCCACGCAGACGGCGCAGTCGATGCACTCGTCGGGATCAATCGCGAGGAAATTCGGGCCTTCCCGGAAACAATCGACCGGGCATACATCGACGCAGTCGGTATACCGGCAGCGGATGCACGATTCGGTGACAACGTGGGTCATAACAGTCCTATCTTTGGTGGGTGCCGCAGCGTCAGCGCGCAGGGAGGGCCGCCAACTGGCAAAGCACTGTATTTTAGGGCAATTCGACTTTTCCTACAAATTACGCTTAGACACAATATACATAAGCAAATGAGTAGCGTGACGCGCGGTGTGGGGGCACCTGGCCGGGTGGCACGGGGGCGGGCGGATTCGTGCGTGCTTTGCGTCGGCGCACCTGCTGGTTGAACGCGTGGGCGGCGTTAAGGGTGCAGACTGATCACGTTCCTGGGTGGAGCCGTCCACCCTACGTCCCTTGCATGTGTGGCTGACTGCGGACACGTCGCTCCGTTTGCAGCAGGACGTAGGGGTCATCGGACGGCTCCGCCCGACTGTTCGCATGGACGCGCCGCTTGCGCCGTCCACGCGTTCAGTCGGCGCCGGCAGGCCCGGAAGCCGGTTTCAGCCCGCCGCTCGCAAATGCGCCAGCAGCGCCGGCCACGCCGTCTGGTCCAGCGACCCGTCGTCCGCCAGCACCACCGAGCGGCAGCGCCTGCCGTCGTCGACCGTTATCTCCCAGCGCGGGAGATCGGCGCCGACCGCGCACGGCGGGACCTCACCGAAGAAATCGACCCGGTGCAGCAGGGCTTCCAGGTCGCGGCCGCCGGCGATGCAGGCCGTGTCCAGCTCAACCTGTTTTTCCAGGCCGGCAAAGCCGCCCGCCATCTTCGCCGTGATCTTCACGGCCGCCGTGCTGCCAGGGCGGGCGTGGGCACCCCTTCCGGCGCCGGTGCGAGCACGGTTTCCTCACCCGCCGGCGCGTTGCGGCCGCGCTCGGCGCACCATTGCGCCAGCGCCTGCGCCTCGGCCTCGAGCACGCGCTCGATGTTGTAGTACTCGGCCAGGTTCATGGTGCCGCAGCAGGCACGGCGGTCCTGCTGGGCGCCGGGCGCGTCGCACACGCCCGCGACCAGGCGCTGGAAGCCGGGAGTCCGTAGCGGGGTTGCCGCATCGCTCGGGTCGACCGGGGCCGGCGCCTCGGCGGTGTACTCGGGCGCCGCCACCACTTCGCGGATGGTGAACTGGTGGCGGATGGCGTCGAGGTAGGCCGCCGGCTTGCCGTCTTCCAGCGTCAGGCGCAGCATTTCGTTGACCACGTCGGCATAGGTGGCGGCCACGTCGGGCGAAGCGACCAGGGCGCGCAGCACCAGGCCGCGCAGCCAGGCCGCCACCCGGTGCAGCACGGCCGCGTCGTCCTCGAACGCCGGGTTGCGCTCGAGCGCGAAGATGTCGGCCAGGATGTCGTACACGGCGCCCGTGAACACCTGGGAAATGGCATGCACCTGGGTGCCGGCCTGGGCCAGCGTCAGGTCGTTGTCGGCATTCCTCAGGCCCATGGTGCCGCCGAGCGCCAGGCCGAACTGCTCGGCGATGTCGGAAAGGAAGGTCTTGTCGTGCAGGCGCGCCTTGGTCTGCGCCACCACCGCCTCGCACTGGTCCAGCTGGGACAGGGCCAGGAAGATCGCGGTCAGGTCGCCGAAGGCTTCGTGCAGGCCGCCCGTCTGCGGCGGATTATCAGCCTCAAGCCAACGTGGCTTGAGGCCATCCAACACGGCGTGGCCGGTTTCGTGGGCGACGATGTCGAAGGAGCGGCAGGTGAACACGCGCCCGGTCTGGCCGGACGGGACGAAGTCGCCAAACTTCAGGCAGTTCTGGGTGCGGCTGTAGAACGCGTTCATCACGTTCGGCAGGCCGTGGGGGAAGATCTGCAGCGGGGCGGTATCGATGCTGCTGTTCCATTGCCAGGGCAGCGGCATTGCGGCGCCGGCCGAGGACAGCGAGCGCTGGTACATCGTCAGCGTCTGGCGCACCACGGCGAAGGTGTGGACGGCATCGAACTGCGGCGTATCCGGCATGGTCACGAAGTCGCCGAAGGCATTCGGCTCGACCGGGCTGATGCCCGGGTCGCCAGAGGCAATTCGCGCGTCACGTGGGCCGGCCAGCACGATGCCCGGCAAAAAGGCCTTGCGCGTGCCCATCTCCGTCACCGACGGGTCCTGCTTCCACATCAGCACCCGGGCGCCGAAGGCATAGGGCAGGGGAATGTTGGGATCGGGCGGGGTGTCGGCGCCACGGGGCATGCCGGGCTGGTCGAGCAGTTGCGACGCCTTGCGGTGCTCGCGGTAGCGCGCGCTCGGAGTGGGAATAAAGGCGACCGGCGGCTGGTCGCGTTCGCAGGTGACGGGGTCATCCGGCAGCAGGGCTCGTTGTTGTTCCATGGCAGATCCTCGCGTGATTGAGATACCTCATCAGATACTCGCGCGGTCGGCGGATTGGGTCTTGACTCGTATCAATTGCACAGCGGACTGCACAGCGGGCTGGTATCTCTTCCATGCAACTGGCATCATGGCGGATTGTCTTGCTTTTGCAGAGGAAGGAAACACAGATGGCCGACATCCAGATCGTCCAGGAACACGACCTGAGCCCGGAGCGGGCGCGCGCCGCGGCGCAGCAGGTGGCCGACAAGGTGGCCGCCGAATTCGGCATGCAGTGCCGCTGGGACGGCGATGTGTTGCGCTTCGAGCGCAGCGGTGTGGAAGGCGCGTTGACGCTGGAAGAACGGCGCGCGGCGCTGCGCATCAAGCTGGGATTTTTGATGAGCGCCTTTGGGCCGGCGATCGAGGCGAAGGTGTCCGACAAGATGCGCCGGGTGTTCGCGGCGGCGTAAAGAGCACCGCGGTGCCGCAACGAGATGATGTAGGGTGGACTCCCGAGTCCACGCGTTTCATCGCCCGATCGGCTGCGGCTCGACCGCAAAACCCGGGACCGATACGGTTACGAGAGCATTCGCCGGAAACATTGCGATATGCACCCGTCGAACGCGTGGACTCGGGAGCGGTTCGCCGCCCGGTCCACCCTAGATTCGCGGCTGTTCAATCAGCCCTTCAGCTCTTCCACCAGGTCGATGTACTGCTGCATCGCCTCTTCCTGCGACGTGCCCTTCAGCGCAGCCCATGCGTCGAACTTGGCGCGGCCGACCATGTCGGTGAAGCCCGGGCGCTCGCCGGTGGCGTCGCCGCTTGACCCCTGCTTGAACAGCGCGTACATCTTCAGCAAGGTCATGTTGTCCGGGCGTTCCGGCAGGTTCTTCGAATCGGCCTGGGCCTGGGTGAACTGGTCTTGCAAGCTCATAAAAACTCCTGTTGGCTGGTTGCTGGATGGCGCATTGCTTCTCGAGCAATGCAAGAGCCCATCTTAGCGCACGGCAAAAGGAAGGATGCGGTTTCGGCCCGCATTTTAGAGGGGATGCTCGACGGCGCCAGGAGGGCGCCGCAGGAAGAGATGGACCGACGCGGCCTGCGCGGCAGGACGCGTCGGTCCTCCGCTGCGATCAGACCGCCAGCAGTTCGACGTCGAAGATCAGGGTCGCGTTCGGCGGGATCACGCCGCCGGCGCCGCGCGCGCCGTAGCCCAGGCTGGCCGGGATGGTCAGGCGGCGCTGGCCGCCGACCTTCATGCCCTGCACGCCTTCGTCCCAGCCGCGGATCACGTGGCCGGCGCCCAGCGGGAACTGGAACGGGTCGTTGCGGTCCTTGCTCGAATCGAACTTCGCGCCCTGGGTGCCGTCGTCGTTGCGCAGCCAGCCGGTGTAGTGGACGGTGACGTAAGCGCCGGCTTTCGCCTCGGCGCCTTCGCCGACGACGGTGTCTTCGTACTGCAGGCCGGAAGCGGTAGTGGTAGTGGTCATGGTGTTCCTTCTATGTTCGGTTTGAGGGGCCGATTGTAGTGCATGGCCCCGCAATGCGCCATCGAGCACCGTTGGTGCGATGCCAACGGCGGGCGAGGGCGGCGTCCGGCCGGGCGAATGTTGTCTACAATGTGCTTTTGATATTGGGATCCGCATGACCATGCCCGCACCTCGTCCGCTTCCTCGTCCGTCTCCTCGTCCGCTGCTCGCCTGGAGCCTGCCTTGAACGGCGTCGCTTACGCCTGGCGCCGCGCCCTGCGCGCCCAGTTCTCGCGGCGCATGCTGGCGCTGTCCTTCATTCCCCTGGTGCTGTCGCTGGTGGTCTGGGGCGGCCTGTTGTGGGCCTTCCTGCCGGGCCTGCTCGACTGGCTGCACGCGGTGTTTGCCGAGTACGGCTGGTTCCAGTCGAGCAGCAGCATGCTGTCGATGCTGGGGCTGGGCATGCTGAAGGTCATCGTGGTGCCGATGATGGCGATCATCCTGCTGCTGCCGCTGATGATCGCCTCCTCGCTGCTGTTCATGGGCATCTTCGCGATGCCGGCCATCGAGCGCTACGTCGGCCGGCGCGACTACCCGAAGCTCGAGCAGAAGGAGGGCGGCAGCTTCGCCGGCAGCGTCTGGATGAACCTGTCGAGCGTGCTGGTGTTCGCGTTGCTGTGGCTGTGCACGGTGCCGCTGTACGCCATTCCGCCGCTGGCGGTCGCGGTGCAGGCCGCGCTGTGGGGCTGGGTGTCCTCGCGCGTGATGAGCTACGACGCGCTGGCCGCGCACGCCAGCGCCGCCGAGCGCAAGACCATCATGCATGCGCAGCGCTGGCCGCTGCTGGCGATCGGCATGGTCTCGGGCGTGCTCGGGGCCCTGCCGGGCATCGCCTGGATGGGCGGCGCGGTGCTGGCGGTGGTGTTGTTCCCCTTCCTGGCGATCCTGTCGGCCTGGCTCTACCTGATGATTTTCCTGTTCACCGGACTGTGGTTCCAGTACTACTGCCTGCAGGCCCTGGAGGAGCTGCGCGCGGCCGATGCGCACGCGCCGGCGGCGGCCTGAACCGGTGCCGGAAAATGACGTTTCGATGACATGCAGCTCAGCCGTGTAGGAGCCAAATACCGATGCATGTAGGCATGAATGTCATCCAGATAACTCTGCCGTTGTTTTTTTGCGAAAAAAATCCGGGCAGGTCAAATTTGTTGAACAGGGCTTCATGCAAAACCTGTTGATGTGGTGGAATGATGGCTTCGGCGCGGCGAAATCCCGAGTGAGACCAGCCCGCCAAATGTGAACTAACGACGACCTCGATCACTCGAACAGACCGGCAGCACGGATGGCGAGCAGGTTGACAGGGATTGCAGGAAAAAACGATTCAAACCGGTTGAGCCATCATGGAAAGCACCCGCCGTTTCATACGGCCCCGTAACGTATTTCGCGCAGTGCGCAACCTGCGCGCCCGCCCCGATGGCAGTGCCGCGCCGGCCATGGCTGCGAATGCCGCACCGGACGCGCAGGACGCGCCGCTGTACGACACCTACCCCCATCTGTCGCTCGTGGGCGGCGCCGGTGCCGCCGCCGTCCAGCAGGAACCCGGCGAGCACGCCGGCGGACCGGGCGAGCCCGAACCCGAGCGCGAAGGCGAACCGCCGCAAGGCAAGGGACGCGGCAGGCGCATCCTGTTCGGCCTGCTGCTGGTGGTCGTTGCCGCCGGCTCGGCCTATGCCGTCTATGAAACCCGTACCTCGACCCTGCAGGCCAAGCTGTTCGCCCGCATGATGGAGGACGTGCATTTCCGCATGGCCAAGGGGCCGAGCGATGCGATCCACTTCCCGGCCATGAGCCCGTACGACGCGCGCCTCGGCTACGCGCACATGCCGGCCTTCCTGGCCAAGCTGCGGACGCGCGACTACGTCATCGACGCGCAGGCGCGCATGTCGCCGAAGATGCTCGAACTGGCCGGGCACGGCCTGTTCGCCACCTACCACGAAAAGACCCGCACCGGCCTCGAGATCCTCGACTGGCACGGCCAGCCGCTGTTCGGCTCGCGCTTCCCGGAGCGCTCCTACGAGCGCTTCGACGACGCGCCGCAACTGCTGGTGCAAAGCCTGCTGTTCATCGAAAACCGCGAGCTGCTCGACCCGGCCTACCCGAAACGCAACCCGGCCGTCGAATGGGACCGCTTCTCGAAGGCCGTGTTCGACAAGGTCCTGTCCTCGGTCGGCCTCGGCGGCGGCGGGCGCGTCGCCGGCGGCTCCACGCTGGCCACCCAGATCGAAAAATACCGCCACTCGCCGGAAGGGCGCACCGCCTCGCTCGAGGACAAGCTGATCCAGATGGCCTCGGCCACGCTGCGCGCCTACCGCGACGGCGAGGACACCACCGGCACCCGGCGCCAGATCGTGCTCGACTACCTGAACACGGTGCCGCTGTCGGCCAAGCCGGGCTACGGCGAAGTGAACGGCATCGGCGACGGCATGTGGGTCTGGTACGGACGCGATTTCGCGAAAGTCGGCGCCGCCCTGAAGGGCCGCCTCGACACCCCCGAAGCGGTCCTCGTCTACAAGGAAGCGCTGTCGCTGATGATCGCGCAGCGCCGCCCGGCCTACTACCTCGGCGCCGGCAAGAACGACCTCGAAACGCTGACCGACAGCCACCTGCGCGTGCTGGCCCAGGCCGGCGTGATCACGCCGCAGCTGCGCGACGCCGCGCTGGCGGTCAAGCTGCGCCCGGCGCTGCATTCCGGCGTCGAACCGCCGGCCGCCAACGCCTTCGTCTCGCGCAAGGCCGCCAACGCGGTGCGCAACCACCTCGGCTACCTGCTGGGCGAATCGCGCCTGTACAACCTCGACCGCCTCGACATGTCGGTGGTGTCGACGCTCGACGGCCAGGCCCAGCAGGCCGTCACCAGCGCCCTGCGCCAGCTCACCACGCCCGAAGCGGCGGAAGCGGCCGGCCTCACCGGCAAGGGCCTGCTCGGCAACGGCGACCCGGCCAAGGTGATCTACAGCTTCACGCTGATGGAGCGCGGCGAGAACGTCAACTACCTGCGCGTCCAGACCGACAATTACGACCAGCCGCTCGACATCAACGAACAGGCCAAGCTCGACCTCGGCTCGACGGCCAAGCTGCGCACGCTCGTCACCTACCTCGACATCGTCGACCAGCTGCACCGCCGCTACGAGCCGATGAACCCGAAGGCGCTGCGCGAAACGCGCATCGACCCGAAGGACCGCATGAGCCAGTGGGCGGTCGAGTACTTCCTGGCGCTGCCGGCCAACGCCGACCGCGGCCTGAAGCCGATGCTCGACGCGGCCATGCTGCGCACCTATTCGGCCAACCCGGGCGAGGGCTTCTTCACCGGCGGCGGCTTGCACTACTTCGGCAACTTCAGCAAGCTCGACAACTCGAAGATCATGACGGTGCAGGAGGCGCTGCAGCAGTCGACGAACCTGGTGTTCGTGCGCATGATGCGCGACGTGGTGCGCTACTACATGTTCCAGCTGCCGGGTTCCTCGGCGGCCCTGCTGGCCGACGCCAACGACCCGCGCCGCGCCGGCTACCTGGCGCGCTTCGCCGACGCCGAAGGCAAGACCTTCCTGGCCAAGTTCTGGAACAAGTACAAGGGCAAGACCCCGGACGAAGCGAAGGCGCTGCTGTTTGCCGGCGTGCGTCCGGCCGCCTCGAAACTGGCCGCCGCGCACCGCACCATCGCGCCCAACGCGACGCTGCAGCAGTTCGGCGCCTTCATCCACAATTCGCTGCCGGGCAACGAGGTCGACCAGGAACGCATCGAGAAGATGTACGACCAGTACGCCCCGGCCAACATGTCGCTGGCCGACCGCGGCTACGTCGCCTCGACCCACCCGCTGGAGCTGTGGCTGGTCGGTTACCTGCAAACCCATCCGAAGGCCGGCTGGAGCGAGGTGGTGGGCGCCAGCGTGAAGGAGCGCCAGGAAGTGTATTCCTGGCTGTTCAAGACCAGCCGCAAGAACGCCCAGGACAAGCGCATCGCCGGCCTGATCGAAGTCGAAGCCTTCCTCAAGATCCACGCGCAGTGGAAGAAGATGGGCTACCCGTTCGATTCGCTGGTGCCGTCGTACGCGACCACGCTGGGCGCCTCGGCCGACCGTCCGGCGGCGCTGGCCGAACTGATGGGCATCATCGTCAACGGCGGCGTGCGCAAGCCCGTCGAGCGCATCGCTTCGCTGCACTTCGCCAAGGACACGCCGTACGAGACCCTGGTCAAGCGTTCGGCGAAGGTCGAACACGAAGTGGTGTTGTCGCCGGAAGTGGCGCGCACCGTGGCCGACGCCATCCGCGGCGTGGTCTCGAGCGGCACCGCCAAGCGCGTGAAGACGGCGTTTGCCATGGCGGACGGGAACATCATCGCCCTGGGCGGCAAGACCGGTACCGGCGACCAGCGCTTCGACGTGTATGCGCGCGGCGGCCGCCTGATCGAATCGCGCTACGTGAACCGCTCGGCGACCTTCGTGTTCAACATCGGCGAGCGCTTCTTCGGCAGCATGACCGCCTATGTGCACGGCCCGCAGTCGGAATACTACGACTTCACCAGCGCACTGCCGGTGCAGCTGCTGACAACGCTGGCGCCGAGCCTGATGCCGATGATCGAACGCTCGCGCGGTGGCGTCGCGGCGCAGTTGCTGCAGCCGCAGCCGCAGAAATTGCCGCCGCAGGAGTTGCCGCAGGAGTTGGCCGCAGGAGTTGCCACGGCGGCAGTCCCAGCGGCAGCCGCGCGTTGAGGTGAGGGGCGCGAATAAGGGCGAACGCGCGGGCGAACGCGCGCGCCGGGCCAGCCGGCGCGCGGCATCCGGCATTCGTCGCATCCGCAATTTCAGCTTCGTCTCCCTGCGCGATTTGCTGGTGGCCGCCGGCCCGACGATCATCCTGGTCGGCATTGCCTGCTTCGTTGCCTGGCTCCTGGTCGATCCGGCGCCCCCGCGCCAGGTGCGCCTGGCCACCGGCCAGGAAAACAGCGCCTACGAAGCCTTCGGCAAGCAGTATGCGCAGGAGCTGAAACGCGACGACATCCTCGTCGCCCTCCAGCCCTCGCTCGGCTCCCGGGAAAACCTCGAACGCCTGCAGCGCGGCGAGGCCGATATCGCCTTTGTCCAGAGCGGCTCGGCCAGCGAGGAGCAGCCCGGCAAGCTCGGCCTGGTGTCGCTGGGCAGCCTGTTCACGGAACCGGTATGGCTGTTCCTGCGTGACAATGTCAAGACGAACAGGCTCACCGGCCTGCGCGGCCTGCGCATCAACCTCGGGCCCGAGGGCACCGGTGTGCCGAACCTGTTCCGCCAGGTGCTGGCCGTGAACGGGGTCGAGCCGAATGAGTTGACCATTACCGCGCTCGAGAACACGCCGGCCACGATCGAACTGCTGGCCGGGCGCATCGACGGACTGGTGTTCAGCTCGGCGCCGGAAGCGCCGCTGATCCAGATGCTGCTGCAAACGCCCGGCATCCGCCTGTTCAATTTCGCGCAGGCCGAAGCCTATACGCGGCGCCTGCCTTTCCTCACCCACGTGACCCTGCCGCGCGGGATCGTCGACCTCGGACGCGACATCCCGGCCCAGGACTACCACCTGATCGCCCCGACCGCCACGCTGGTGGCGAGAGAAGACCTGCATCCGGCGCTGGTCGACCTGTTCGTCAAGGCGGCCATCGAGATCCATGGCGGGGCAGGGTGGTTCCAGCAGCAGGGCCAATTCCCGTCGCCGAAATACACCGAGATTCCCGTGTCGGAGGAAGCCGCGAAGTACTACCGCGACGGCCCGCCGCTGCTGCAGCGCTACATGAGCTTCTGGCTGGCGAATTTGTTCGACCGGCTGTGGGTCGTGGTCGTCGCGCTGGCGGCGCTGGTGATTCCGCTGTCGAAGATCGTGCCGCCGCTGTACGTCTGGCGCGTGCGTTCGCGCGTCTACCGCTGGTACGGCGAACTGCGCGCGGTCGAGCAGGCCTGGGAAGACGTGCAAGGAGTGGCGGATGAACCCCGGCGCGAGACCGTGCGCGCGGACCTGCTGCACCGCCTCGACGACATCGAGGAGCGCGTCAACCACATTTCGATTCCCCTGGCCTATGCCGACGGCCTGTACGGCCTGCGTGGCCATATCAATATCGTACGCCAGCGCCTGCTGGCGGCGCCAGGCAATGGGAGTGTATTGGCTGAATATCAATTTGCTTCGGATTGAGATTACACTGGCGCCCCTTGTATCTTTGCTCCGAAGGAAATCATGAATCGTCGTTCGCTTCCCCTTCTTCCGCTGGCGGGTCTGGTGGCCACTGCGCTGGCCATCGCGCCGGCCTGCGGTTCCGGCACTGCGCTGGCCGCCAACCTGGCGGGAGCGGCGGCCGAGGCGCCGGTCCAGAAACGCAGCCTGCGCGACAGCTACACCAAGTACGAATACCGCATCCCGATGCGTGACGGCGTCAAATTGTTCACGACCGTGTACGTGCCGAAGGACGCCTCGCGCACCTACCCTTTCTTAATGCAGCGCACGCCCTACAGCGCCGGCGTGCACGCGCAGGGGGAACTGCGCTATGGCGTGGACTGGTACCCGGAGGCTATCGGACCTTCGCGCGAGTTCGAGGAAGCCGGTTACATCTTCGTGAAGCAGGACGTGCGCGGACGCTTCATGTCCGAAGGGACCTGGCAGGAGATGACGCCGCACGGCAAGGCCAAGCGCCTGGCGGGCGAGGGCGAGGAAAGCCAGGACATGTACGACACGGTCGAATGGCTGCTGAAAAACATCGCTAACCATAACGGCAGGGTCGGCATCCACGGCATCAGCTATCCGGGCTTCTATACGGCGGCCAGCATCATCGATTCGCACCCGGCGATCAAGGCGGCCTCGCCGCAGGCGCCGATCGCCGACCTGTACATGGGCGACGACTCCTACCACGGCGGCGCCTTCATGCTGGCGGCGAATTTCGACTTTTATGCGGCCTTCACCTCGATGCCGAACCCGACGCCGCTGCCGAAGACGCGCGCCGAATTCGACTACGGCGAAACCGACGGCTACGACTTCTTCCTGAAGCGCCTGACGCTGCCGAACATCCTGGCAACGATGAGCCAGGCCCAGCGCGAACTGCTGGTGCCGACCATCGAGCACGATACCTACGACGCGTTCTGGCAGTCGCGCGCGATCGGCCCGCGCATGAAGAACGTCAAGGCGGCGGTGCTGACGGTGGGTGGCTGGTTCGATGCCGAAGACCCGCAGGGGCCGTTCACGACCTACCACGCCATCGAGAAGCAGAACCCCGGCATCCAGAACAGCCTGGTGATGGGACCCTGGGTGCACGGCGGCTGGGCGCGCGGCGAGGGCGCGCGCCTCGGGCACGTGTCGTTCGACAGCAAGACGTCCGATTACTTCCGCAAGGAGCTGCAGTTCCCGTTCTTCGAGCAGCACCTCAGGGACGTGAAACCGGGCGTCAAGCCGGCGGCGAGCCTGGCCGAGGTCACGGCTTTTGAAACCGGCAGCAATGTCTGGCGCCGCTACACGGCCTGGCCCCCAAGGCAGGCCGAGCCGCGCACGCTGTATTTCGGCGAGGGCGGCCAGCTGGGCTGGGCCAAGCCGGCCGGCACCGCAGGTGCCGGCTACGACGAGTATGTGGCCGATCCGCGCAAACCGGTTCCCTTCATCGGCTATCCGGCCGTCGGCGTGCCCCAGGAATACATGGTGTCCGACCAGCGCTTCGCCGCGAAGCGGCCCGACGTGCTGGTCTACCAGAGCGAGGTGCTGGAAGAGGACGTGACGATCGCCGGCCCGGTGACGCCGAAGCTGTTCGTCTCCACCACCGGCACGGACGCCGACTGGGTGGTCAAATTGATCGACGTTTATCCCGCCTCCTATCCCCAGCCGCAGGCGGAGCGCCGCGGCAGCGACGTGCCGCCACCAGTCCTGGAAATGGGCGGCTACCAGCAGCTGGTGCGCGGCAACCCCTTGCGCGGCAAGTTCCGCAACAGCTTCGAGCAACCGGCGCCCTTCGTGCCGGGCAAGGTGGAGCCGGTGAACTTCGAGATCGGCCAGGTCAACCACACCTTCCGCCGCGGCCACCGGATCATGGTGCAGGTGCAGAGTTCCTGGTTCCCGCTGGTCGACCTGAATCCGCAGACATTTACCCACATCCCGAAGGCGAAGCCGGAGGATTTTAAAAAAGCGACCCAGCGCGTGTACCGCGCGCCGGAGACGCCGTCGGGCTTGCAGGTGCTGGTGCTGCCCCGTTAAAGCTTGCAGCAGGATGCGTGGACGACATGTGCGTAGGGTGGACGGCTCCACCCGAACGTTTGCGTTCACGTCGATTCAATGCCGTTCACGCGTTCAACGCACGGGTGATCGTTCGCGAATGTCATCGGATGGTTGAACGCGTGGACGGGGGACCCGTCCTCCCTGCGGGGCTGATCAGGCAGCCAGGCAAATTTGCCGCTGGCTTATGCGCCTACCCACGGCAGCCCCGCCTTGCACCAGCCGCCGATCGTCTTGCGATGTCCTTCACTGTCGCGGTCGCCCTCGAACCCCTCCAGGATGTCGAAGGAATTGGCATAGCCCAGTTCCGTCGCCACGCGCGCGCCGTGGCGCGAGCGCACGCCGGAGCGGCACAGGAAGAGCAGGACTTCGTCCTTGCCGGCCGCCTGCGCCAGCTGTTCGCCGAACTGCGGATTCGGCTGGCCGCCGGGGTAGGTCGCCCACTGCACCGCCACGTGCTGGCTTTCCGGGATGGCGATGCGGCCGACCCAGTCGCGCTCGGCATTGGTGCGAACGTCGACGATTTTCACTTTCGGATCGGCCTGCACGAGCGCGTAGGCTTCCTGCGGCGTGACCGCGCCGGCATAGGGCTGGCCCGGGGCACGGCTGCGGGCGGCGTCGAGGATGGTATCGGTGGTGCTCATTCGTTTTCCTTGTTTCAATTGGTGCGCACCGCTGCGATGCGTTCTTGCCGAAATGGTGCGAAACGCATCAAAATGGTGCGCTCGGTCGTGCATGCACTGTTTTGGTGCAATGGCTGAGCTGGTCTGCACTGTCGCAGACTTCCGGGTTGACGAAGATTTTATGGTGAAACCCCCGGCATTCCAAAGAATGATTGCGCATTTATTCATGCCATGCAGGCTGGCATGGTTCCTGCATTAGTTCCTGCAAGTATGTCGCAGGCATGGCTGACCGGTTGAAGACAACCTCGCTAACCCGTGATACCCCATTTCATTTAGGAGAAACGCATGGCAAAGACCGCCGCAGATGTGATGCAGATGGTGAAGGATAACGAAGTCAAGTTCGTGGATTTCCGCTTTGCGGATACCCGCGGTAAGGAGCAGCACGTCACCGTTCCTGTGTCGCACTTCGACCTCGACAAATTCGAATCGGGCCACGCGTTTGACGGCTCGTCGATCGCTGGCTGGAAGGGCATCGAAGCATCGGACATGATCCTGGTGCCGGACCCGAACACCGCCAACATCGACCCGTTCTTGGAAGAAACGACTCTGTTCATGCAGTGCGACGTGATCGAACCGTCGGACGGCAAGGGCTACGACCGCGATCCGCGCTCGATCGCCAAGCGCGCCGAAGCTTACCTGAAGTCGACCGGCCTGGGCGACACCGCCTACTTCGGTCCAGAGCCGGAATTCTTCATCTTCGACTCGATCCGCTGGAAGATCGACATGTCGGGCTGCTTCGTGAAGATCGATTCGGACGAAGCTTCGTGGTCGACCGACGCGAAAACCGAAGGCGGCAACAGCGGCCACCGTCCGACCGTCAAGGGCGGCTACTTCCCGGTCCCGCCGCTCGACAGCTTCCAGGAAATGCGTACGGAGATGTGCCTGATCCTCGAATCGCTGGGCAACCCGGTCGAAGTGCACCACCACGAAGTGGCTGGCGCCGGCCAGATCGTAATCGGCACCAGGTTCTCGACCCTGGTCGAGAGCGCCGACTGGACCCAGAACATGAAGTACGTGATCTGGAACGTCGCCCACAGCTACGGCTAGTCCGCCACCTTCA
>JBBWZO010000095.1:0-8649 GCA_039649125.1 Massilia sp. | reverse complement strand
CAATCGAGGGACAGTTCGTTCGCTTTCTTGCATTCACCTTGGGCGATGCTCCATCCCTTGCGACGATACTTTTTAAAACTGTTATACAGTTTTTATAAAGCCCTTAGACAGTTTTGGTAAAACTGTCTAATAAAATTGGATCATAGCAGAAGGCAGCAGGCAACGGTCTATCCGTATTTTTCGATTTATTCGGCACCAGTGCGCCACTACGGCTTGCCCCAGCTGTTGTTACCGTTCGCGCTTGCGCAAACATGCACAGCCACGGTTCTCGGACGATGGCTGGGCCGAGTGGTAAGGGGATATTTTAATTACTACGCGGTGCCGGGCAACATGTGCCGGTTAAACTCCTTCCGCAGCGAGCTGAGCCGTGCTTGGCGACACGCGCTGAGTCGAAGAAGTCAGCGGCATAGGCTGCCGTGGTCACGGTTCAGCCGGCTGATCAAGAAATACCTCCCTCCATGCCGGTAGTCCATCTGATTCCGGGCGAGCGGTTTTACGTCAAGACCTTTGGCAGGAGCCGTATGCAGTAGTGCTGCAAGTACGGATCTGTGCGGGGGGCTCAGGTAACTGGCGTCCCTACCGCGATCTTGCAGTTGGTTCTTGAGACCGCCCCTTGTGCACGTTCACGCGATCTTTCCATGCGTACCTGAGGCAGGTATTCAAGCACGCTGCAGCGTGATTCAAAACCGTGCACTTTTTACTCCGCCATCTGCGCGCAGCGTCGCACCAGTGGTGGGAGAAGCGAGCGGGCTGGCGATATAAGGAGCCAGACTTCCTCCGGCGCCGCGAAGCGCTTGATGAGGAAGTGGGGCGGGTCTGCCGCGTGATTGCGTGGCGCCGGGGAAGGACGCTGTGGACCGTTAATCCTGTGCCGGCAACGGTTTCAGCAAGGCCGTGCGCAACCGCGAGTTGTACGGTTGCTCAGTTGCTCGACACCAAGCGCAGCACGAGATCGGTGGCGAACCCGGGCCAATGGGCAAGCGGCTCCGGTTCCATCAGGTCGGTCTGCAGGAACGCGCTCAGCGTGTAGCGGTTGGACAGGTAGAAGTACCCCAAGGCGGCGATGGCGATGTACAGGTCGAGCGCCTGTATATCGGGACGGAACAGTCCTTGGCCGGCGCCGGCGCGCAGCACCGCGTCGAGCAAATTGACCGCGGGCGGGAACACGGCCTCAGTGCGCGGCGATTTTTTCTTCAGGTGTTTTCCCTCATGCAGATTCTCGTCGTTCAACAGGAACAGGAATTCCGGGTGCTCGCGATAATACTGCCAGTGGAAGTGAACGATCTTCTCCAATGCTTCGCGCGGATTGTCGATATCGATGTCGAGCGCTGTTTCCGCCTCGTTCATCCTTTGATAAACCGTTTCGAGCGCTTCGACGAACAGTTTTTCCTTGCTGCCGAAGTAGTAGTAAATCATCCGGTCATGGCTGCGCGAGAGTTTGGAAATCGCTTCCACGCTGCCGCCATCGAACCCTTTTTTCGAAAACACCTTGATCGCGGCGCGCAGGATCCTGTCGCGCGTGGTCTGCGCACGCGCCTGTACTCCGCGGGTAGGGGAGTCGGCCGGCTTTTTTTCCGACTTCGGTTTCGGGGACTTCGTTGTCATTGTCAGGCTCACCTATCTTAAACACGACAAACAACCGGGTGGCAAATCGTGTCGCGCAGGATTATAAGTCGAGATCGCAGCGCCAGACGCTCGGCTGAACGAATGTATAAGCGCCCGATCAAAATGCTGAAATTCCAGTCTGCGCCCGTCCCAGAATCAGCGCGTGCACATCGTGAGTGCCCTCGTAGGTATTGACCGCCTCGAGGTTGACCATGTGTCGGATCACGCCGAATTCATCCGAGATCCCATTGCCGCCCAGCATGTCACGCGCCGTGCGCGCAATGTCGAGCGACTTCCCGCACGAATTGCGCTTCATGATCGAGGTAATCTCCACCGACGCGGTGCCGTTCTCTTTCATGCGGCCCAAACGCAAACAGCCTTGCAATGCGATCGCAATGTCGGTCTGCATGTCCGCCAGTTTCTTCTGGACCAGCTGAGTGGCCGCCAGTGGACGCCCGAACTGTTTTCGATCCAGCACGTATTGCCTTGCGGCGTGCCAGCAAAACTCGGCCGCCCCGAGGGCGCCCCATGCGATCCCAAACCGCGCCGAATCGAGGCAGGTGAACGGTCCGCGCAGGCCGGAGACACCCGCCAGGTGGTTTTCTTCGGGCACGAATACCTCGTCCATCACAATCTGCCCGGTGACCGAGGCGCGCAAACCGACCTTGCCGTGCAGCGGCGGCGCCGACAGCCCCTTCATGCCTTTTTCGAGAATGAAGCCACGGATCTTGCCGTCGTCGGTCTTGGCCCAGACGATGAACACGTCGGCGATCGGGCTATTGGTGATCCAGGTCTTCGTACCCGAAACCGCATAGCCGCCCGGCACGCTCCGGGCACGCGTCAGCATGCTGCCCGGATCGGAGCCATGGTCCGGTTCGGTAAGGCCAAAGCAGCCGATCGACTCGCCCGATGCCAGCCGGGGAAGATATTTCTGCTTTTGCGCCTCGGTGCCGAATTCGTTGATGGGCACCATGACCAGCGAGCTTTGCACGCTCATCATCGACCGGTAGCCGGAATCGACCCGCTCGACCTCGCGCGCGATCAGGCCGTAACTCACATAGTTGAGGCCGGCGCCGCCGTACTGGGTCGGAATCGTCACGCCCAGCAGTCCGAGTTCGCCCATCTCGCGGAAGATCGACGCATCGGTCTGCTCGTGCCGGAACGCGTCCAGCACACGGGGCGCCAGCCTGCCCTGGCAATACGCCCTGGCCGCATCGAGCACCATGCTTTCCTCTTCGCTGAGCTGGTCCGCCAGCAGCAGCGGATCTGCCCAGTCAAAGTGGCGCCGGCCGTGCGCGGCCGGGGCATTTATTTCTAACATTTGCGTCATGGTTGATCCTTGGTCATATTGGATTCGGTGAAGGAAACAGCGGCTGCAGCAGCGCGCCATACGCGATGGCGGCCGCGTCCTGGTTGCGGGCGGCCAGTATTTGCAGGCTGGCCGGCGGGGCGCCGCCACCGCCCGCCAGCGGCAACACCAGCGCCGGCGCGCCGGTCAGGTTGGCCAGGCAGGTCTCCAGCGTCAGCGCGGTCAGCACCGGCACCGGATTGCCGTTGAGGACGACCTTGCGCACGTGCACCTGCGGCGCCGGGATCGCCAGCGTCGGGGTCAGCACCGCGTCCACATCGTCGAACAGCCTGGCGAAGCCCAATTCGATGGAGTCGGCGGCCAGCCGCGCGTCGTCGATGGTGGCCTGGTCCAGCGCATAGGCCATCGACAGCGCCCGGTGGGCGCCCGCGCCCAGCGCCGCGGCCGCGAGCGGCCACAGGGCGGCATACACGGCGCGCGCGGCGGCCAGCACCAGGGTCGCGTGCACCACGCTCGCGCCTTGCCGGTCCGGCAAGGTCACCGCGCGCACGTCGAACCCGGCGCGCCTGATCCGCGCCACGGCGCCGAGAAAGCTGGCGGCGACGGCCGGGTCGCAGGCGGCGAGCCGTTCCAGGTCGACACCGAAGCGGGGGCGCGCGGGGCCCGGCTCGATGGGCCGGCCGAGCAGGGCCGCGCTGGCCGCCACCAGCAGCGGGTAGCCGCTGGTCATCAGGCCCACCTGGTCGAGGCTTGACGCCAGCGGCCACACCCCGTCGAGCGAGACCACGTTGCGCGACGGCTTGAAGGCGAACAAGCCGCAGCAGGCGGCCGGAATGCGGACGCTGCCGCCGGTATCGGTTCCCAGTCCGATGTCGGCCAGGCCGGCCGCCACCGCTGCCGCCGATCCGCCCGACGAGCCGCCCGCCACGTGGCCGGGAAAGGCCGGATTGGACACCCCTGGCGTGGTAACGCCGAAGCCGCCCGCATCGGTGGTGGTCACGCCAACGATGCGCGCGCCGGCCGCACGCAGGCGCGTGACGGCTTGCGCGTCGGCCGCCGCCACGCGCCCTGCAAATACCGGGTGGCCGGCGGTAAACGGTGCGCCGGCGACGGCGATGTTGTCCTTGACCGCCACCCGCACGCCCGCGAGCGGCCCGGGCAACGCCGGCGACTGGTCGTCGATGAGGGCGACGAAGGCGCCGAACCGATCCGGACCGGGCGCCCGGCCCGGCTGCTGCTTTGGCTCTTCGTTCATCGTCACTATCCTCTCTGTGGGCGCGCCCGGGCGTCGCCCGGCAAGCAGTGTCAGCGGTCGCGCGAGCGGTCCATCAGCGATTTTTCTTGTCCGCCATCGACTTCGATCATCGTTCCGGTGACGTAGTGCATCAAGGGCGAGGCCATCATGGTGACCAGGTTGGCCACTTCTTCCGCCTCGGCGATGCGGCCCATCGGGATCGAGCTGGGGGCAAGCTGGTCGGCTTCTTCATACGTCAGCTTCATGTCGCGCGCCATCGCGCCGACCAGGCCGGCCCAACGCTCGGTGCGCACCGGCCCCGGGTTGACGGCCACAAAGCTGATGCCATGTTTGCCGTATTGGCCGGCCAGCGACTTGGTCAGGTTCTGGCCGGCGGCATTGGCCGCGCCAGGAGCGATTTCCCAGTACGATGGCTTGACCCCGTCGTTACCGATCAGGTTCACGACCCGGCCTTTGCCTTGCGCGACCATGATCGGCAGCGCATAGCGCAGCGTGCGCACATAGCCCATGAATTTGAGCTGCAGCGACTGTTCCCAGTCTTTCTCGGTCAGCGTTTCAATCACCCCGCCCGGGGCAGAGCCGGCATTGTTGACCAGGATGTCGATGCGGCCGAGCGTCTCATGGGCGGCGCGGATGAAGTGCTCGGCGTCGGCCGAACTGGTCAGGTCGGCAGCGATGGCAACGATCTTGCGGCCGCTCTTTTCGGCGATCTCTGCAGCAGCAATGTCGAGCGCCTTCTGGTTGCGCGAGCAGATCGCGACATCGCAGCCCTCCATCGCCAGCGCCAGCGCGATTTCCCTGCCGATGCCCTGGCTGCCGCCGGTGACGAGTGCCTTCTTGTTGGTCAGTTGTAAGTCCATGGTGCTAGCTCCAGTGTGAAAAATTGATTGATATGGTTGAAACGGGACAGGCATTGCGCATCGATGTGTGGTCTGGCCATTACCTCCGCAGTGGTGGGTGTCGTTTAGGGTTTCGGGGGCACGAACAGCGTGCCGAAACGGGCGCGCAGTTCGGCCTTGAGCACTTTGCCCATGCCGTTGCGCGGTATCTGCAGGACCGGAATGATCCGCTTGGGCGTCTTGTACGCGGCCAGGCTGGACCTTGCAGCGGCGATCGCCGGCGCTTCATCGAAGCACGCCCCGGACGCCAGCTCGACGGCGGCGACCACCGCTTCGCCAAAGTCCGGATGCGGCACGCCGAACACGGCCGACTGGGCAATGCCGGGCAGGCCGTCGAGCACGATTTCGACTTCGCGCGGGTAGACGTTCAGGCCGCCGGTGATGACCAGGTCGCGGGCGCGGTCGAGCAGGCGCACGCAGCCCTCGCCATCGATTTCGGCGACGTCGCCGGTGATGAACCAGCCGTCGTCGGTGAAGGCCTCGCGGTCGGTGCCGGGCTGGTTCAGGTAGCCGGCGAACACGTTGTGCCCGCGCGTTTCCAGCACCCCGGTCGCCGCCAGCGAGGCGCGCGTGCCGTCGGCCGTGGCGACCCGTACCTCGACCCCGTCCAGCGGCCAGCCGACCCAGCCCGCGCGGTTGGCGGCGCCGGCCGGCAGCGCGGTGACGATGGCCGCCTCGGTCAGGCCGTAGCGCTCGACGATGCGGCGGCCGGTCTGCGCGTAAAACTGATCGGCCAGTGCCAGCGGCAGCGGCGCCGAGCCGGAGATGAACAGGCGGAACGACGGCGTGACCGCGGCGGCCAAAGCCGGCTCCCTGAGCAGCCGCGCATAGTGCGTCGGCACCCCCATCATGACGGTCGCCGCCGGCAGCGCGGCCAACACCTGGGCCGCGTCGAAGGAAGGCAGCAACAGGATGGCGCCGCCGGCCACCAGCAGGGTGTTGATCGACGTCAGCAAGCCATGCGCGTGGTACAGCGGCAGCGCATGGAGCAGTACGTCGCCGGTTCCGAGCTGCCATACGGCGGCCAGCGCGGCGGCGCTGTCGGCCAGGTTGCGGTGGGTGATCAGCGCGCCCTTCGGCTTGCCGGTGGTGCCGGAGGTATACAGCAGCGCCGCGACCGCATCGGGGCCGACCGCGGCCACTGCCGGAATCGCCAGGCCGGCCGCGGCGGCGCGCGCTGCCAGGGTCCCGCCCCCGCCCGCGGCCAGCGTCTCGATCCGGATGCCCAGGCCGTCCGCCATGGCGCTGTAGTGCTGCGCGGCGCCGGGCTCGCAGACCAGCAGCACCGGCGCCGCATCAGCCAGCAGATAGGCCATCTCCTGGTCGGTGTACGCGCTGTTGAGCGGATGGATGACGGCGCCGAGCCGCAGGCAGGCATGGGCCAGGAACAGCGTTTCGGCCGACTTGTCGAGCTTGAACGACACGCGCTCGCCGCGGCCAACCCCGAGCTCGTGCAGCGCCGCCGCATAGCAGCCGATGCGGGCGACCAGTTGCGCCGTGGTGCAGGCGGTGCCGTCGGCGAAGACCAGCGCGGCCGAGTCGGGAGTGCGGTGCGCGTACAGCGTGTGCAGCAGGTTCATCGCGTCCATGCTCAGCTCCCGTTGAAGCGCGGCGCGCGCTTCTCGGCGAAGGCCTGGCGCCCCTCGGCATAGTCGGCGCTGGCGTCGGCCGCGCCGGCCAGCAACTGCGCCAGCTCCAGCAAGCCGGCCGCGCTTCCGGCCGCGCTCGTATGGGCGCGGATCGCCACTTTCGCCGCCTGCACGGTCAGCGGCGCGTTGGTGGCGATCGCGCGCGCCAGTGCGTAGCTTTGCTGTTCCAATTGCGGCGCCGGCGCCAGCGTTTGGACCATGCCGAGCAGGTGGGCGCGTGCCGCCGGCATGCGTTGCGCCGTGTACAGCAGCTCGCGGGTCGCCTGCACGCCGCAGACGCGCAGGAAGCGGGCAACGCCGCGCACGTCGTAGCCCAGGCCGAGCCGGGCGGCAGGGACGGCGAAGAAGGCGTCGTCGGCGGCGGCGATCAGGTCGCAGCTGGCCGCCAGCGAGGCGCCGGCACCGATACACGGGCCATGCACCATCGCCACGGTCGGCTGCGCGATTGCCTCGAAGGCGCGGCAGGCTTGCTCGACCATATCGTCATACTGCTGCGCCTGGTCGGCGCCGGCGCGCGCGGCGGCGAAATCGCCGATGTCGGCGCCCGCCGAAAACGCCAGATTGCCTTCGCCGCGCAGCAGCACGACGCGGACGTCGCTGCGCGCGCTCAGTTCGCCGGCGGCAGCGTGCAGCAGGCGCCACATGGATGCCGAAACCGCATTCCGGTGCAGCGGATTGTGCAGGCGCAGTGTCGCGATACCGTCTTGCACGTCGAGCAGGACCAGGGGAGTCGTCATGGCTGCTCCTCAGGCCGGCAGCTGATGCGACAGCCAGCTGCCGGAGACGGCGCCGGAAAACAGCTCGGCCAGCGCGCCATTGACCTGCGCCGGTTCCTCGCTGGTGATGGTATGGCCGGCGCGCGGGATCACCAGCAGCGCGGCGGTGGGCACGGTCCGCTTGAGGAACAGGCTGCCTTCCAGGCAAGGCGCGTCTTCGTCCCCGACCACCACCAGCAGCGGAATGGCGCAGGCACGCAGCTGGTCTTCCATCTCCCACAGCGTCGGGCGTTTGAGCTGGAGGTTGAGCATGGTCAGCGCCGCGCCGATGCCGGAATGCTGGGCCAGCATCGCGGCAAATTCCGCAAAGCCGCGCGGATCCTTCGCCTTGAACGACAGCCGCATCGGAAAGTGCGCATATTTTTCGGCCGCCGCGTCGATCGGTTCTTCGCTGAACATCGTGGCGATGTCTTCGCACAGCCTGGCCGACGCATCGCGCTCGGCGGGATTGGAGCCCCAGCCGCATCCGGTTGCCGCGATCGACAGGCAGCGCTGCGGATGATGGATGCCGACGTGCAACGCGGTGTACGCGCCCATCGAATGGCCGACCAGGTGCGCCCGTTCGATGCCGAGCGCGTCCATCAAGGCGATCACGTCGGCGCGCGCCAGGTCCTGGCCGTAGCGCCCGGGATCGGTCGGCACGTCCGAGGGCAGGTAGCCGCGTGCGCTGAAGGTGACGCACCGGTGGGAGCGGGAGAAGTAGCGCATCTGCGGCTCCCAGGTGCGGTAGTCGCCGGCGAATTCGTGGACGAACACCACGGCGGCGCCGGCGCCGGCCTCTTCGTAGTAGAGCTTGATGTCATCGGGCGTGGTTACATAAGGCATGATTGGTTCCTGGCGTGTGGCGAACATAAGTGGTACGGCTCGGCTGCACGGGCTCGACGGGTCGAAATGCCGGCAACAGGAGTCCCTGCCCCGGCCTCGGGGCACTGTCATGGTGATACTGGTCTGGCGGTGCGCGGCGCCGCCGCGGGCCGCGCCGCCTGGTGCATGGCGGCGCGGCGGGGGTGGCTATTTGCTCACTAGCGGGCACTCGCTCTCGGACAAGGGCTTGAATGCGCTTTCAGCGGGGATGACGCGCTCGTATTTCACCAGGTCCCACGGGCCTTTCGACTCCGCCGGCGACTTCACCTGGACCACATACATGTCGTGGATC
>JBBWZO010000061.1:0-31101 GCA_039649125.1 Massilia sp. | reverse complement strand
GAAGCGATCGAGCAATACGGCATCCGCGTGGTCGATGCCTGGAAGCTCGGCCGCAAGGGCGTCGACGACGGCGTGCTGCTGCTGGTCGCGCGTGACAACCCGAGCTCGCTGCGGCGCCTGCGCATCGAGGCGGGCCGTGGCGTGCAGGGCGTGCTGACGGATGCGCAGTCGAAGCGCATCCTGCAAGACGTCATCGCGCCACATTTTCGCCAGAACCATTACTACGAGGGTCTGGTCGCAGGCGTGGGAGCGATTTCCGCGTTGCTGAACCAGGAACGGTTTCCCGAAGTGGCGCCGCAACCGGTAACGCCGGCGGAACAGGGCGGACAAGGAGGCGGGATCGGCATGTTTGGCATCCTGGCATTGATATTTGGTTTCATGCTGTTGCGCTCGATATTCAAGCCACGCCGTCCGCGCCTCTCGCGCGGCGGCTGGGGCAGCGGTGCAACCGGATTCGTCCTCGGTAGCGTCCTCTCCAACGTGGGACGCGGCGGTGGCGGCTTCGGCGGCTTTTCAGGTGGCGGCGGCTTCGGCGGCGGCGGTGGTTTCGGCGGCGGCGGCGGTACGTTCGACGGCGGCGGCGCCTCGGGAGACTGGTAATGGAACACGCATCGTTTGGACAACGCCTGGGCCGTGTGATCCGCCACTGGCGCAGCTCGAAGGCGGAGGCGCTGCGCGCCTTCCCCGAGACGACGCTGGCCGCGGCCGCGCAGGCCATTGCCGCCGGCGAGCAGACCCATCGCGGCGAAGTGCGCTTCATCGTCGAAGCGGCCCTGCCCACCGACGAGGCCTGGGACGGCATCACCAACCGCCAGCGCGCCCTCGCCCTGTTCGCCGACTACGGCGTGTGGGACACCGAGGACAATTGTGGCGTGCTCATCTACGTGAACCTGGCCGAGCACAAGGTCGACATCGTCGCCGACCGCGGCATCGACCGCAAGATCGACAGCGCAACCTGGCAGGCGGTCTGCCGCACCATGACCGACGGCTTCAGGCAGGGCAATTATCACGATGCCACGCTGGCGGCGATCGAACAGGTCAATGGCTTGCTGCGCACGCATTTCCCGGCCAACGGAGCGCGCCCGAACGAGCTGCCTGACCGGCCGGTCATGCTGTAGCTTGCGCAGGCTGCGCGGGAGCCGGGGGTGCCGCTACAATGCGACATTTCCGAAACCGTGAAAGCCCCGCCATGAAACTCGCCAACAAGATTGCCCTCGTCACGGGCGCCAGCCAGGGTATCGGCCTGGCCTGCGCCCAGCGCCTGGTGCGCGAAGGCGCCCGCGTGATGCTGGCCGACGTGCGCCCGGAAGGCGCGGCCGCGGCCGAAGCGCTGGGCGATGCCGCCCGCTTCTTTTGCGCCGACGTCAGCCAGAAGTCCGACGTCGACGCCCTCTTTGCCGCCACCCTGGCCGCCTTCGGCCGGATCGATATCCTCATCAATAACGCAGGCGTGACCCATGCCGCCGACTTCCTCGACCTGACCGAAGAGGATTTCGACCGCGTGCTGCGCATTAACCTGAAATCGATGTTCCTGTGCAGCCAGGCGGCGGCGCGCGACATGGTCAAGCGGCAAAGCGGCTGCATCATCAATATGTCGAGCGTGAATGCCGAACTCGTCATCCCGAACCAGGTGCCGTACGTGGTGTCGAAGGGCGGCGTCAACCAGCTGACGCGGGTGGCGGCGATCAGCCTGGCCCAGCAGGGCATCCGCGTCAACGCGATCGGCCCCGGCACGATTCTGACGGAACTCGCGAAGCAGGCTGTGCTGTCGAGCCCGGAAGCGCGCCACACGATCCTGTCGCGCACCCCGCTCGGGCGCTGCGGCGAACCGGAAGAAGTCGCCGCCATCGCCGCTTTCCTGGCCAGCGACGACGCCTCGTACATCACCGGCCAGACCCTGTACGCCGACGGCGGACGCATGCCGCTGAACTATACGGTTCCGGTGCGCGAATAACGAATCAGCCGGGTCAGCCGAGCTCATCAGTTATTCACTGAGCGCATGTCTGGTATCTAAACTAACCATTAGACAAATATATCGCGTCGCAACATAATGGCACCTGTCTCCACTATTCTCCTCCAAGAAAATAGTTTTAAGCCCGCCCTTGAAGCGGGCTTTTTTTTGCGTGAACGCGACGGACATCTTCTCTCATGCCAGACCATGCAGCGCGGGCAACGTTCACCAAAGGCTGTGCAGGCTTGCGCTACGTCATATCCGAGTCATCATCGAACCCTATACTGAGCTTCATCTGCGGTACACGCAACCGATATGCGTGATGGCAGACAGGTGTGCCGCGCCCTGCGCCGCACACCCACCGAACAAGCGTCTCTTGGCCCGATCTTGGGTTGTGCCCACCTTCTTCATTGGTGGGCACTTTTTTTCGGGGACCTATTCAATTAGCATACATGCATCCGCCGGCCTTGCAGGCTGACGGGTTTTGACTATGATGAAGTTCGTGCGCCGCAAGCGGGAGCCAGAAACAGCGAGCAACAAGCAGACCGAGAACGACCGCCAGCGGAGGCAGCCATGCAAACCATGACAGGGAGTCGGACCGATGAATTTTCATGTTCCTGAAAAACACACCCCGCAACCCGGGCCCAGCCGCCGCCAGCATCACGAGGTCGACGGGCTGGTTCTCTGCGAACTCAACCCGCTGGTCGTGGTCGATCGTCTCGACGGCGAGGAGGTGCCCCTCACCCTGCTGACCTTCGGCAACGTACGCGAGGTCTGCCCGAAGTGCGAGCACACGCATCTCAAGCTCGTGCTGCGCCAGACCTCGGTACGCATGGCCCACCTGTTCTGCGCCGAGTGCGAAAGCTGTTTCGACGCGCGCTATCCCGACGGCGCCCCCGCGCTGACGATCTGAGTCCCCGCTGCAAACCCGACCGTGCACGCGTACGGTCACCCGGCATGGTATGGTTGCCGTTTTTTTCGCCTGTTCGTCAACCATGCCTACACTGCTTCACCTTGCCCTGATCGACCCGCGCCTGAACAAGCTGCGCTACGCCGCCGCGATTGCCATGTTCTTGTCGATCATCATCACCGGGTCGATCCCGGGTGCGCGCGCCGGCGTCGGCCATTACGCACCGGGCGTGGTACTGCATTCGCTCGCCTACGCGACCCTGGCCCTGCTCTGGTTCACCGCCAGCCGCGGCAGCGGCGCCAGCCGCAGCGTGGCCGCAGTGCTGGCGGTCGCCGTCATGGGCGCCATCGACGAGCTGGTGCAGAGCCTGTTCCCCTTCCGCGGCGCCGACGTGGGCGACTGGCTGGTCGATTGCAGCGCGGCCGTCGTCACCTGCGCGATCCTGTGGCTGGTGTTCCCGAAGGCGGCGCTGCAGCGCAGCTGAATTCGCAGCTAAATTCGCGCAGCCAAACTTGCGCTTTGAATTCGCGCAGTTGAGTTCAGTTATTGTCGGGTTTCCCCTACCCTCCTTCTCCTTGATCTGGCTCATGTCATACCCGAGTCAGCTGGAACGTCGCCCCCGTTCGCGCCTCTTACTTGAGTGGCAGACGGCATCGTCACGCATACCCACTGACAAAATCCAACCAAGGAGTTGATCATGAAACAACCACACCAGAGCGCAATCCTGGCGGGCTTGCTGGCGATGGCGCTCGGCCTGTCGGGCTGCGCCGCCATGCGCGGCGGCAGCGATAGCGGCGCAGGCGCCAGCGGCAGTTCGGCGAGCGGCGACACTGGCAGCGGTAGCGGGGGCATGTCGGGTACCGGCGCCGGCACCAGCACAAGCGGCTCGGGCGGCTGGGGCGGCGGCAGCTCGAGCGAATCGGGCACGTCCGGTGGCGCGGGAACCTCCGGCACCTCCGGCACCTCGGGCACCTCGGGCACCTCCGGCACCTCCGGCACCTCGGGCACCTCGGGAAGCGAGGGCAGCTCCGGAACTTCCGGGACTTCGGGCACCTCCGGTACGTCGGGCACCAGCGGCGATGACCAGTCCGGCACAAGCGGCAGCTCGGGCACCACAAGCAGCATGGGCGAAGGCAGCTCCGCCGGCAGCATGGCCGACACCGGCAGCGGCAGCGCCACCGCGGCCAGCTCCAGCCCGAACAGCACGGTGGTATCGGTCGAACTGGTCGCCCGCCCCCACAGCGGCGTGAGCGGCGGCGGCACTGTTGCCGGGGCCGCTGTCGGCGGCAGCTCGACCGGCACGACCGGCAGCTCGATGGCCTCGGACCGCGTCTACCGCGTCACGCTGCGCATGGACGATGGCAGCACCCAGATCATCACCCAGGAAACCACGCCGGACTTTCGCAGCGGCGACCGCGTGAACCTGAGCGGCGGGGCAATCCGGCGCTAAGAATGCAGTGCGGCGGATGCACGACCGGGGCGGCGTTGCGTGCGCCGGCCGTGCGAATACGCCGGCGTGTTCAGTACACGCGTTCGATCAGATACCCGCGTTGCCCGAGCAATTGCGGCAGTCCGTTGTTGCCTAGCAAGTGCAGCAATCCGACGCCGACGAAAAACACGCCACCCTTCGCCACCAGGGTGTCGATCTGCGCCGCCATGTCGGCATTGCGCCGTCCCAGCAACTTGCGCCGCGTGAACTCGGCCGTCTCCGACCTGCCGGCGGTGGCGTCACGCAGTACCGCATCGAGCGCGGCGGTATTGCCCGAGCGCCATGCGTCGATCGTGCGCTGTGCGCGTTCCAGGGCACTGCCGTCCGCCAGGCCAGCGAGGGTGTCGCGCAGGTAACGCTCGGCCTCGACCTCGCTCATGCTGTCGAACAGGCCCAGCTGCAGTTCGGCGCTCTCCAGCGGCACGACCCGCGCGCCGCGCCGCTCGGCCTGCGCGAGCAGCCTCGGCTCCACGCCCTCGCTGCGGCGAAATCCCTGGCGGTCCAGTTTCATGCTCACGAGCAGGTTGGCGATCAGCCAGGGTTTGAATTGCATCATGCTGGCCAGGCTCACGCCCTCGGCGTGCAGGGCCGTGCGCAAGCGCACCAGGGTGTCGGCAGACACGTGCTGCCGGATGTCGTCGCCGTTTCCATAACGGCCGTGCCTGGCCAGCGCCTGGCGGAAGGCGTCCTCGCCGCGCGGGTCGAGTTCGACCACGAGATGGTCGGCCCCGGCCAGGGCCCGCTCCGCCTCGGGCGCGAGCGGATAGAACGAGCGGTCGCCGACATGGATCGTGCCGAACAGGTAGGCCACACCGCCGCGCCCGCTGATCCGGTACAGGCCGCCATGATGGCGCGCCGCGACCGGCTCCGGGCCAACGGCGCCGCGCCGGTCCGCCGGGTACGCTGCCGTCGCTCCCATCGTGTGTTCCGCCGTGTGCTCGCCAGACGCCAGTGGGCCGGCCGCGGCAATGCCGGCCGCCACCGACAGCAGGCCCGGCGCGAGCATGCGCCACAGCGTGGACTCACCCATGGCGCGCGCAGTAGCTGAAAGCAACGATGGTGTCCACGCTCCCTCCTGGCGCCCTCAGGCGGGGCGATCGCTTACATCGACATCTACGCGCTTGCGCCGCACTCTTGCGCCTGCCTTTGCCCGGCCGGTCCCCATCCTGCGGCCGGTCAGGTGGACAGCGGCACACCCCCGCCCTGGTTCGGCGGCGGCGACGACGAGTTGCGCGTCAGCGCCGAGATCGTCTCGAACGGCAGCTTCGGCGTACGGTCCGCGTTCAGCAGGCCATTCGCCTCCTGGAAGGTATCGGCGAACTGCGTGTAGCAGAAGCCCGCGAACATGAAGGTTTCGTTCACCACCTTCAGCAAGCCGCCGTAGAGGTTCTTGAAGCCTTCGGCCGTGGTCGAGCGCGAATAGCCCCAGGTGCCCTCTCCCGGCGTCCCCTTGGTGTCGAAAGCGATGCCGCCGAATTCCGTCAGCACGATCGGCTGGCCGCGGTGCGGGAAGCCGTCGAGCGTCAGGATGCGCCCGCCCGGGCGCCGCTGGTCGAACAGCGTGCGCACCGGGTCGCTGACCTCGTAGCGCGCCTTCAGCTTTTCCGGATCGCAGTCGTAGTCGTGGATGCCGAGGATGTCGGTGGCCGAGGCTTCCCAGCCGTCGTTGCCGATCACTGGCCGCGTGGCGTCGAGCGTGCGCGTCAGGTGGTACAGGGCCTCCACCGCGTTGCGGTGCGCCTGCGTCAGCGTCAGGTTCGGCACGCCCCACGATTCGTTGAAGGCCACCCAGACGATGATGCAGGGGTGGCTGTAGTCGCGGTCGATGGCTTCGGTCCATTCGCGCACCATGCGCGTGATCGCGCGCGGGCTGAAGCGGTAGGCCGAGGGCATCTCCTCCCACACCAGCAGGCCCAGCTTGTCGGCCCAGTACAGGTAGCGCGGATCTTCGATCTTCTGGTGCTTGCGCACGCCGTTAAAGCCCATCAGCTTGGCCAGTTCGACGTCGCGCTTGAGGTGGTCGTCCGACGGCGCGGTCAGGAAGGACTCGGGCCAGTAACCCTGGTCGAGCACCAGGCGCAGCTGGTAGGGCCTTCCATTGAGCATCAGGCGGTCACGATTGATCGCAAAGGCGCGCAGCGCCGTGTACGAGCGGATCCGGTCGACCACCTTGTCGCCGCAGCGCAGCGTCACCTCGGCGTCGAGCAGCGTCGGGCGTTCCGGGCTCCACAGCAGCTCGTTGCGCGAATCGTCGATGCCGGGGTCCGACAGGGCGATCTTGCGGTTCGCTTCGCCCGCGAGCAGCTTGTAGTGGTCGTCGGCCAGCAGGTGCTCGCCGTGCCAGATCTTGACCTCGACGAACATGTCGTCGCGGATCGCGCCGCCGGCGAACACCTCGCAGCCGATCTCGAAGGTCTCGAAGATCGGAGTCCACTTCAGCTTGGCGATGAAGGTCTCTTCGACCTGCTCGACCCAGACGGTCTGCCAGATACCGGTGGTGCGCGGATACCAGATCGAGTGCGGCTCGAGCAGCCAGTCCTGCTTGCCGCGCGGCTTGGCCAGATCAAACGGGTCGTCCTCGACGTACACGGTGATCAGCTGCCTGCCGTCGACCTTCATGGCCGCGGTGATGTCGGCCGAGAACGGCGTGTGCCCGCCCTCGTGCTCGGCCACCAGCTGGCCGTTGACCCACACCCGCGCCGAATAGTCGACCGCGCCGAAGTGCAGGATGGTGCGGCCTTCGGCCGGCGTCAGCGTGAACTCGCGTTCATACCAGCAGACCCGGTGGAAACCGGTGTCGCCGATGCCGGACATCTCGGTCTCGGGCGCGAACGGCACTTCGATCTCGTGGGTCCATTCGGTCACATCACCGGGCAGCTTGAAGCGCATCGCGTCGTCGAAACAGAAGCGCCACTTGCCGTTCAGGCTCATCCAGTTGTCGCGCACCAGTTGGGGACGGGGATATTCAAACTGACTCATTGTTTTCCTTTCTTTCAGTCGGAACCGGAATCAGGATGCGGCCCTCGCGGCCGGTCCCGTTATAGGAGGCAAGCGCCGCCGCAGCGGCACGTTCGGCGTAGCCCGCCTTGCACAGCGCAACGCAGGCGCCGCCAAAGCCGGCGCCGGTCAGGCGCGCGCCGACCACGCCTTCCTGCGCCCGCAACAGCGCGCACAGCTCGTCCAGTTCGGGGATCGAGACCTCGTAATCGTCGCGCAGGCTGAAGTGCGACGCGTTCATCAGTTCGCCGAAGCGCTCGGCCGACACGCCGTCGGCCGCTTCGAGCACGCGCAGGTTTTCCTGCACCACGTGGCGCGCGCGCCGGCGCAGCGGTTCGGGCAGCGTTTCCACCGACGCCGGATCCTGCACGTCGCGCAGGGCCTTCACGCCCAGCTTGCGCGAGGCTTCCTCGCACTCGGCGCGGCGCTCGTTGTACTTGCTGCCGGCGAGCTTGCGCGCGATGCCCGAGTCGACGACGATGATCTCGGTGCCTTCCGGAAGCGGCGCCAGGCGGTATTCGAGCGAGCGTGCGTCGATGAACAGCATGTTCGATTCGTCGGCCAGGCTCGACGCCATCTGGTCCATGATGCCGCAGTTCACGCGCGCGTATTCGATCTCTGCGCGCTGGGCCAGGCGCGCCAGCTTCACGTCGTCGAGCTCGAAGCCGAGCAGCTGGCGCAGCGCGCGCAGCATCGCCACTTCCAGCGCGGCGCTCGAGGACAGGCCGGAGCCCACCGGTACGTCGGTCGAGACCCAGGCGCGCAGCGGCGGCACCTCGACGCCCTCGGCCTGGACCAGGCGGATGCAGCCTTCGAGATAGCTGCCGAAGCCCGGCGGCGCACTGCCATCTGGCGCGAAGGTGACGTTCGCGTCGAGCGTGCTCGAATAAAAAATGAAGCTGCCGTCGCCGCTGCGGGACAGGGCCACGGTCGTGCGCTGGGGCGTGGCCACCGGCAGCATGAAGCCGTCGTTGTAGTCGGTGTGCTCGCCCAGCAGGTTCACGCGCCCGGGAGCGGAAGCGTGCACTTCGGGCGCCCCGCCGAAGAAGGAATCGGTCGTCACCATCAGCTTACCTCCAGCCAAAGCGGCCGCTGGCGGCCCTGCACGGTCACGGCAGGCCACTGCGGATCCAGGGTCAGGTTGTCCAGTCCTTGCGGGCCGAGGAGGAAAGTGTCCTCGATTTTGAGTCCGGCAAAGCTGGGGTTGAATGCGAATGCCATGCCGGTCTCCAGTTCCGTCGCGGTGCTGGCGGTGGCGACGAGCTCGCGCGCCTGGTAACCGGTGATGCCGCCCTGGTGGTGCTCGCCCAGCGCGCTTTCCCTGTCGGCATGGCGGTAGGCCGCGGCGAACGCGTGGTACACCGCCGACAGCGACTTGCCCGGCACGACGGCAGCCAGGCCGGTGGCCTCGACCTCCATCAGCACGGCCTGGTCCTGGGGCGCGGCGCCCAGGCCCGCAAAGCTCACGAAGCGCGTCAGGTTCGCATACAGGCCATGGCGGCGCGCGCAGAACACCAGCATGGCGCGCGCGCCGATCGGCTCATGGGTCGGCGTCGGATGCCGGTACAGGGGCAGGCGCCGCTCGCCCGCCGCCAGTACCAGCGCCGGATGGATGCCGCGCCGCCACAGCGCCGCGGCGCCGGCGCCGGCCAGCTGGCACTCGGTCCAGTCCGGTCGCGCGGCGTGCAGCGTTTCCGTCATCGCCTGGGCGGCATCGAGGCCCAGCTGGCGGTAACGCCGCTGTTCCGATTCGCTCAGGACCATGCGGCGCTGGCGCAGGCCGTTGGGCAGCGGCTGCTCCTCGCCGTGGGGACGGTCGGACAGAACCGGGCGTCCGTCCGCCAGGCCCAGCACATAGCGCTCGCGCAATTCGACCTGGGCCCAGGGCGACACGTGGAAGGTGAAGCCGGCCGGGACCTCTTCCTCGCGCAGGCGCGCCACTTCGATCTCGTCGGTCAGGATCACGGCTTCCTCGCCGGTGACGAGCACCTCGGCGACCCCGACGTCGGTCGTTTGCAGCACCGCGTTCGAGCCGCCGGCGGTAACCCAGGCGAACCAGTCGATGCCGCGCAGGCGGATCGCGGCGGCGTCGTATTTCGCGAGGCATTCGCGCAGCAGCGCCAGTTTCGCTCCCACTTCCAGAGCGCGCTCCGGCCCGCTCATGCGCGCTGCTCCAGCCGCTCGGCAGGGCCGGCAAGCGCGCCGGGTGCGTCGATCCCGTCCGGAATCGGCAGGGTGCTGTAGAAAGTAAGGTGTCGTCCGTCCGGCGTTGTCAGTTCTTTGCTGTGCATGTCATCGCTAAATGTCGGGCAGGTCACATACGCTCGCAGGCAAGGATGCCCGGCGATCGCGGCTAAGAGTCGATCCTAACATGGCGTTTACTTCAGGTTTTCCAAGCAGAATGTATGTTTTTTCCAACAGTTAATGCCTCAGCGGAGCGCCGGGCCGACGACTGCGCCGGCGGCATGGGCTCCTCCTATGGAAACTGCCCTAATGCCGGGTTGGACGGACGGAAAATCACGCCCAATGTAGGACTGAACCTACTAAACGAATGGAAGCATTTACACGGGCCAGCGAGAGATACACCGACAAGCCCATCATCGTGAAATCTGGCGAAACGGGAGAAAAAAACCGGATGCGGCGTGGTCTCGCCAGCCCGCATCCGGCCGCACTTGCCTACCGCTTATCTGCCGCTTATCTGCCGCTTATCTGGCCAGCTCCGCCAGTACCGCCGTGTACATCTGCAGGTTGAGCAGCAACTGCTTGAGGGTGATGAACTCGTGTTCGGAATGGCCCGTGTACACCTTGCCCGGCATCGCCGGCCCGAAGCTGACCGCGTTCGGGAACAGGCGCGAGTTGGTGCCGCCGCCGATAGCGATCGGCTTCGGGTCCTTGATGCCGGTGAAGTACGAGAACACGTTCATCAGAATGGGCAGCTGCGGCGCGTCCGTGCGGATCCACGGCTCGCCGGTGCGCACCGTGATGTTTGCCAGCGGCAGGTTACGGCCCTGCCACTGCGCCAGCGCCGCATTCACCTCATTGGTCAACTGCTCGATGCTCTTGCCCTGCGGACGGCGCAGGTTGATCGACACCTCGATACCGTCTTCCTTCTGGCGGATCACCGTCGGCGCCACCGTCATCGGTCCCATGAAGCTGTCGCGGTAGGCGATCTTGCCGAATTTTTCCCCGTGCAGGCCGGTGCCGACCAGGTCGTTCAAGTAATTCACGACGCCGCCGGCCGTCGTGTTCGGCCATGGGCGTACGGCCAGTGCGTCGGCCAGCATGGCGACCGCGTTCACGCCGTCGTCGGGCTTCGAGGAATGCGCGGAGACGCCGCGGGCGCGTACCAGCAGGTCGCCGCCCTGCCATTCGAACGCGTAGCGCATGCCCTCGTGCCTGGCGCCGCGCGCGCGGATCTGCTTCTCGAGCTCCGGCGTGGCGTTGGCGACTGTCGCACTGGCGTCTTCCGGGATCTGGGTGCCAAAGAAGCCGCCCGCGAAGGCCGCGATGTGGGGCTCGCCCGGCGGCGCGGTGTCGGCACCGGCTTTCGGCAGCGTCACCGCGATCGTGCCCGAGGCCTTTTCCGCCACCACCGCCGGATACTCGGCGTCGAGCGTGATGTTCATCTGCGGCGGCTCGTGGGTCTTGAGGAAATCGACCAGCGGCTGCCAGTTCGATTCCTCGCCCATATACACGTAGAGCTCGATGCGCTTCGACAGCCGTAGTTGCGAGTCTTGCTGACCTTGCTGGTCCTTCAGGGACTTCATCGCATACAGCGCGGTGGCGATCGGGCCCTTGTCGTCCTCGGCGCCGCGCGCCAGCAGCTTGCCCGGCTCGCTCGTCTGGTCGAGCACGAAAGGCGACTTCTTCCACTTGCCCGGGTCGACCGGCTGCACGTCGCCGTGGGTGACGATGCCGACCCGGTCCACGCTTTGCCCCATGCCGATGATCACCACCCAGCCATGGTCGGCGAAATCGAAACCGAGACGCTGTGCCTCGGTTTTCAGGTAGTTTTTGAAGGCGATGTGCTGCGGGTCGCGGTCGGACGGCAGGTTGGGCGTGGCAACCGTGTTGAAGCTGACCAGTTTGGCCAGTGTATCGACGACCCTGGTGCGGTAGGTCGTCACCGCGTACTTGGCCGCGTTCACGGCAGCGGGACCTGGGATGGCCGCAGTGGGTGCGCTGGCTGTTTGCGCGGTGCCTGCTTGTACGGTGTTCGACTGCGCGGTGTTCGACCGGGGGTCAGCGGCGGCCTGCGCCGCGCAGGCCAGCAGGCTGGCGAGGATCGTTTTTTTCATGTTGTGCCGGGTCTCCATTGCAAAGGCGCAACGAGTCTAGCACAGGGGTTTGCGGCAGTCCGGCGCGCCAGAATGCCGCGCCAAGGGGGATGCAATCTTGTATCGTAATGGTCATCGACGACAGCACACACAAGGACAACCATGAGCATCAAGAGCGTGCGCCGGGTGCACCCGGCCTTGCGGGACGATATCGGCGACCTGATCACCCAGCGCCCGATCCCCAGCAACCATCTGGACCAGATCGATCCCTTCCTGTTCCTGAACCACCACGGCCCCCAGACCTACCCGCCGCACAACCGCGGCCTGCCCTTCGGGCCGCATCCGCACCGCGGCTTCGAGACCGTCACCTTCATCCTCCAGGGCATGCTGATGCACAAGGACAGTGCCGGCCACGAGAGCATCATCCGCGCCGGGGGCGTGCAGTGGATGACCGCCGGCAGCGGCCTCATCCACGCAGAGATCTCGCCGCGCGAATTCCTCGAGCACGGCGGCCCGCTGGAAATCCTGCAGCTGTGGGTCAACCTGCCGCCCCACCTCAAGATGACCGCGCCCAAATACACCGGTCTGCAGCGCGACCAGATCCCGGCCTTGCAGCTCGATGGCGGCCGGGTGACGATGCACCTGGTGGCCGGCGACCACGAGGGATCGAGCGGCCCGGTGCAGTCGCTCACCAATGTGTTCATGAGCACCGTCGAGATGCGGGCCGGCGGCCGCCTGCGCATGCCCATCCTGGCCCGGCACAGCGTGTTCCTGTATATCGTGCGCGGCGCCGTGCTGGCCGGCGTGGCCGAGGACCGCGTGGCGGCCTTCCACCTGGCCGAAATGGCGATGGAGGGCGACGAGCTGGACATCGTGGCGCCGGACGGCGCGACCCTGCTGCTGGGGCATGCCGAACCGATCGGCGCGCCGGTGGTGTCGCACGGCCCGTTCGTGATGAACTCGCGCGCCGAAATCGAGCAGGCCATCCGCGACTACCAGGCGGGCCGCTTCGGCGCGCCGATGTAGCCGGCACCGGGCGCCCCGATCCGCCCGGCTGGTTTAGAGTGGCCGGATACACAACTTCCCGCGAGACCCGCATGCACGCCGTTCCCCTCGTCGCCACCACCCGTGGCTACCCTTCCACCGGCTACGTCCTTGAGAACGTCCACGCCGGTTCGATCGCCGTCGTCGATACCGCCGGCCGCCTGCTGGCCTGGGCCGGCGATCCGCAGTACCCCACCTTCACCCGCTCGGCCCTGAAACCCTTCCAGGCCCTGCCCTTCCTGCTCTCCGGCGGCCCGGAGAAGTTCGGGCTGGCACAGGACGAGCTGGCCCTGCTGTGCGCCAGCCACTCGGGCGAGGACAAGCATCTGGACGGGGTGCGCTCCATTCTCGGCAAGATCGGCCTGGACACCGGCCACCTCGAATGCGGCTGCGGCGTCCCGCTGCACTACGATGCGAACAACCTGCCGGTGCCGCAGGACCGCCAGTGGACGCCCCTGCACCACAATTGTTCGGGCAAGCACAGCGGCTTCCTGGCCTGGTGCCGGATGCACGACGCGCCCACCGGCGGCTATGTCGATCCCGGCCACCCGCTGCAGCGCGCCATCCGCGCCACGCTGGCCGATGCCGTCGGCCTGCCCGAAGCAGGGCTGCCGGTCGGGATCGACGGCTGTTCGGCGCCCAACTACGCCCTGCCGCTGTCCAGCCTGGCGCAGCTGTTCGCCCGCCTCGGCCAGGGCGCGGCCGACGCCCGTTACGGCAGCGCGTTCGGCCCGCTGTTCGACGCCATGACCGGGCGGCCCGACATGGTCTCGGGCACCGAGCGCAGCGACCTGGTCCTGATGACGGCCGGCGGCGGCGACTGGGTGGCCAAGATCGGCGCCGACGCGGTGCAGGCGATCGGCGTGCGCTCGGCCGGCATCGGCATCGCGATCAAGGTCGCCGACGGCAACAACCGCGGCCTGCACACCATCACCTATAACGTGCTCGACCAGCTCGGCCTGCTGGACGACGCGAAACGGGAAAAGCTGGAGCGCTTCCGCCGGCCGGAAATCCGCAACGCGCGCGGCACGCTGGCGGGCGACATCCGGCCCCTGTTCACCCTGCAGCGCGCATGAGGGCCTGAGGAATCGTTCCTTTGATTGGCGACGATGGGATGTCGCCCGCCGGTGCATGGAAGCGTTCTCGATCGTGCAAGCGTAAGCTCGCCATAACGCCGCGTAGCGAACATCGACACCAACGGAGAATGGACGTGCCGTACCGCGTGGGCACGGAGTGCCCACCCTACTCCACCAGGCGCCGCAACATCCCCGCCAGCGGTTCCAGCACCTCGCCATCGCCCCAATAGGCATTGTGCGACAGCGGATTCCAGCTTTTCAGCATCCAGCCCACCGCACCGTGGCCCGCATTCATGGTGCGGTCCTCGACCAGCTTGCGATAGCCTTCCGACAGCGGCTGCAGCGGCCAGCCCAGCACGTCGTCCGGATCGTACAGGTTCAGCCAGCGGAACAGCGGCGTCGGCGGCGCGATCGGCTTGATGTGCATGTCCTTGTGCGCGGCCACGAAGATCGGGATGTTGCAGCCGGTCGTGATCCATCCGGCGCAGGTGCCGGCTGCCAGGAAATGCTTTTCGCGCTCGTCCAGGACGCGCCCCACCGCCGGGCGCGACCAGGCGTCGATGTCGCGCCAGATGCCGGCCTGCACCTGCCCGCCTGCGCTTGCCTTCTGCGCGTCGTAGATATAGCTCGAGAGTACCTGGCAACCGAGCGAGTGCGACAGGAACACGACCGGCATGCCCGGGTTGGCGGCGTAGGCGGCCAGCACGGCCCGTGCGATCTCGCCCTGGGCCAGCTCGTACACCGAACCCGGGTCTTCCTTGCGGTTTTCCAGGCCGGCGGCATCGGCGAAGCCGAACAGCATGAACTTGCGCAGCCCGGCGTAATGGACCTCGCCGGCGGCGTCGACGCGGTCCCAGACGGTCTGTTCGTTGTGCTGGAGGATATGCTGGTAATACACCGAATAGAAGGCGGCGCGTTCGCGCAGCCGCGGCCCGAGCCGGGTGCGCATCTGCCCGAACACGCCGGCCGCGTAGTCGCGCGGCGTTTCTCCCATTCCGTGAACGGTGATCAGTGCGACCTGGGGCATGGCGGCCTCCGACAAAGGTGACAACTCAGTAAGAAACAGCCTCATCAATGAAGCGGATTCCTACCTCAAGCTTACCACCACAGGGCAGCAAACGGCTGGGCACACGTCCCGCGCCCGGCCGGGAACACGGCCCTTTACGGCATTTGTTATAAGAACTATAATTTTCACACATTTAACTATATTGTCTGTTTGCCATGTTTACACAACCACGCACCTTGCTCCGGACGGCGCCCCACCAGGCCGCCGCGCGGCGCGCGCGTGGTCGCTTCGCGCAGCTGACGAAAGCAGCTGCATGACACCGCTGCTGTTTCCCGATTACCGCGAGGACATCCGCGCGCTCGGCCTCGCCTCGATCGGCGGACCCGCCGCCATTCCCGGACGCTTCCTGCTGGCGTCCGAAGGACGCTATACGATGCACTACATCCCGTTCGAGCACGTCAACCCGCAGGCGCGCATCGTCGTCGTCGGGATCGCGCCCGGCTTCGTGCAATGGAAGATCGCGATGGCGGAGGTCCAGCGCCAGCTGGCGGCGGGCGCGCCCGATGCCGAGGTGCTGCGTGCGGCACGCCTGCGCGGGGCGTTCAGCGGTGCGATCCGTCCGAACTTCGTGTCCCTGCTCGACGCCATCGGCGTGCAGCGCTGGCTCGGCATCGCCGGCTGCGCCTCGCTGTTCGACCAGGATGCCCACCTGGTGCAGATCAGCGCGATCCTGCGCCATCCGGTTTTCGTGGACGGCAAGAACTACAGCGGTACGCCCGGCATGGCCAGGCTGCCTTTCCTGCGCGGGCAGGTCCTGCGCTATTTCGCGCATGAAGCGGCGCAGCTGCCGGACGCCCTCTACATCCCGATGGGCGGCAGCGTCGCCGAGGGTCTCGACTGGCTGGCACGCGAAGGCATCATCCGGCGCGACCGCATCCTGCACGGCCTGCCGCATCCCTCAGGTGCGAACGCCGAGCGGGTCGCCTACTTCCTGGGCCGCAAGGAGCGCGCCGCCCTGTCCTCGCGCACCAATCCACGCCAGATCGACGCGGCACGCGCCGCCCTGCTGGCCCAGATGGCGGCATTGAGCGAGACCTAGTCCGGACGTTCCGCCGACCGGGCGCTGGCCACGCCCTGCAGGATCCGCACCAGCGCCGCCATGTCGACCGGTTTCACCAGGTGGTGCGCAAAACCCGCTTCCCGTGCCCGTTGGCGGTCGCGCGCCAGGCCGTAGCCGGTCGCCGCGATCAGCAGCGCGCCGCGCGTCTCCGGCTGCGCACGCAGGCGAGCCGCCAGCTGGTAGCCGTCCATGTCCGGCAGGCCGATATCGACCACCATGGCGTCCGGCCGCTCGGCGACGGCGCACCGCAACGCCGCGATCGCGGTGTACTCGACCAGCACCGTGTGCCCATGCGCCCGCAGCAGCATGGCCAGGCTGTCGGCCGCGTCCTGGTTGTCGTCGACGATGATGACGCGCAGCGGCCGGTAGGCTGCTGCTTCGATGCCGGGCGCCAGCGGCGCCTGTCCCGCGCCGCCATTGGCGTCCGCGCCACGGCACGGCAGTTCGATCGTGAAGACGCTGCCCAGGCCCACGCCCTCGCTGTGCGCGGCGACGCTGCCACCGTGCAGTTCGACCAGCTTCTTGACCAGCGCCAGGCCCAGCCCCAGTCCGCCCTGTGAACGCGCCAGCGTGCGTGCGCCCTGCGTAAACAGCTCGAACACGCTCGGCAACAGGTCGGGCGGCATGCCAGAACCGTTGTCGCGTATCTGCACCCGCGTGCGTTCGCCGTCGGCCTCGAGCACCACCCCGATCGTGCCGGCCGGCGGCGTGTACTTCGCCGCATTGTTGAGGATGTTGGCGACCGCCTGGATCAGGCGCGTGGCGTCGCCCTGCACCGTGACCTGGTACGGCGGCAGCCGCAGGTCGACGCGGTGCGACTTTTCCTCGATCAGCGGGCGGGTCTGGTCGAGGGCGCTGCGCACCACTTCCTTCATGTCGACCTCGCCCACCTGCAGCGTCACCAGCCCGCGCGTCACGCGCGAGACGTCGAGCAGGTCGTCGATCAGGCGGCTCATGTGCCTGACCTGGCGGCTGATGATGGCGCCGGCCTGGCGGATGCGCGGCTCGTCGCGGAACTGGATGTTGAGCAGGGCCGCGGAACTGCTGATCGGCGCCAGCGGGTTGCGCAATTCGTGCGCCAGCATCGCCAGGAATTCGTCCTTCATGCGCGACAGGCGCTCGGCCTCGACGCGGGCGGCGCGTTCGCTCTGCAGGAGCGCGTCGCGCTCGCGCGCCGACTTCTGGGCGCTCTCGTACAGGTGCGCGTTGTCCATCGCCACCGACGCCTGCGCCGCCACGCCGGCCAGGATGCGCTCGGTGCGTTCGGTGAACACGCCCGCCTCCGGATGCCCGAACACCAGGCCGCCCAGCACCGCTCCCGAACGCGACACCACCGGCACCGCAAGGTAGCTGCGCACCGGCAGGTGGCCTTGCGGCATGCCGTGGTGGGGGCCCGAGCGGCCGTAGCGCGGGTCGAGCGTGATGTCGTCGCTGCGCACGGCCCTCTGTTCCCGGAAGGTCGGCTTGAACACGGCGGTCGCACCCGGACTGCCGAAGTGCGCGAACGCTTCGCGCGGCGCGCCGGACAGCGTATAGAGCTGCATGCGCTCCCCGCGTTCGTCCTGTCCATGGTAGAGGAACGCGCCGTACCGGGCTCCGCTGAGCTGGGTGCCGGCGTCCGTGATGGCCTGCAGCAGCGTGTCGAGGTCGAGCGTCGAGGCCAGCGCCTGGCCGGTGCGGTGCAGCACCTCGAGGATGCGCGACTCATCGCGCAGGGTTTCCTCGACCCGCGCACGGCGCACGGCTTCGCTCGTTTGGCGCGCCACGTCCTCGGCCAGTGCCACTTCGCGCCCGGTCCAGTCGCGCGGATTCGCTTCGTGCAGGTAGAAGATCGCCGCCAGCCGCCCCGCTTCGATGATCGGCACCACGACCATCGCGCGCGCGCCGATGCTGGCGTAGGCGTCCGCATGGGGCGCCGCCAGCGGATCGGCGGCGATGTCGTCCAGGCGCAGGACCTGGCCCGCCCGCAGCCGCGCGATGATGGCCGGACCGAAGGAGTCGAGCGGACGGGTCTCGCCGGCCAGGCTGGCAATCGTGCCATCGGTCCAGTCGCGCTCGACACTGACGTGGCGGCCGCTCGGGTCGATCTCGCCGTAGCCGACCCGGCCGACGGCGAGGTGCCTGCCCAGCAGGGCGCTGGCCGCCTCCATGATGCCGAGCGGGTCGAACAGTTCGCGCAGGGCGCCCGCCAGCTTCAGGTGGAAGCGATGCTGCTGTTCGGCGAGCACGCGCGCAGTGGTGTCGGTGAGGATGCAGCAGGCGCCGATGACCGTGTCGCCTTCGTGTACCGGCGAGGCCGACAGCGTCAGGTAGCGCCGCACTTCGCGGCCGTCCTGCTGGACGTTGAAGCGCAGGTCTTCCACCAGGGACGCCTCGCCCGCAAGGGCCGCGGCGACGAATGGCGCCAGTCCGGACCACGCGTCGTCCCTGGCATAGGGCCCGGCATCGGCCATGGCATCGGGAGCGGGCGGCGCCAGCGGCTGGCCGAACGCGGCGGGATGGCGGTCGCCGAGCAGGGCTATGCAGGCGTCGTTGTAGACCAGCCGTGCCTCCGCCCCCCAGGCCAGGAACATCGGCAGGCGTGCGCCGGACATCAGGTCGACGGCAACGCGCAGCCCCACGGGCGCGCCCAGCGCCGCCACCGCGTCGGCGCGCAGGGCCGGGCCGGCACCCTCGCCGCCGGCGGCACGAACGGAGGCGTGCATCGGTTCAGTCATGCGGAGAAAGTGGGTTGATCGGGCTGGGCATCAGCCGATTATAGTCCCGGATTTGGCCGTGGCGCGGCCTTCGGCGCACCAATGTGCGGCGTTCATGCAGGGCGAATGAAAGCCGGCCTCGCCCTCATGCAGGCTGCATGACGAATGCCCTGAATGGGCCGAACTCGGGCCAACCCGGGGCCAACTCGGGACGAAGGACGGATCAGGTGCGGAGCACGCTCCGGTCCGCCGGACTCACGCGGCGGCCGGCTTGCCGACTATTTCTCGACCGAGAACCGGAAGCGCGATTCGGTCTCGTAGGTCTCGCCGGGACGCAGGATCGTGTTCGGGAAACCCGGCTGGTTCGGCGAATCGGGGAAGTGCTGCGGTTCCAGGCAAAAGCCGCTGCGCCAGGCATACACCTGCCCTTTGCCGCGCAGCGAGCCGTCGAGGAAGTTCCCGCTGTAGAACTGCACGCCCGGCTCCCGGGTGAACAGTTCGAGCACGCGGCCGGAGCCCGGCTCGCGCACGCGCGCCGCACGCGTCAGGGTGCTACCGCCTCCCTTGTTCAGCACGAAGCAGTGGTCGTAGCCGCCACCGTGGGCGAGCTGTGCACCGGGCTCGCCGATGCGCGCGCCGATCGGACGGGGGCTGCGGAAATCGAAAGGCGTGCCGGCCACCGGCGCCAGCTCGCCGGTCGGGATCAGGTCGGCGTCGATGGCGACGATGGCATCGGCGTCGAGGACCAGTTCGTGGCCGAGGATGTCGCCGAACGCGTTGCCGATGCCGGCGAGATTGAAATAGCTGTGCTGGGTCAGGTTGACCGGCGTGGCGCGGTCGCTCACGGCGTGGAAGCGCACCACGATTTCGTTGTCGTCGTCCAGGCTGTAGCGCACGGTCGCGTCCAGGGTGCCCGGGTAGCCCTGCTCGCCGTCCATGCTGCGGTAGGCCAGCACCAGCGCATCGCCCTCGATCCGTGCATTCCACAGCACGCGGTCGAAGCCGGGCACGCCGCCGTGCAGGTGGTTCTTGCCGTTGTTGACCGGCAGCGCGTAGGCCTGGCCGTCGAGCGTGAAGCGGCCACGTGCGATGCGGTTGCCGTAGCGGCCGATCAGGGCGCCGAAATACGGGCTGTCGCCGAGGTAGGGATCGAGCGTATCGAAGCCGAGCGCCACGTCGCCAAACACGCCGTCGCGGTCGGGCACATGGATTTCGGTGATGATGCCGCCGAAGTCCAGGATCCTGACGGTCATGCCACCGGAATTGGACAGGGTAAAGACGCTGACGGCGCGGCCGTCGGGCAGTTGGCCGAACGGCGCTTGCGAGATACCGGTTTGCACGTTGTCGAATCCTCCGTTGGAATACCGGACGGCGATGCGGCCGTCCGGAGCACGGAGGGATGCTAGCACGGGCATGTGCGGACCCGCGCGACGTTGGCACCCAGGCGGGTGCCAACGTCGCGCGGGCTATCTGGCGCTATCTGGCCGGGGACGTCGTCAGAAGGTTTCCCATTCGTCCGCAGCCGTGCTCGCGGTCGCCTTCGGGGAGGCCTTGCGCGCCGGGGCGGCTGGACGTGACACCGGGCGTGCGGCCTGCGGTTGCGGCAGCGCCGGGCGCGCCATCACGGAAGCAGCGGGCGCCGCTGCCGGCGCTGCCGCCTGCTCGCCCTGCACCCGCGCCAGGTCCGCGCCATCGATGCGGAACACGCTCACCGCACGCGCCAGGTTGGCGGCCTGGTCCTGCATCGAGGCCGAGGCCGCGGCCGCTTCTTCCACCAGCGCGGCGTTCTGCTGGGTCACCTGGTCCATCTGCACGACGGCTTCATTGATTTGCTCGATACCGGCGGTCTGCTCCTGGCTGGCGGCGGTGATCTCGCTCATGATGTCGGTCACGCGGCGCACGCTGTCGACGATCTCGTCCATTGTCGAGCCCGCTTCGGTGACCAGCTTGCTGCCGGCCTGCACGGCCTGGGTCGAATCGCCGATCAGCGCCTTGATCTCCTTGGCGGCGGCAGCCGAACGCTGGGCCAGGTTGCGCACTTCGGTCGCCACCACGGCAAAGCCGCGGCCCTGCTCGCCGGCGCGCGCCGCCTCGACGGCCGCGTTCAGCGCCAGGATGTTGGTCTGGAAGGCGATGCCGTCGATGACGCCGATGATGTCGGCGATCTTGCCCGACGAGCTGGTGATCTGGTCCATGGTGCCGACCACTTCGCCGATCACGCGGCCGCCGCGCGCGGCCACCTGCGAGGCCGCCTCGGCCAGGGCGTTGGCCTGGCGCGCGTTATCCGCATTCTGCTTGACGGTCGAGGTCAGCTCTTCCATCGAGGAGGCGGTTTCTTCCAGCGAGCTGGCCTGTTGTTCGGTGCGGCTCGAGAGATCCAGGCTGCCGGCGGCGACTTCGCTCGATGCCTGGCTGATGGTCTCGGTACCGCTGCGCACGGTGGCGACGGTGCGCACCAGGTTCTCGTTCATGGTCTTGAGTGCCTGCAGCAGCTTGCCGGTCTCGTCACGGCTGGTGACGTCGATACGGCTGGTGAGGTCGCCGGCAGCCACCGTGTTCGCCACTTCCAGCGCACGCGCCATCGGACGGGTGATCGAGCGGGTGTTCCACCAGGCGATCAGGGCGGCCAGCGCCAGCGAGGCAAGGCCCAGCACGATCATGAGCATGCGGGTCGATTCGTAGGTCGCGTGCGCCTCGGCTGCGATCTTGTCGCCGAATTCGATCTGCAGCGTGAGCTGCGCGCCCACGGCCTTCTTCAGGTCGCCCAGCGGCGGGCGCAGCTCGTCCTTCAGGTAGCGGCGCATTTCCTGCTCGTCGCCCGCTTCGATACGCTTGAGCAGCCCCTCCATGGCCTGGAGGTAGCGTGCGTTCGCGCTCGCCATCTGCTCCATCAGCGCCTGCGCCTGCGGATGGACCAGGTTGCCGCGCAGCTTGGCCATGTTCTCCTCGAGCGCATGGCGCGAGTTCGTGATTTCCTCGCGCTGCTTCTGGCGGTCAGCCTCGTCGGTGGTCAGCATCATGTTGCGCAGCGCGATGGCGATGTCGTTAATTTCGGTCAGCACCGCACCGGTGGCGATGACGTTCGGCAGGCGCCGGGTGGCCAGCTCGTCGGTACTCTGGTTGACACGGCCAAGCATGTTCAGGCCGAAGGTCTGGAGGCCGACCAGCAGGAAGCACAGGGCACCGAAGCCGAGGGCCAGGCGCTGTGCGATGTTCAGGTTTACGAGTTTCATATGCAAATGACGAGTTACTGGTTGAAAGGTGAAAGATGGATCAGGCGCCCAGCGCCAGCGGTGCGGCCAGGCCCATGCCGGGCGCAGCCATCAGGCGTTCGATGTCGAGCAGGGCCTGCATGCGTTCGCCGACCGTGCCAGCCCGTGCAGGCATGCGGTCCGCCGCCCGGCATGGGCGCCGGCTTGATCTGTCCGGGAGCGAGCGTGACCCGTCGCGACCGAATCGAAACGACAATATGTCGATGCCGCTGCTACCGGTAATCTGCCCAAGCACTTCATGGTCCAAAAGAAAACATGGCACACGCAGTGTAGGTGTTGCATCATGGAAAGTGAGGTTACGGTAGTCTGGGCACGAACTCGATGGAGAAATATTAAGTTTGGTGAAATAATGTGCCGTACAGCACTCTGAATTGTGAAATTACAACACTTGAGGCCTGCGCAAGCATGCCGCAACTGCGCCAAAGGGAGACGGCACGCCGGCTGCGCCGCCCCCCTTCGTGATCCTGGTCAGCGCTTGACGCGCCAGAAGGCGTCGCCCTTCTTCCAGGTCGGCATGGCCGGCGCATTCGCCACCGCATAGCCCAGGTTCAGCGTGAACTGGGCCTGCTGCACCATGCCCGACAGGTTCCAGTCCGGCCGGTATTCGTCGGTGACCTGGTGGTAGTCCTTCTTGTAGCCGACCATCTTCGCGCTGCCCTGTTCCTGGCCGTGCTCGAACTCGAAGTGGCCGTCGCCCGAGAACACGGCCGAGCCGACGTTGAAGGCGGGGACGCCCGCCTTGGCAAAATTAAAATGGTCGGCGCGGAAGTAGGCGCCCGACAGGTCGGGGATGGTCGGCGCGAGTTTCAGGCCCATCTTCTTCGCCACCACGGCCGCTGTGTCGTACAGGCTGCTGCGCTCTGCGCCGGCACGCCGATGTCGCGCGTGCGTCCAACGACATTCAGGCTGTCCAGGTTCAAATCGGCCGCCGTCTTCGAGTGTCGCGGCTGGACGAAGGCGCATCGGGACTCCATGGAGGTAATGTTGCCCGTATGTCACCTCAGGGTTTTGTAGGGTGGGCACCGCCACCGAGGCCCCCGGCCTCGGTGGCCCCACGCGGAACTCGGCACAGTGTTAGCCGAATACCAAGCTTCCAGATGCGTTTCGCTATCCGCTTCCTTATCCCTTACGCGGCCGTCCCCGTGCGGTGCAGGCCCGCATACTTCAGCCCGAAGAACAGGATGAACAGGTAGCACGCGGCCGGCACCAGGAACGAGGGCTGCAGGCCGGCGCTGTCGGCGACCGCGCCCTGCACGAAGGGCACGATTGCCCCGCCGACGATGGCCATGCACAGGATGCCCGAACCCTGGCCGGTGTGGCGGCCCAGGCCGTGCAGCGCCATGCTGAAAATCGTCGGGAACATGATGGAATTGCACAGGCCTACCGCCAGGATCGCAGTCATCGCGACCTTCCCTTCGCTGAAGGCGGCGACCAGCACCAGCGCCATGGCGCCCAGCGCATTGAAGGCCAGCGCCTTGCCCGGGCTGACGTACCGCATCACCGCGAAGCCGATGAAGCGCCCGACCAGGGCGCCGCCCCAGAACAGGCTGACGTACTGCGAAGCCGCCGCATGGGTCAGTCCGGCGACCTGCGGCTCGCCCAGGAAGTTGACCAGGAAGCTGCTGATGCTGACCTCGGCGCCGACGTACAGGAAGATCGCCATGGCGCCGAGCACCAGGTGGCGGTGCTGCCAGGCCGAGCCTTGGGCGCCCGCGACTGCCGTCGCCTCGCCGCCGTCATGGCTGATCTTCGGCAGGCGCGCCAGCGCGAACAGCACGGCCAGCAGCGCGAGCGCCGCCGCCAGCGCCAGGTAGGGTCCCTGCACGGTGGCCGCTTCGTGCGCGCGGTGGGCAGCCTGTTCGGCTGCGGTCATGGCCGCGACCTGGTCGGCGCCGACCGCGGCCGCCGAGAGGATCAGCACGCCGCCGAGCGCCGGCCCGACCGTGGTACCGAGCGCATTGAAGGCCTGGGTCAGCGTCAGCCGGCTCGAGGCCGTGCTCGCCGGCCCGAGCACGGTGACATAGGGATTCGCGGCCACCTGCAGGATGGTGATGCCGCTGGCCAGCACGAAGAAGGCGAACAGGAACAGCGCATAGCCTCCGTGCGCGGCCGGATAGAACAACGCGCAGCCGCTGGCGGCGATGAGCAGGCCCGTCACCACGCCCTTCTGGTAGCCGATGCGGCGGATCAGCGCGCCGGCCGGCAGCGAGACGATGAAGTAGGCGCCGAAGAAGCAGAACTGCACCAGCATCGCCTGCACGTAGGTCAGCGTGTAGATCGATTTCAGGTGCGGGATCAGGATGTCGTTCAGCGAGGTCAGCAAACCCCACATGAAGAACAGGATGGTGACGATGACGAGCGGGCCGACGTTCGATGTGGTGCCGTCCTGCTGCGACGTCGAAAGCCGGGGACGGCTTGCGGAGTGTTCCATGATTTCCTTCGTGATGTTGGGCCGGCGCGCGATGCGCCGGGGGTTGTACCCGCCAGGCCTTCGGCCCGGTCACGCAGCTGGGCAGCACCAGTGCTGCGACGTGCGCCGCTCTGTTGTTTTGTTTCGTCTACCGGGCATATTAACCTCCGGCGCCGCGTTCAAGAAAGTAATTCCGCTACAAGAAGATGACATTATGCACCCAGCCATAAAAGCGCGCTCTGCCCACGCCGCGCAGCATCACACCGTGGCGCAGCCAGCGGAATGATGATGTTTCTGCTATCACGCCGTCACGGCATGCGCAGGCCGGCTTGCGTGCAGCCGCACCGACCAGGTCACGCCGGCCACCAGCAGGACGATGGCGACGCCTTCCAGCACCCGCGGCCCCTGGCCGCGGTAGACGAAGCCGTACAGCATGGCGGACACGGTTTCGAACAGGATCAGCTGGCCCGTCAGCGTGACCGGCAGGCGGCGGCTGGCGATGTTCCACAGGCCGTTGCCGATGACCGAGGCGCCGAGCGCCAGCAGGCCGTTGCAGATCCAGAACAGCGTCCAGTCGCGCCCCGCTTCCGGAACCGCGCCGGCGTCCTGCGTGAAGAGCATCGACAGCAGGCCGATCGGCAAGGCGATCAGGCCGCTGGCCAGGCCGTAAAGGGAAGACCATTCGGCGCCGCTGAATTGCGGATTGCCCTTCAGGTAGCGCGCATTGTCGAGCGCGTACCAGGTCCAGCACGCCAGCGCCCCGGCCGCGCAGGCCACGCCGAGCACGACCGACGAGGTGGCCGCGCCATCGGCCTGCGCATGGCGGAAGGCGTCGATATTGATGCAGGCGATCGCACTGGCGACGACCATCAAGGGCAGCGCCAGCCTTTGCAAGGGTACGGCACCATGGTCGCGATGGCCCAGCAGCGTGACCGAGATCGGGATCAGGCCGATGATGAGCGAAGTCGGCGCCACTCCGGCCAGTTTGACGCCCAGGGCGAGCAGCATGTAATAGACGAGGTTGCCGCTCAGGGCCTGGCGCAGCAGCGCCGTGTAATCGCGCGGCGCCAGGCGCCCCAGCAGTGTCGACAACCTGGGCAGCACCAGAGCGAGCGAGATCGCGCCGTAGGCCGTGTAGCGCCCGACCGCCAGTTCAACCGGGGTAAAACCGGGCAACAGTTCGGGCACGATGAACACCATGCCCCACAGCGCGCCGGCGAGCACGCCACACAACACTCCAGTCAACAAACGCAAACCTCGACAGAAAAAGATCCGTTGCGGCGCCGTCCGGCGTGCCGCAAAAGGCGCATTGTGCCAGAACGCGACGGTAAGGCATGCCGACCGGCTACGGATTTGCTCCGCGCAGCGGCGGAAAGATGAAGGGGAAGACGAATGGCGGAAGTAAAATCCGCGCCCAAATGATCGCGGCGCCGGGGCTACCGGTCGATGGGACCGGCGCGGCGGCGCCATTTAACGGCAGAGGAGCGACCTCTCCGCTTCCTACATACCCGCAGCCGTCGAGCAGCCCGGCGGGTCAGTACGACAAGACATGATTACTTGTCGTTTTTGTGGCTCTGCGAGCCGGCTTTGGCGTGCTGTTCCGGCGTGCCGCCGCGGGTGCTCTGGTTGCCGCCCCCCTGGTTGCCGCCGCTTTGCTGGTTGCCGCCGCCACCACTCTGGTTGTTGCCGTCGTTCTTGTGGCTCATGGAGCCGGCACGGCGTGCTTCTTCCGAGGTGAACTCGTGGGCGTTGCCCGATGCGTGCGCTGCACGGCCGCCTTCGCTCGCGATTTCGCGCTGGCGCTGCGGATCCATCGATGCGAAGCCACGGTTGCTGGTGTCACCGCTCTGCTGGTTGCCACCCTGGTTTCCGCCTTTGTTTCCGCCTTGATTAGATGCCATAATTTCCTCCTGTTATGAAGTGAAGTGCCAGCCATGGTTGGCTGAGACAGGTACATCGTAGTCAGCGCTGGGCTCGCTGACCACCCAAAGCACGCCGTCGGCCGGTAGGACTACGCCTCATACCCCCGTCGGCCGAGGCCGCCATTTTCGAGGCAATTTCCGATACCCGGCCTGCGCAAAGCGGCAGGACTTCTTTCCAGGAATAAATATTAATGGCTGCGCGGGAGGGTGTGGCGCCGCTCGGGGCTGGTGCGCTTGCGGCGCGTGGCGATATCGCGCAGGAGCCCTGCGAGATCGTCGCTGTCGACCGGTTTCACAAAATGAAAGTCGAATCCGGCGTCGCGCGAGGCTGCGCGGTCCTCCGCCCGGCCATAGCCGGTCACGGCGATCAGGACGGCATCCCGCGTGGCAGGCTCGGCGCGCAGGCGTTGCGCCAGCGCGAGGCCGTCGATTTCCGGCAGGCCGATATCGAGCAGGAAGACGTCGGCCGGTTCAAGCGCGGCGGCGCGCAAGGCGGCCTGGGAGCCATGTTCGGTGCGTACCCGGTAACCGCAGGCCTCGATCATCATCGACAGCATCTGGGCGGCGTCGACGTTGTCGTCCACCACCATCACGCTCAGCGGTGCATTGCACGCCTCCAGGGGCGCCCGGACCGGCGGCGCCGGCAGCTCGCCGCCGTCGGCCAGCGGGAGGGACACCGTGAAGGTAGTGCCCTGCCCCGGGCCATCGCTGTGCACGCCGATCGCGCCGCCGTGCAGCTCGACCAGCCGCTTGACGACAGCCAGGCCGATGCCCAGCCCGCCCTGGGTGCGGTCGGCGCCGCGCTCGGCCTGGGCGAACAGTTCGAAGGCGCGCGCGATCAGCTCCTCGCTCATGCCGATGCCATTATCGCGCACCTGCACCCGCGCGCAGGCGCCGACGATCCCCGCCTCGACCCCGATCTGCCCGCCGGGCGGGGTGTACTTGACCGCGTTGTTGAGCAGGTTGGCAAGCACCTGGATCAGGCGCTTGGCGTCGCCGCAGACCACCAGCGGCTGCGGCTGCGGATGCACGTCGAGCAGGTGACGCCGCGCCTGCAGCAGCGGGGTCACCTGCTCGACGCCCTGCGCCAGGATCATGCGCAGGTCGACCCGCTGCCTGTCGATCACCACCAGCCCGCGCGTGACGCGCGAGACGTCGAGCAGGTCGTCCACCAGGCTGGTCAGGTGCTTCACCTGGCGCAGGATGACGGCGCCGGTGCGTTTCACGCGCTCGACATCGACGCTCGCATGGCCCAGCAGTTCGGCGGCGACCATGATCGGCGCCAGCGGGTTGCGCAGCTCGTGCGCCAGCATCGCCAGGAACTCGTCCTTGCGGCGGTCAGCCTCGCGCAGGGCTTCCTCGGCCTTCAGGCGTTCGGTCATGTCGAGCAGCGCCACGACGCCGGCCAGCACCGCGCCCTCGCGGTCGCGGATGGGCGCGGCCGAACACACGACCAGGCGGCGCACGCGCGGCTCGTCGAAGGTCTCGATTTCGATCAACTGGTGCGCCTGTGCGTTGCCCCGCAGCGCCTGCGCCAGCGGCCACTCGTCGGCGCCTACCGGCTGCCCGTGGCGTTCGGACCCGTCGGCCCACCAGCCGCGCCACTCGGGAAAACCGATGGGCGTATTCTTCGGCAGCGAACTGCGGCACCACAGGGCGTCGTGGGCGGCGTTCGACTCGAGCACCCTGCCGCTGCTGTCGACCATCATGATGCCGACCGGCGCCGCCTCGAGCACGGCGCTCAGGCGCGCGCGCCCGGCCTCGGCCTGCAGCGCCGCATCGAGCGCCTCGCGTCGGCTCTGCTGCAGCGCCTCCTCGGCCCGCTTTTGCTCGGTGACCTCGATGGTCACGTGGTGGATGCAGCGCAGCTTGCCCTGCTCGTCGAAAATCGGGGTGTTGACGGCATTCCAGAAGCGTTCGACGAACACTTCCGTGCCATTCGCCGCGACCGTGCGGATCGGGTAGCGCTGGGTCGGCAGCGCGTGTGGCTGCCCAGTCGCGATGACGCGCGCCAACGAACTGCTGAGCGCGGCGACGCCAGTATCCATCGGGTCGTTCGGGTCCTCGGGCAGTGCCGCGAACAGGCGTTTGCCCACCAGTTGCTCACGTGTATGGGCGACGTTGCGCAGGAAGGCGTCGTTTACGTCGAGAATGACGGGATCGTCGCTTGGCGACAGGATGTAGGTGCCGATCGGGGAACCGGCGAAAATCGACTGGTACAGTGCGGGATCCAGCATGGGAACTCTCGGGATGGGCAAACCAGCCTTCAGGCTATCCCACCCATCCCGCAGCCCCCGTGCGGTACTTAACGAAAGGACACAAATGTTTGGCCTGAGACCTCGGCTCAGCCGTTAGCGGTGCTTTTCCTGCACGGATCAGCCTTTTTTGCGGCGGCGCGCCACCAGGCCGGCCATGCACAGCGCCGGGAGCATCAATGCCAGCGTCCCCGGCTCCGGCACGTTGGCGGTGATGACGAAGGTGTCGCCCGCGCGCAGGCCGCGCGTGTCGAGCAGCCAGTCGGAACTACTTTCCGCGGCGAGTGGATTACCGAAGTGGAATTCCGCCCATTCCGGACGGGCAAAGGCAATGCTGGAGTAGTCGCCGCCATGGCGTACCCCGTCCAGGCTGCCGAAGGTCGGCGTGACGCTGCCCGGCGCGGCAAACGAAATGCCTTTCAGCTTGAAATGGAACTGGTTCAGCGCGGTGCCGCTCAGACTGCGCACGATGGCGTTCAGGCTCAAGGGCCCGAGCAGGTCTTCTTCCTCGAGCTCGAAACGCAGCGTGGCGGCGTTGAAGTTTTCCAGGTCCAGGTCGAAGGACACGGCGCCTTGGGCGCTGTAGTCGGTGACCGTGTTGGCCGACGAGCCGCCGGCGCCCAGCAGGACGGCGGCGTTGGCCGGGCCGGCCAGGCTCAAGGCGGCGACGAAGGAGGCAACTGAGGCCGCGGCAAATTTTTTGAGATGCATTTGTTTCCCCTGTTATGGTTATCTGTGCGGATTACAGCGGACCCCTGGCCCAGGGACCGGTGATGGCGAAGGTCACGCCCGGCGTCTGGATGTTGACGAACAGGTAGCGGCCGGTCGGATCGAAGCAGGCGCCGGCGAATTCGTTGGCGCGGCGGTCGCCCGCCAGGCTGGCCAGCTTGCCCGCCCTCTGCAATTGCGCCTCGGTCAACACGATATTGTTCTTGGCGAAGATGTAGGCGTCACCGCCACCCGTGATGCCCATCAGGCGCTGGCCGAAGCCGAACTGATCGGTGGCGGCCGTGGACGCGTCTTCGCAGACCAGGATCGCATTGCGCGGGCTGACCGTCAGGTTGTCGCCCATGTTCCCCACCAGCGGGCTCGGGCTCGAATAGATGCAGGTCAGGGTTTGCGACGCCAGGTCGAGTTCCCAGATCGCACCGCGCGAGACGGCGCCGCCCGAGGTATCCATCACGTACATCTTGCCCTGCGCATACCAGATGCCTTCGCCGCGGTTCATGCGCAGCGCGCCCTGGTTCCAGCCCTGCACGAAGGGGCCGGCCGCGTTGGTGATCGCGATGCCGGTCGGGCCGGTGGCGTCGCCGCGGTTCTGGTCCGGGTTGGCGATGTTCACCCACTCCAGCTCATAAGTCGCATTGATCGGCGCAGTGCCGAGGTTGACGTTGGCCAGGCCCTTGACCTTGGCCATCTGCAGCACGCCGCCCAGCGCCAGCGAACCCGGTGCGCCGTTCTTGACGTCCGGCACATAGCGATAGAAGCCCGACTTGCCGCCCGAATCTTCAGTCTGGTAGACGTTGCCGGTGACCGGATCGACGGCGGCGGCTTCGTGCGCGAAGCGGCCCATGCCGATGATCGGCTGGCCGGTCGTGCGCGCCGGGTCGGCGCCAACCTCGAACACGTAGCCGTGCTTGCGGCCAGAGGTGCTGATGTTGTCGGAGCCGACCTCTTCGCAGGTCAGCCAGGTACCCCAGGGCGTGATGCCGCCGGCGCAGTTGGTCGCGGTGCCGCCCAGGCTCGGGGTCATGCCGACCCAGTTGCCGTCACGGAAGATCAGGTTGGTGGTGCCGCCGCCGAATTTATTCAGCGACCCGGCGGTGTTGTTGCCCGGATCGTAGACGCCCGGCGCATCGATGAAATTGGCGGCCGCGGTGGCGCCGATTTCGTGGTTGCGCACCAGCACCAGCTCGCTGCTGCGCCCGACCTTGCGCGCCACGATGACGCCCATGCCGTCGTGACCGCCCGGGCACGGTTTGCCATCCGTCATGGTATCGCCGCGCCAGCCGAAGCTTTTATAAGTAAAGCCCGGCGGCAATTGCAGCAGCGGCAGGCCGGTGCTCAGGTCCTTGACCGGGCGGATCGGGCCGTAGGGGCTCTCGATGAGCGTGGTCGCGCCATTGGCGGCCCGGGCCTGTTGCGACTGCAGCGCCATGAAGGCCCCGACGAAGGGCAAGGCGGACACGCCGGCGACGCCCTTGAGCAGGTTGCGCCGCGACGGCGAGAGGTTCTTGTCTGTCATGCTGAGCATTCTCCGAAAGGTCAGTCGTACCGGTTCACTCCGGCGACGGGTATGGATGACCGGCGACTGCCTTGAAGCCGGTCTGGCCGCGCGTTTATTGGCGCGGATGCATGCATTTAAACAAACAAAAACTACCGCTCGATGACAGTAAAATGACAAGATTAAATATTTCGGATCGTTTTCTGTTGTGCGTGTTCGGGAGTTTTCACCCGCGTATTTGGCCGGCCTGGACGGTTGGCAGACCTGTCGGTGTTGGCGCTGTGCAAGGTGTAGCGGGATTGTGCTTGAACTGCCGAGAATTGTTGCTATAATAGGCGGCTTCGCGAGAGCGAAGGATGCAGGAGAGATGGATGAGTGGTTTAAGTCGCACGCCTGGAAAGCGTGTATAGGTTCATAGCCTATCGGGGGTTCGAATCCCCCTCTCTCCGCCA
>JBBWZO010000046.1:0-8657 GCA_039649125.1 Massilia sp. | reverse complement strand
CGCAGCACGATCACGCGCACGCGCTCGTCGAAGTCGAGCGCTTCGAACACCAGGCGCAGCTGGTCGCGCTGGGCCATCGAGATGATGTTGAAGGGGCCGTTCGAGAGGACGATGTCGGCGCGCTGCTGGTCGGGAGCGATATCGACCCGAAAACCCTGCAGGTTGTCGAGCAGGCTGTGGGCGGGGTGGTTCAGTTGGGTCATGCGGTTCTCCTGGAGCTTATAGTTGATGTTCGGGTTTGTCCTGTCACGGCGCTTCTTTGTTCATGCCTTCCCAGCGCTTCACCAGGCCGCCGTGGGGGAGGTCGAACAGGTCGAGCAGGCGCCCGACGGTATGATTGACGACTTCGTCGAGCGAGGCCGGCCTGGTATAAAACGCCGGCACCGGTGGAAAGATGATGCCGCCCATCTCGGTGACACTGGTCATGTTGCGCAGGTGCGCGAGGTTGAGCGGGGTTTCGCGCGCCACCAGCACCAGCCGGCGCCGCTCTTTGAGGATGACGTCCGCCGCGCGCGCGACCAGGTTGTCGGCCAGGCCGTGGGCGATGCTCGCCAGCGTCTTCATCGAGCACGGCGCCACCACCATCCCGGCTGACTGGAACGAGCCGCTGGCGATCGTGGCGCCGATGTCCTTGACGTTGTGGACCACGTCGGCCAGTGCTTCGATGTCGCTGCGGCGCAGGTCGAGTTCCTGCTGCGCCGTCATGACGCCGGACGACGACATCACGAGGTGCGATTCGCACGCACCGGATGCCCGCAGCGCTTCCAGCAGGCGCACGCCGTAGATGGCGCCGCTGGCGCCGGTGATGGCGACGATCAGGCGCGGCTTGCTCATTTGCTCACCGTCGTGCCCACGCTGTTGCCCACCCCGGGGCTCAGCCTTGCGTTCATTGGACGCTTCCCTGGTGGTTGCCGCTAGGTGCGGGCATGGCTTCGTATTCGCCGGCGACCAGCTTGCGGCGCAGGATCTTGCCGACCGGGGACTTCGGGATCTCGCGCACGAACACGTATTCGCGCGGGCGCTTGAAGTTCAGCAGGTCGGAGGACTGGCAGTATTCGTTCAGCGCTTCCGGGCTGACATCGCCATGCGCCTTCACGAAAGCGACCACTTTCTGGCCCCAGCGTTCGTCCTTCAGGCCGGCCACCGCGACTTCGTCGACCGACGGATGCAGCGACAGCACCGATTCGATGTCGACCGGCGAAATGTTCTCGCCGCCGCTGATGATCATGTCGTCCATGCGCCCGGTGACGAACAGGTCGCCGTCGGCGTCGATATAGCCGGTGTCGCCGGTGAAGTACCAGCCGCCGCGGATCGACTTGGCGTCGGCATCCGGCCGGTTCCAGTAGCCCTCGAAGGCTTCGTCGCCCTGCAGGTCGCAGATGATCTGGCCTTCCTCGCCCGGGGCAACGGTGCCCTCCGGGGCCGCGGCGTTCAGGGGCACCACGCGCAGGCGGGTGTTGATGCCGGCGCGCCCGGCGCTGCCGGCCTTGCGGGTGGCGTCCTGGTCGATGGCGAAGGTGTACACCTCGGACGAGCCGTAGTGGTTGACGAACAGCTCGGGCCTGAAGGTCTCGCTCAGGCGTTTGAGCAGGCCGTCCGGCATCGGCGCGCCGGCGAAGCCGAGCTTCGTCACCGAGGAGATGTCGGCGCCGTTCTTTTCGCGCCAGGCCAGCATGTCGTGGTAGAGGGTCGGCACCAGGTACAGGTTGGTCACGCGCTCCTGCTCGATATAGCGGAAGGCCGCGGCGCAATCGAACTTCGGCACGCAGACGAACAGGCCGTCGATCAGCGCCATCGCCAGCAGCGAGCGCACGCCCATCGTGTGGTACAGCGGCATGACGCCGAGGGTGCGTTCGCCGCGCCGGTACAGGTTCTGCGCCACGTGGCCCAGCGCGCCGGCACGCTCGGCACGGTGGCGGCGCGGCACACCCTTCGGCTTGCCGGTGGTGCCCGAGGTGTAGAGCATGAGCGAGATGTCGTTCGCCCCGGCGGCGAGGATAGGCGCATCCGGCTGGCGCGCCAGCAATGCGTCGTATCCGATCGTGCCGTTGGCGGCCCCGCCCACTGCAATGCGCGGCAGGCCGGCTGCGGCGGCGCTGCCGGCAATGGCGGCTTCGCTGACCGGTTCGTAGGCGATGGCCTTGGCGCCCGAATCAAGCAGGCAGTACTCGACTTCCTCGGGCTTGGCGCGCCAGTTCAGCGGGGTGGCGATCACGCCCAGGAACTGGCAGGCCCAGTGCAGGGTCGCCATTTCGATGCGGTTCTGCAGCACCACCAGCAGGTGGTCGCCGCGTTCAAGGCCGAGGGCGGACAGCCCGGCGGCCGCGGCCTGGATGCGTTCGTACCACTGGGTGTAGGTCAGGCGCTGCTCGCCGTCGACGACCGCCAGCGCATGCGGGCTGCGTTCGACGCTTTGCAGGAATGTGCGTCCAAGATCGAGCACGATGTTCTCCTCCGGGTTGGTTGTGTATTGATGTTCTGGATCAGGCGTTCGGGGTCAGGCGTTCACCAGCCTGGCCTGCTCGTCGGGCCCGACGCCGGCGTGGCCGGGCGCGTCGGGGTGCGCCCAGGCGCCGTGCGGCTTGCCGAGGCGCTCGGCCGCCGTTTCCAGCACGGCCCTGACGATGTTGGTGTAGCCGGTGCAGCGGCACAGGTGGCCCGACAGCATTTCGCGCACTTCATCCTCGGACGGGTCGGGGTTGCGGCGCAGGTAGTCGGTGCAGGACATCATGATCCCGGCGGTGCAGAAGCCGCATTGCAGCGCGTGGTTGCGGCGGAAGGCTTCCTGGAGGTCGGACAGGTCTTCGTGGCCACGATTGAGCCCCTCGACGGTATCGACCCGGCAGCCTTCGGCCTGCACGGCGAGCGTCATGCAGGAACGCCCGGCGACGCCCTCGATGTTCACGGTGCAGGCCCCGCACACGCCGTGCTCGCAGCCGACGTGGGTGCCGGTCGCGCCCAGTTCCTGGCGCAGGAAGTCCGACAGCAGGGTGCGCGGTTCACAGGTGCCGCTGCGCTGCTGGCCGTTCAGGACCAGGTGAATGCGCACGACATCGTCTTTTCGGTAGGTCTTCATGACATTGCCTTCTCAATCGCGGTACGCCCCAAATGGCGCACCAATTGCCGCCGGAACTTGGCCGAGGCGTGGTGGTCGTCCTTCGCGCCCAGCTCCCAGGCGAAATCGTTGATGGCGGCATCCAGCTCGCTGCCATTCAGGCGCGGCCAGGCGCGCAGGCGCGGACGGTCCGAGACGCCGCCGACGGCGAGGCGGATGCTGTCCGGGCCCACCACCGCGGCCACCGCGCAGACCGCGAAGTCGCCGTGGCGGCCGGAGAATTCGTCGAAGGCATAGCGCACCCCCTGCAGGGCGAGCGGGTAGCGCACTTCCTCGACCAGTTCGTCGGGCGCGCGCGCCGTCATCAGCATGCCCTGGAAAAAATCCTCGGCAGCGACCGTGCGCTTGCCGCGGCGGCTGCGCAGCACCACCTCGCCCCCCAGCGCCAGCAGGGCCAGCGGCAGTTCGGCGCTCGGGTCGGCATGGGCGATCGAGCCGCATACGGTGCCGCGGTTGCGGATCTGGAAGTGCGAGATATGCGGGAAGGCCTGGGCCAGCAGCGGCACTTCCTGCGCCAGCGTGGGGCGCCACTCGACGCTGCCTTGCGTGGCGGCGGCGCCGATCGCCAGATGCGTCGCCGAGGTGCGGACGTAGTTCAGGTCCGGCACGCGCGAGATGTCGATCAGCACGCTCGGCTGGGCCAGGCGCAGATTCAGGACCGCCATCAGCGACTGGCCGCCGGCCAGGATGCGGGCGTCTTCGCCGGCCTCGGTCAGCAGGGCGACGGCTTCGTCGGCGCTGTCGGGACGGGCGTAGTCGAATGCTTGTGGTTTCATCGTTTCACTCCAAACAGGGTCAGCAGGCGCGCGAAGAGGCCGCGTTTGTGGGTTGCCGGCGCGGCAGCTGCCGCGCCTTTACCTCCTGCGCCTTGTCCTCCCGCTTCACGGCCGAGCTGCTCGAACAGCTGGTTCAGGACGATCTTCGCCGCGCCTTCGAGCATGCGGCTGCCCACCGCCGCGACCTTGCCCGAGACTTCGGCGGCGTAGTCGTAGCGCAGCAGGGTGCCGCCATCGGCAGGCTCGAGGGTGACGATGCCGCTGCCGCGTGCGCTGCCGACCGCGGACAGGCCGGAGCCGGCCAGGCGCAGGCTGCGCGGCGGGTCGAGCTCGGACAGGGCCACCTCGGCGGCATAGCGTGCCTTGATCATGCCGACGCCCACGCTGACGTCGGCCCGGTAGCGGTTCTCTCCGGCGGGTTCCAGCGCATTGCAGCCGGGGATGACCTTGGCCAGCGCGACCGGGTCGAGCAGCACCCGGAACACGGCTTCGGGCGGCGCGTCGAGCACCACTTCGCCGCGGGCGGCAAGCGCCTTGCCGCCTTTGCCGCCGGCGCCGGCGCTTGGTGCGGGCGCGGCCTGCTGCTGGGCCACCGCTTTCGATGGCGGCGGTTCGTCGCCTCCGATCAGGTCGATGACTTTCGAGGGCGTCAGCGGCAGCTCGACGTCACGCACGCCGAGGGCGTCGGCGACCGCGTTGCCGATGCACGGCGGCGTGCTCATGTTGTTGCCTTCGCCCAGGCCCTTGGCGCCCAGCGGTGTGAACGGCGACGGCGTCTCCATGTGGATGATCTGCGGCTCGGGCACTTCGCAGGTGGTCGGCACCAGGTAGTCGGCGAAGGTGCCGGACTGGAAGCTGCCGTCCTCGCCGTAGCGGAATTCCTCCATCAGCGCGGCGCCCAGGCCCTGGGCAAACGCGCCGCGGATCTGGCCGTCGGCCAGCGCAGGGTTCAGGATCTTGCCGGCGTCGTGGGTGGTGATGTACTTGTCGATCCGCACGCGGCCGGTGTTGCGGTCGATCTCGACGCCGCAGACGTCGAAAGCGAAGCCGTAGTCGGCCGAGGTGTTGACGCGGTCCTGCTCGTCAGGCGCGCCCAGTTGCGGCGCGGTCCAGAAGGCGGTTTCGCGCAGGCCGGGCTCGACGCCCTCGGGCAGCAGGGCCGGCGCCCAGTGCGGGCTGGCGGCCATGCGCAGGAAGGGCAGGGCGCGCGCCGGGTCCTCCTTCGGATAGACCTTGCCGCCTTCGAAGACGATGTCCGCAGCGTCCACCTTCAGCTGGGCGGCGGCGATGAGCGCGAGCTTGTCGCGGATCTTGCAGGCGGCCAGGTGCACGCTGCCCGCCACGGCGCCGGCAAAGCGGCTCGAGTAGTTGCCCGCGGCGACAGACCAGGCATCCTTCTGGGTATCGAATTCGACGTTGACCGCGACATTGTCCGGCTCCAGGCCCAGCACGTCGGCCACGACCTGGGCGCACACGGTGCGGTGGCCCTGGCCGGCCGGCGCCGAGGCGATGGTGACGTTGATGCCCCCTAACGGGTCGATGGCGACCGAGGCCGAGGCGATCGCGCCGTTCTTCGGCCCGGCCTTGGCGCGCGCCTCTTTCGGCAGCACGGTGGTGATGTAGCCCATGTTCGAGATCGAGGGCTCGACGATGGCGGCAAAGCCGATGCCGTACAGCCGGCCCTCGGCGCGGGCGCGCTCGCGTGTCGCGTACAGCTCGGCCAGGCGCCCTTCGGTCGACACCAGTTCCAGGGCACGCTGGTAGTTGCCCGAATCGATCAGGGCGCCGGCGGCCGCCTGGTAGGGGAAGGCATCGGCCGGGATGAAGTTGCGGCGGTACAGTTCGACCTGGTCGATGCCGAGTTCGATCGAGATGCGCTGCATCAGCCGCTCGAGCTGGAAATAGACCTGGGGCCCGCCGAAGCCGCGCACCAGGCCGGCCGGGGTCTTGTTGGTCAGCACCACGCGGTTGCGCACCAGCAGATTCGGGATGGCATAGGCGCCGGTCAGGCAGCCGTGCATGCGGTAGAAGGTGGCCGGTTCGGGCGCGCGCAGGTAGCCGCCGACGTCGTCGAGCTGGTCGTAGGAGAGGGCGGTGATGCGGCCATCAAGCTCGACCGCGGCGCGGATCGTCGACAGGCGGTTGGTGGACGAGGTCAGGCCCCCGAGGTGCTCGAGGCGGTCCTCGACCCATTTCACCGGCGCGCCGGCCTTGCGCGAAGCCAGGCACATCAGCACCGCATACTGGAACACCGCGTGCTTGACGCCGAAGCTGCCGCCGGAATCGCGATAGGTGCGGTGGCGCAGCTTGTGGCCGGGCACGCGCAGGGCCAGCGCCATCACCGTATGCAGCGAGAACGGGCCCATGAAATTCGAAGCGACGTCATAACCGTCTTCTTCCGACAGGTAGTCGGCGACCACCACCGCGCCTTCGATCGGGGTGCACGAGTTGCGCGGGTAGCGCACCGTGAGTTCGACCGTGTGCGCCGCTTGCGCAAACGCCGTTTCGGGATCGCCGTAACGGAAGTGGCGGTCGCTGGCGATGTTGCTGCCGTGGCCTTCGTGCAGCACCGGCGCGTCGGGGAGGATCGCGGCATCGATCGAGACGACCGGATCGAGCCGGGTGTAGTCGACCACCACCAGGTCGGCCGCGTCCTCGGCCAGGTAACGCGAATCGGCCACCACGACCGCCACCGGTTCGCCGGCATAGCGCACCCGGTCGAGCGCCAGCGCCCACATTTCCATCGGCGCCTTGACGCCGACGACGAAGGGCTTCGACCAGGCGCCCAGGTCGCGGCCGGTGAGCACGGCGCGCACGCCCGGTGCGGCTTCGGCGCGCTTGCTGTCGATGCCGTTGATGATGGCGTGGGCATGCGGCGAGCGGACGATTGCCGCGTGCAGCGTGCCCGGCTTGACCCCGACGTCGTCGCCGTACTGGCCGCGGCCGGTCAGTAGCGTGGCGTCCTCGACACGGCGCAGCGGGCGGCCCAGGAAGGGCTCCGACTGCTGGCGCTCGGTCGGTTGGGGAAGTTTCATTTCCATTCTGTCAAGCTCCCGGACATAATGCCTGTGGTGTTGATTTGAGTATAGGGACCGCCAAGCATCACGCCAAATAATGTTTATTGATCAGCAGTATCACGAATCGTGATGCTGTCGAGATGGCTTCACCCCGCCCCGGGCGGTGCCGGGCGCGGCGCTGCCAATGCCCTGATTAATGCCCAGTATGCGACGCTCTTCCTCGCCCATCGTGGCGTGGCCGCTGCCGTGGAACAGCGTGCCCCACAGGCCCTTCCTCAGGTCGCTCGTGCCGAACAGCGCATCGCAGATCGGGAAGGTGAGGTTGAAATTGCGGGTCGCCATCAGTTCCGGGTGGTGGTGGATCACGTGCATGCGTCGCACCGTGTTGACCAGGGGCAGGCGGTCGAGGAAGGGGCTGTCGACCACGTGCGAGGCGGTGTGCAGCGCCTCGTACATCAGGAAGTAGCCGGCCATGGTCAGCATCGCGATGTAGCCTGCATTGGCGCTCCACAGCCACCCGACCAGCAGCGCCGCCGGCAGCGCCGCCAGCACGAACATCACCGGCGCGAACGGCGGGAACAGCAGTGCGCGCCACATTTTCTGTCCCTCGTACTCGAGCGTGACGTGGGTGAAGAACTGGTGGTGCACGGCGCAGTGGCGCTTGTAGACCGCGTTGAAGTACTTGCTCGGGCGATGCAGCAGGTAGCGGTGCGCGGCCCACTCGGCCCAGTTACCGAAGAGGAAGATCGGCAGCGCGATCATCCATTCCTGCCAGCGCGAATGCTCGATCTGGAACAGGCACCAGGCAATCACGCCGCCGGTAAACAGCAGGGTGAAGCCGAGGTGCATTTCGCCGCGGTACCAGCCCGGCGTGGCGTTCACGTACTCATTGCGAAAGCGGACAGAACGCTCTTGAATTTTCTGGTCTTTTGCGTGCATGCTTCGTCTCCTTGCGGTCCGGGCTTCAGGAATTCGGCTCGTCGAGCTTGCCGATCGTTTCGGGCACGACGAAGGCGCCGATCAGGAAGAGGACGCTGATCGCCGCCAGGAAGATCGCCAGCGACATCGGCACGTCGGCCGGCATCGGCGAGGCCAGCGAGACGAAGGTCGGCATCACGCCGCCGATGGCAAAGCCGATGTTCCAGGACAGGCCGGTACCGGTGGCGCGGATCGAGGTCGGGAAGCGCTCGTTCAGGAAGATCAGGATCGGCGCGTAGCCCATGCTGCCCAGCATGCTGAAGACGATGACGTAGATCGCGAGGGTTACGGTGTCGGTCACGCCCGGCATCAGCAGCGCGATGGCGGGCAGCATGACCAGGCGCGCCACGCCCACCCAGATGAAGGTTTTCTTGCGGCCGATAAAGGTGCTCAGGTGGCCGGCGGCGACCGAGGCGATGATGACGCCGACGCTGGCGAGCATCAGGATGAAGCCCGCCGTCTCCGCCGGGGTGCCGTTGACGACTTTCAGGTAGGTCGGCAGGAAGCCCGAGGTCAGGTAATAACCGGCGCCGCCGCCGATGGTCAGCAGCAGGTTGACCAGCAGGACGTTGCGGAATTGGCCGGTGAACAGGGTGCGCACCGGGTGCGCGGTCGGGGTGACTGCGGCCTTGCTGCGCGCCTTGGCTTCCTGCATCTTCTTGAACATCGGCGATTCTTCCAGCTTGCTGAAGATGGTGATGCCGAGCACGGCACTGATGATGCCGGTGAAGAACATCCAGCGCCAGCCCCACTCGTCGAACTGCTCGCCCG
>JBBWZO010000027.1:0-14925 GCA_039649125.1 Massilia sp. | reverse complement strand
ATCCAGTCCAGCTGCACCAGTTCCAGCAGCTGTTTTACTTTGTCGCGGATCTGGGCTTCGGACGGGCGTTCGCGGCGCGGACGCACGCGCAGGCCGAAGGCGACGTTCTCGAACACGGTCATGTGCTTGAACAGCGCATAGTGCTGGAACACGAAGCCCACCTGGCGTTCGCGCACATGGCTGGTCGAGGCATCCTGGCCGTCGAGCAGCACGGCGCCGGAATCCGGGTGTTCGAGGCCCGCGATGATGCGCAGCAGCGTGGTCTTGCCGCAGCCGGAAGGCCCGAGCAAGGCGGTCAGCTGGCCGTCCGGGAACTGCAGCGACACATTGTCGAGCGCCGTGAACTGGCCGAACTGCTTGCGGATGTGTTGGACTTCGATCGTCATTGCGTGCGCTCCGTGGTACCGGCATCCGCAGCCATGGACTGGTGCAGGCGCCATTCGATAAAGGTCTTGATGGCCAGCGTTACCAGCGCAAGCAGCGCCAGCAGCGATGCGATCGCGAACGCGGCCGTGAAGTTGTATTCGTTGTAGAGGATCTCGACCTGCAGCGGCATGGTGTTGGTTTCGCCGCGGATGTGCCCCGAGACCACCGACACCGCGCCGAACTCGCCCATCGCCCGCGCATTGCACAGGATGACGCCGTACAGCAGGCCCCATTTGATGTTCGGGAGCGTGACGCGCCAGAAGGTCTGCCAGCCGGACGCCCCGAGCACCAGCGCCGCTTCTTCTTCCTCGGTGCCCTGCTGCTGCATCAGCGGGATCAGCTCGCGGGCCACGAAGGGGAAGGTGATGAACACCGTCGCCAGCACGATGCCCGGCACCGCGAACAGGATCTTGATGTCGTGCTCCATCAGCCAGTCGCCGAACCAGCCCTGGGCGCCGAACAGCAGCACGTAGACCAGGCCGGCGATGACCGGGGACACCGAGAACGGCAGGTCGATCAGGGTCAGCAGCACGCTCTTGCCCTTGAAATCGAACTTGGCGATCGCCCAGGCGGCGGCCACGCCGAACACCAGGTTCAGCGGCACCGCGATGCCGGCCGCGATGAGCGTGAGCTTGATCGCGGAGATGGCGTCCGGGTCGAGGATAGCTTCGACATAGGTGTCCCAGCCGCGCTTCAAGGCTTCGGTGAACACGGCGACCAGCGGCACGAACAGGAACAGGGTCAGGAAGGTCAGCGCGACGGCGATCAGCGTCCAGCGCACCCAGTTCGGCTCGAAGGCGTTGGTTTTCACCGGACGCACCGCGCGCGGCGCGGGGGCGACGGGTTGGTTCACGGTTTTTTCGAACACGGCGCTCATTTCTTGCCTGCCCTTCTGCGGGTCCAGGCCTGCAACAGGTTGATCGTCAGGAGCAGGATGAAGGACACGATCAGCATCACGACCGCGATCGCGGTGGCGCCTGCGTAATCGTACTGCTCCAGTTTGGTGATGATGAGGAGGGGCGTGATCTCGGACACCATCGGCAGGTTGCCGGCGATGAAGATGACCGAGCCGTATTCGCCGGTGGCACGGGCAAAGGCGAGCGCGAAGCCCGTCAGCAGGGCCGGCACGATAGTCGGCAGGATCACGCGCCAGAAAGTCTGCAACGGGCTGGCGCCCAGGCTGGCGGCGGCTTCCTCCAGTTCGCGCTCGGCTTCTTCGAGCACCGGCTGCACCGTGCGCACGACGAAGGGCAGGCCGATGAAGGTCAGCGCCACCACCACGCCCAGCGGCGTGAAGGCGACCTTGATGCCCAGGCTTTGCAGGTACTGGCCGATCCAGCCGTTGTGCGAATACAGGGCGGTGAGCGTGATGCCGGCCACGGCGGTGGGCAGTGCGAACGGCAGGTCGACGAGCGCGTCGATGAAGCGCTTGCCCGGGAAGCGGTAGCGCACCAGCACCCAGGCGACGATGCCGCCGAACACCACGTTCAGGGCGGCGGCGAGCAGCGAGGCGCCGAAGGTGAGCCGGTAGGAAGCGAGCACGCGCTCGGAAGTGACGGCGCCCCAGAACGCTTCCCAGCTCATGGTAAAGGTTTTGAGGAACACGGCCGAGAGCGGGATCAGCACGATCAGGGCCAGATAAAAGATCGTGAACCCGAGCGAGAGCCCGAACCCGGGGATCACCCGGCCTGGTGCGCGCGTTTGTGTCATGAGAGCCTTATTACAAATTCTTCTAATGGGACGTAATAATCTCACTTACATCTCATAAAACAAACGAAGGAATCTTCATTTGCATAGACGAATTATGCTATTAGCGTGGCGAACCCGATACGACTCCCTTGCGTTCCGCATCCTTACAGCACCAGTTTCGCCGCGACGCCGGTCAGCGTCAGCGCCAGCAGCCCGCGCAGGAAGCGCTCCGGCACCTTGCGTGCAGCCATCGAACCGAGGGTGATGCCGGGCACCGAGCCGACCAGCAGGGTCAGCAGCAGCATCCAGTCGATCGAGCCGAGCCACCAGTGGCCGAGCGCGGCGATGGCGGTGAGCGGCACCGCGTAGGCAATGTCGGTACCGGCGACTTCGGCGGGCGTCAATTGCGGATACAGCATGACCAGCAGGGTCGCGCCGATGGCGCCGGCGCCGATAGACGAGACGGTGACGAGCACGCCCAGTACGGCGCCCGAGAAGATCGTCGCGTTCCTGAGCGCCCTGCCCTGCAGCTGGCGGCCGGGCTTGGCCTGGATCCAGGCCAGCATGCGGCGCCGGAACAGCAGCGCGATGACGGTCAGCATCACCGAGCCGGCGATGGAATAGCGGATGACCTGGCCAATGCTCGCATCGAGCGTCCCGAAGTGCTTCAGCGCCAGCGTGGCGACGAGCGCGGCCGGCAGCGCGCCGATGCAGAGCCGGCGCACGATGGCCCAGTTGACGGTGTTATTGAAACGGTGGGTAATGGTGCCGGCGCCCTTGGTGATGGAGGCAAAGGCCAGGTCGGTGCCGACGGCGACCGACGGCGACACGCCGAACAGCAGGGTCAGCAGCGGCGTCATCAGCGACCCGCCGCCCACGCCCGTCATCCCTACCAGAAGCCCGACCCCGAAGCCGGCGGTGATATATGTCATCAGCATGATTGTCCTTCAGTGAGCCCAAGAGTAAGCCGGGTCAGCCGTAGGACAAACGATGGGTTTCTTATTTGCTTATGCGTCGAGTGGAGATGGGGGTGGCGGTTGCCGCGAGTCGATATGCGGAAAATAGCGAGGACGTAGGGTGGACTCCCGAGTCCACGCGTTCACAGGTAGACACCCATGCGACCCTATTGTGGTCGTACAGGTAGAAAGCATGTGATGGATGTCGATGCGCACCCGCCGCCGGCTTCGCGGATGCGTTTCGATATCGCAAATGCCTGAACGTGTGGACTCGGGAGTCCACCCTACATTCGTAGTTTGCTTACTTGTTCGGCTGCGGCGTCAAGCGCAGGTAGGGCTTCGGCGCGGTAAAGCCCTTCGGATATTTTTCCGCGAGCACGGCCGGGTCCTGCACGGTCAGCGGGATGATGACGTCGTCGCCATCCTTCCAGTTGCCCGGCGTGGCCACCGTGTAGCCGTCGGTCAGCTGCAGCGCGTCGATCACGCGCAGCACTTCGTCGAAGTTGCGGCCGGTGCTCATCGGATAGGTGATGATCAGGCGCACCTTTTTCTTCGGGTCGATCACGAACAGCGAACGCACGGTCGCCGTGGCCGACATTTCCGGGTGGATCATGTCGTACAAGGTCGATACCGATTTGTCGGCGTCGGCGATGATCGGGAAACCCACCACCGTCTGCTGGGTTTCCTCGATGTCGCGGATCCATTCGCGGTGCTGGTCGGCCGGGTCGACCGACAGCGCGATCGCCTTGACGTTGCGCTTGTCGAATTCGGGTTTGAGTTTGGCGGTCAAGCCCAGTTCGGTCGTGCACACCGGCGTGAAGTCGGCCGGATGCGAGAACAGCACCACCCAGGAATCCCCTGCCCACTCGTGGAAGCGAATGCGGCCAATGCTGGAGTCCTGCTCGAAGTCGGGGGCGGTGTCGCCCAGGCGTAAGGTCATGGTCATCTCCTGGAAGCTGGCCGGATCGGCGGCGTCACCATGACGCCGCACGGCCATCCGGCTATTCTGCGGCATTTCTGACAAGCTTGCTGTGCTGTCACGTAAACCGATTGTAGAGAATGGTGCCCCAGGTCAGCGCCGCAAGGAGGATCGTCAGCCCGACGGCGGCGCCGCCGAAGTCCTTGGCGTTTTTCGACAGCGGATGGCGTTCGAGCGAGATGCGGTCGACCACCGCCTCGATCGCGGAATTGAGCAACTCGACGATCAGCACCAGCAACACCACGCCGATCAGTGCGAGGCGCTGGAAGCCCGACACCGGCAGCACGAAGGCGAAAATCACCGCCAGCACGAACACCAACACTTCCTGCCGGAACGAGTGCTCGATGCGCCAGGCCGTCATCAGGCCCTGGATCGCGTAACTCGAGGCGTTATAGATACGTTTCAAGCCAGCCTTGCTCTTGAACTCGCTGGTCGGTTGTTCCATTATATTTCCAGGAAAACATGCAGAACTGTCATTATGCCTGCTCTAGGGGGAACCGGGAAAGCGCTTGCTCCTGGAGGGCTTGCACTAGTGAATACGTCGCCCTGTTTCGCATTATGGTATAAAGTAAAAACGATACTGCACTGCACCAACCACATCATGAAAATCGAAACAGTCGAAGCGCCCAAGACATCGATCCAGGTGATTGAGCGCATGGTCGCGTTGCTCGACGCACTGGCCGCCTATCCCGACCCGGTCAGCCTGAAGGAATTGTCGAAGGTATCCGGCCTGCACCCCTCGACCGCACACCGCATCCTGAACGACATGGTGGTCAGCCGTTTCGTCGATCGCGTCGAACCCGGCACCTACCGTCTCGGCATGCGCCTGCTGGAGCTCGGTAATGTCGTGAAAAGCCGGCTGTCGGTGCGCGAAGCGGCGCTCGACTACATGCGCGCCCTGCACAAGAAAACCCAGCAGACGGTGAACCTGTCGGTACGCCAGGGCGACGAGATCGTGTATATCGACCGCGCCTTTTCCGAGCGCTCCGGCATGCAGGTGGTGCGCGCCATCGGCGGCCGCGGACCGCTGCACCTGACCTCGACCGGCAAGCTGTTCCTGTCGGTGGACGAGGCCAAGGCGATCCGCGCCTACGCCACGCGCACCGGTCTTGCCGGCCACAACAAGAATTCGATCACCGACCTGGCCAAGCTCGAACGCGAACTGAGCCTGGTACGCGCACGCGGCTACGCGCGCGACAACGAAGAACTGGAACTGGGCGTGCGCTGCATGGCGGCGGGCATCCATGACGACAGCGGCAAACTGGTGGCCGGCCTGTCGATCTCGGCCCCGGCCGACCGCCTGCAGGAAGAATGGCTGGACGACCTGGTGCAGACCGCCGGACAGATTTCGTCGACGCTGGGTTTCAGGCCCGCGCGCTGACCCGGCCAGGCCGGCTCGATTCGTCGAAACGACAACAATACAAGGATGGTGTGGCGCTCAGCGCACCGTCGGCGCCGCCACGGTCGTGAACGCGGCGTGGGCCGCTTCCGCTGCGGCCGATGCCGCCGCGGTGGTGGTGGCGCCGGCGGACGGCGTCACCGTGTCCGGCGTGAGCGCCTCCAGCCAGCGCCGCATGCGGCCGGCATCGGCGGTACGCGACATCTTGCCCTTGGAATCGAGGAAGACCATGATCACGTTGCGGCCCTGAATCATCGCCTGCATCACGAGGCAGCGCCCTGCTTCGTTGATGAAGCCGGTCTTTTGCAGGCCGATGTTCCAGTCCGGCAGCGCCACCAGGTAGTTGGTATTGCTGTAGCGCATAGGGCGGCCGCTCGCTTCGACCACCCAGTTCGGATCGGTCGAGTACTGGCGCAGGAGCGGCTTCTGGTGTGCGTAGGCCACCAGTTTCGCCAGGTCGCGCGCGCTCGACACGTTCCGGCTCGACAGGCCGCTCGAATCGACGAACTGGGTGTCGTTCATGCCCAGTTCGCGCGCCTTGGCGTTCATCGCAGCCACGAAACCGTTGATGCCGCCCGGATAGTTGCGTCCGAGGGCCGACGCCGCCCGGTTTTCCGAACTCATCAGCGCGATGTGCAGCAGGTTGTTCCGGGTCATGCGCGCGCCGACCGGCAGGCGCGAGCTGCTGTATTTATGGCGGTCGACGTCGTCGTTGGTGATGACGAGGGTTTCGTCCAGGTTCTGGTTCGCCTCGACGACGATCAAGCCGGTCATCAGCTTGGTGATCGAGGCGATCGGCAGCGCGACGTTGGCGTTCTTCTCGAACAGCACCTCATGGCTGTTCTGGTCCAGCACGAAGGCGACGCTCGAACGCAGCGACAGCGGATCCTGTGTCTTGTGCAGGCCGGCCATGTCGCCGGCGGTGCGCATGGCGGGAATCGCCAGCACCGCGGGGGCGGCGCGGCGGGCGAGGTGATACGTGACGCGGCGCTTGCCGCGCACGGTTTCGACCCGGCGCACCATGCGCTGGCGGTTGTCGGCGGCGATGGCCTGCGCCGACTCCTTGCGCTTGCCCTTGCGCTTGGCCTTCGAAGTGGTCTTCTTGACCACTTTTTTCTTCACTGCCGGGCGCTTGCGCTTTTCCGAACTGGCCTGCGCGCCCGCGCCGGCGCCGGCAGCCGACACCGGCTCGGCTACCAGGAACAGCGATACCAGAGCGGCCAACAGGAGCTTCAACATTTTCTACTTTCCTTCACACGGAACTGATGAGGCACTGCCCCAGTGTATTCGAGCCAAACTCAACTGCAAGCGAATTTAACACTTGCCTTGCTATTTTGCCGCAATACAACGGTATGCGGCGCGCATACCTGGCTCAAGATCGGGCTTCCGTTTTAGTTGTATTCGTAACGCTACATGTCATTCCATAAAGCGGACGAAGGAGGCCACAGGCTCGCGCTCGGTGACGAGCGTGTTCTCGATCTTGCCGGGGTCGGCCCAGCCCAGCGCCATGCCGCAGACGACGGTTTCGTTGGCCGGCAGATTGAGCTGTTCAGCAATGACCTGGTGGTACTGCGTGAAGGCGGCCTGCGGACAGGTGTCGAGCCCGCGTCCGCGCGCGGCCACCATGATGTTTTGCATGAACATGCCGTAGTCGAGCCAGGAGCCCTGCTCCATCACGCGGTCGATGGTGAAAATCAGGCCGACGGGCGCGTCGAAGAAGCGGAAATTGCGTGCGTGCTGGGCCGCCATGCCTTCCTTGTTGTCGCGCGTCAGGCCGAGCAGGCTGTACAGGTCCCAACCGACCTTGCGGCGGCGGTCGATGAAGGGCGACACCCATTCGCGCGGATAGTAGGCGTACTCCTCGGTGTGCTGGCGCGACTGTTCCGGATCGAGGTGCACGGCGAGGATCGCGTCCGACAGCCTGGTCCGCGCCGCGCCCGTGAGCACGTACACCTTCCACGGCTGGGTGTTGGTGCCGGACGGAGCGCGGGCCGCCACTTCGAGAATGGCCTCGACGTCGGCGCGCTCGACCGGCTTGTCGAGGAAGGCGCGGATCGAACGGCGCGAGGTGATCGCGGCGTCGACCGCTTCTTGTTGTAGGTTTGAAATCATGGCCTCTCCTGTTTCTTGACGACGAATGCGACCCCGGCCACCGCCACTGCCATGCCCGCCAGTTCAAGCGGACCGAGGCTTTCGCCGAACAGCAGCCAGGCCATGATGGCGGTCGTGGGCGGGGTCAGGTATAGCAGGCTCGTCACCGCCGTGGCACTGCCGCGGCTGATGAGCCGGAACAGCAGGAAGATGGCGCCGATCGACAGCGCGAAGATCGACCACAGCAGCGCGCCGACGAAGCGGACGTTCCACTCCACTTTAGACAACGAGAAATCGAACTGTTCAAGGAAGATCGCCAGCGGAAACAGCGCCCCGACCGATACCGCGAACTGGATCACGGTGCCGGTGCGCAGATCGAAACTCGGACAATGACGTTTCTGGTAGAGCGTGCCGGCCGTGATCGACAACAGCGCCAGCACGCAATACAGGATGGCGCGTCCCGACAGGCCCTCCAGGCCCATTTTCGAGGCCACTACCAGCGCCACGCCGCCCAGGCCCAGCAGCAGGCCGAACCACTGGCGCGGGCGTACCCGCTCGCCGATGAGGGGCGCGGCCACCGCGGTGAGGATGGGCTGCATGCCGACGATGAGAGCGGATATTCCGGCCGGCATGCCGATCTTGATCGCACACCAGACGCCGCCGAGATAACCGGCCTGCAGCAGGAGGCCGGCGACGGCAATGTGTTTCATCTGCCCGCGCGGCCATGGCGCACGCCAGAGCAGCACGATCGGCAGCAGCACCAGCAGCACGCCGGCGCAGCGCAGCAGCAGGAAGGTCAGCGGCGGCGCATAGGGCAGGCCGAATTTGGCGACGATGAAGCCGGTGCTCCACAGCAGGACAAAAAAGCTTGGGATGAGCCAGCGCTGCGCTGTGGGTGCTGCGCCGGTTGTCGCGATGGTGTCGGCCATGGTCGGGAAAAGTCGTGGCCGGCACGCCGGGTGGCGCATGGCATCATTGCAAGTCTAGCATGGGAGGGTGCGTTCCACCGTGCACCGTTACGCTTCCGGCAATGACAGAATGAGTAGATTAGTTGTCGTGAAGTATTTCATACGATGCAAGATCACAACAGATGGGGCTAGTATGGTGCAACGCACCAAATTAGCTTGACGCGTGATTCAAAGTGAGGAAAAATTGGTTCTGTTGCGGTGCACAATTCAAACGGCACCGGCCCAGCCTTCCAGCTTCACCGGTTACAGCAGTACACCCGCAGTTACCTCATATAACGACTTGTCTGGAGAATCCCATGTTTGCAATTCCCGAGCAGTTCTCGAACGCCACCAAGGCAAATTTCGAATCGCAATTCGCCCTGATGTCCTCGCTGACCGCGAAGACCTTCGAGAGCATGGAAAAGCTGGTTGAGCTGAACATCGCCACCGCCCGTGCTGCCCTGGCGGATAACTCGAACGCCGCTCGCCAGCTGCTGTCGGCCAAGGACCCGCAAGAATTCTTCCAGGTGTCCGCTGCCCAGGCCCAGCCTGCCGCTGAAAAAGCCGTCGCCTACAACCGCCAGCTGGCCGCCATCGCTACCGGCACCAGCGCCGAGTTCTCGAAAGCCGCCGAAGGCCAGATCGTCGAAGCGAACCGCAAGGTCATCGCCCTGGTCGACGAAGTGAGCAAGAACGCCCCTGCCGGTTCGGAAACCTTCGTTGCCGCCGTCAAGACCGCGATCAGCAACGCCAACGCTGGCTACGAGCAGTTCAGCAAGACCACCAAGCAGGCTGTCGAAGCCATTGAAAGCAACGTGAACGCGGCCGTGTCGCAGTTCACCCAGGCCGCTGCCAAGGCACCGACCGCTGCCGCCAACGCCGCTTCGGCTGCTGCTGCCTAAGCCTGCAGCCACGGCCCGCTCGCGCGGGCAGTAAAAGCACGGGCAGTAAAAACGGGGCCGCCTGATCACTCAGGCGGCCCCGTTGTCGTTTACGCTTGCGTAGGGTGGACGGGTTTCCCGTCCACGCGTTCAACCACTGCAGGAATGATCGATGGCGCAACTGATCACGCTGAGCTTGAACGCTTGGAGTAGTTCATGCTGGGGGCATGAACTACGAGCCGTCCGCCTACGAAAGGCCGCCGCTTCCCCCTGCTCATTCACCAGGCTCATTCACCAAGATACGCCGCCTGCACCCGCGGATCGTCCAGCATCGTGCGCGCGTCGCCGGTCATGGTGACCGCGCCCGAATCCATGACATACGCCCGGTGCGCGGCCTGCAGCGCCAGGCGCGCGTTCTGCTCGACCAGCAACATCGTGATGCCCTGCGCCGACACGTCGCGGATCACCTCGAAGATCTTCTCGACCATGATCGGCGCCAGGCCCATCGAGGGCTCGTCCAGCAGCAGCAGGGTCGGATGGCACATCAGCGCGCGCGCCATCGCCAGCATCTGCTGCTCGCCGCCGGACAGGGTGCCGGCCAGCTGGTTCGAACGCTCCTTCAGGCGCGGGAACACGCTGAACCATTTCTCGATGTCCGCCTCGATCGCCGCCTTGTCGTTGCGCGTGTAGGCGCCCATCAGCAGGTTCTCGTGGATCGTCATGCGGGTGAAGACACCCCGCCCTTCCGGTACCATCGCCAGCTTCTGGCGCACCAGGCGAAAGGCCTGCGTGCCCTGCAGCGGCTGGCCGAGGTAGGCAATCGTGCCCTCGACCTTGCAGGCCGGCAGCGTGCCGGTGATGGCTTTCAGGGTTGTCGTCTTGCCGGCGCCGTTGGCGCCGATCAGGGTCACGAGTTCGCCGCGGTTCACTTCCAGGTCGAGGCCTTTCACCGCCTTGATGCCGCCATAGGCCACCTTCAGGCCCTGGATCTTGAGGACGCTGTTGCTCATCATGTCGCCCATCAGTGCGCGCCTCCCAGGTAGGCGGCGATCACGGCCGGGTTCTTCTGGATCTCGGAAGGCAGGCCTTCGGCGATGCGCTTGCCGTACTCCAGCACGGTAATGCGGTCGCACAGGCCCATCATCAGTTTCACGTCGTGTTCGATCAGCAGCACGGTCTTGCCTTCATTCTTGACCTTCACCAGCAGCTCGCGCAGGGCCAGCTTTTCGGTGGCGTTCATGCCGGCCGCGGGTTCGTCCAGCGCCAGCAGTTGCGGGTCGGTCGCCAGTGCGCGCGCGATTTCCAGGCGGCGCTGGTCGCCATAGGACAGGAATTTCGCGGTGCGGTTGGCGAACTGGCCGATGCCCACGAAATCCAGCAGTTCCTGGGCACGCACGCGAATCGCCGCTTCTTCCTCGCGCGCCGCCTCGTGCCGGAAGATGGCGCCGAACACGCCCTGTTTCGTGCGCACGTGGCGCCCGACCATCACGTTCTCCAGCGCCGTCATCTCTCCGAACAGGCGGATGTTCTGGAAGGTGCGGGCAATGCCCGCCTTGGCCACCGCATGCGGCGCCGAGGGCGAATAGGGCTTGCCGGCCAGCTCGAAACTGCCGCTGTCGGGCTGGTACAGGCCGGTGATGACGTTGAAGAAAGTCGTCTTGCCGGCGCCGTTCGGGCCGATCAGGCCATACACCTGGCCGCGGCGGATCTGGACGCCGACATCGGTCAGCGCCTGCAGGCCGCCGAAGCGTTTATTGACGCCGGATACGTTCAAGAGTAATGGTTCGTTCATGGGATGTCGGCGCCTCAGGCCACCGCCTCCTTTTCCTCGTCGCGGTGCGTGGCCGCGGTCGGGCGGTCTTCGCGGTTCGGCGAAGGCCAGACGCCGGCCGGGCGCACCAGCATGATCAGCACCAGCGCCAGGCCGTACAGCAGCTGGCGCAGCACTTCCGCTTCGATCACGACCTTACCGAACATCGCCATCTGCGCCGGCTCCACCACATGGCGCAGCACTTCTGGCAAGGCCGCCAGCAGCACGCCACCGAGCACCACGCCCGGGATATGGCCGATACCGCCCAGCACCACCATCGCCAGCACGGCGATCGATTCGGTCAGCGAGAACGATTCCGGAGAAACGAAACCCTGGAAGGCGGCGAACATGGCGCCGGCCACGCCGCCGAACGAGGCGCCCATCGAGAACGCCAGCAGTTTCACGTTGCGGGTATTGATGCCCATCGCCTTGGCCGCGATCTCGTCTTCGCGGATCGCGACCCAGGCACGGCCCAGGCGCGAATGCTGCAGGCGGCTGGTGATGAAAATGGTCGCGATGCACAGCGCCAGGAACAGGAAGTAATAGGCGTTCACCGAAGGCATGGCATACCCGCCGATGTAGACGGTGGACTGCGAACCGGCCTCCCCCGCCAGCGAGACGCCGAAGATGCGGATCGGGTCGATCATGTTGATGCCCTGCGGCCCGTTCGTGAAATTGATCGGGTCGTTCAGGTTGTTCATGAAGATGCGGATGATCTCGCCGAAGCCGAGCGTGACGATGGCGAGGTAGTCGCCGCGCAGTTTCAGCGTCGGCGCACCCAGCAGCGCACCGAACAGCGCGGCAACGAGCGCGGCCAGCGGCACGATCGCCCATACCGACAGGTGGATGCCTTCCGTGCGGATCTCTTCGCCCAGCAGGGCGACGAGGGCATCGCCCAATGCCGGGCTGTAATACACGACCGACTCGAGCAGCGCGGCGAACTGGGGCGAGGCGAACAACCCGGTGAGGTAGGCGCCAACCGCGAAGAAGGCGATGTAACCGAGGTCGAGCAGGCCGGCGAAGCCGACCACGATGTTCAGGCCCAGCGCCAGCATGATGTAGAGCAGCGCGATGTCGATGATGCGCACCCACGAGTTGCCGTACTGGGAGGCGAAGAAGGGGAAGGCCAGCATCAGGGCCAGCAGCAGGCCCATGCTGATATACGCGCGGCGCGGGTTGTGCTGGACGTCGAAGCTCAGGATTGCCATGGTGACTCCTTACGCGCGGTCGGCCACGCGCTCGCCCATGATGCCGGACGGACGCAGGGTCAGCACCAGGATCAGCACCACGAAGGCGAAGATGTCCTGATAGTGGCTGCCAAGAAAGCCCCCAGTCAGGTCGCCGATGTAGCCGGCGCCGAGCGCCTCGATGATGCCCAGCAGCAGGCCGCCGATCATGGCGCCGTAGATGTTGCCGATGCCGCCCAGCACCGCCGCGCAGAAGGCCTTCAGGCCCGGCAGCACGCCCATGGTAAAAGTGATGGAGGCGTAGTTGGCGCCCCACATCACGCCGGCGACGGCGGCCAGCGCCGCGCCGATGGCGAAGGTGGCGACGATGACGCTGTTGGCGTCCACGCCCATCAAACCGGCCACGCGCGGGTTCTCGGCGACGGCGCGCATCGCCCGCCCCATTTTGGTACGTTCGACCAGCAGCACCAGAGCGACCATGGCGACGGCCGCCAGCACCAGCAACAGCACCTGGGTTTGCGAAATCATGGCGCCGCCGATCACGATGGGCTCGGACGACAGCAGTTGCGGGAACGGCAGCGGGTTGCGGCCCCACCAGGGCATCGCCATCACGAAGGTCTGCAGCAGGATCGACACGCCGATCGCGGTGATCAGCGGCGCCAGGCGCGGCGCGTTGCGCAGGCGGCGGTAGGCGACGCGTTCGATCAGCACGTTCACCAGCATGGCGACGGGAATGGCGCCGAGGATGGCGACGGCCAGCTGGAGGTAGCCCGGCAGGCCGGGGAAATAACTGTCGAGCAGCTGCAGGATCGACAGGCCGACCATCGCGCCGATCATCAGGACGTCGCCGTGGGCGAAGTTAATGAGGTTGAGCACCCCGTAGACCATCGTGTACCCGAGCGCGACCAGTGCGTACATGCTGCCTAGCACCAGCCCGTTGAGTATCTGCTGGACAAAAGTCTCCATCGTTCCCGCCGCCCCTTCTTCCGATAACAAAAACGGCACTCCGGATGCCGAAGTGCCGCTTCCTGCCTCAAGGCCCTGCTTTCACTATAAAACAGTTGCCAAGGCAAAAATTCCGAACGCCGCCATCATAGCGAGGTTTTTGCTCAACTCACAACGGAAAATTCTTGCGGCGCCGGATTATCAAGGACGAAGGTAATTACTCATGCGACCTCGGCGCGCACGCCATCCAGGCCCTTCGGCAGCGGGAAGGTGACGTTCTCTTCCACGCCCTCGAGCGGACGCACGCTGGCCGCGCCCAGTTCCTTCAGGCGGTCGATCACGGCCCGCACCAGCACTTCCGGCGCCGAGGCGCCGGCGGTGAGGCCGATACGTCTTTTGCCAGCAATCCATTTCGGGTCGATCAAGTCGGCCTGGTCGACCATGTAGGCGGGCGTGCCCAGCTTGTCGGCCAGTTCGCGCAGGCGGTTCGAATTCGAGCTGTTCGGGCTGCCGACCACGATCACCACTTCCACCTGCGGCGCCATGAATTTCACGGCTTCCTGGCGGTTCGTGGTGGCGTAGCAGATATCGGCCTTCTTCGGCTCCGAGATGTTCGGGAAGCGCTGCTTCAGGGCCGCGATGATCTCGGCGGTATCGTCCACCGACAGCGTGGTTTGCGACACATACGCCAGGTTGTCGGGATTGGCCACCTGCAGGGTCGCCACGTCCTCCACGGTCTCGACCAGGTGCATGCCCTCTTCCGCCTGCCCCATCGTGCCTTCGACTTCCGGGTGGCCGTCGTGGCCGATCATGATGATCTCGGCGCCGTCCCTGCGCATCTTCGACACCTCCACATGGACCTTGGTCACCAGCGGGCAGGTCGCGTCGAAGATCTTCAGGCCGCGCGCTTCGGCCTCCGCACGCACGGCTTTCGAGACGCCGTGGGCCGAAAACACCAGCGTATTGCCGGCCGGGACATCTTCCAGGCGCTCGATGAAGATCGCACCCTTGTTGCGCAGGTCTGCCACCACGTACTTGTTGTGGACGATCTCATGGCGCACGTAGATCGGGGCGCCGAACTGGCGCAGGGCACGCTCGACGATCTCGATGGCACGGTCGACGCCGGCGCAGAAGCCGCGCGGCTGGGCCAACAGAATCTCGTTATCCATGGATGGGTCGGTAAGTCCTATTAATTACAGTACGGAAATCAGCTGCACTTCGAAGCTCAGCGGCTGGCCAGCCAGCGGGTGGTTGAAGTCGAACACGGCGTCGTTGTCGCGCAGTTCGCGCAGCACGCCGGCAAAGCGGCCGCCGCCCGGTGCGGCGAAGTCGACCAGGTCGCCGACCTGGTAATCGGCGCCCGGCACCGAATTTTCTTCCAGCGTCTTCTTCGACACCGCCTGGATCAGTTCCGGGTTGCGGTCGCCGAAGGCTTCGGCCGCGCTCAGCGTGAAGGTCTGGTGCGCGCCTTCCGCCATGCCCAGCAGGCGCTGTTCGAGGAAGGGGGCGAGCTGGCCCTGGCCCAGCATCAGCGTGGCCGGGGTGGCACCGAAGGTAGTGACAATATCAGTACCGTCGGCAGTGGCCAGACGATAATGCAGGGTCAGGTAAGCCG
>JBBWZO010000324.1:0-22657 GCA_039649125.1 Massilia sp. | reverse complement strand
CGCTGGCAGCTGTATCGCCAGCCTGTTCATCACGAAGATGGAAGGCGCCAAGTAAGGGCAAGCGGCAGGCCCGGTGCGCCGGGCCTGCCGGCGCACCGGTAGAACGCGCTTCAGTCTTGCAGCTGAGCGCGCACCCGCTCGATCGCCTTGCGCACCTGGTTCGGCGCCGTCCCGCCGACGTGATCGCGCGCGGCGACGGAACCTTCCAGCGTCAGCACCGCAAACACATCGTCCTCGATCAGCGGCGAGAATTCGCGCAGGCGCTCGAGCGACATTTCCGACAGGTCGCACTTGGCGTCGTCGCAGGCGCGTACCGCATGGGCCACGGCTTCGTGCGCGTCGCGGAAAGGCAGACCCTTCTTGACCAGGTAGTCGGCCAGGTCGGTGGCGGTGGCGTAGCCCTGCAAGGCGGCAGCGCGCATGGCGTCCGGCTTGACGGTGATGCCGCCGGCCATGTCGGCAAAGATGCGCAGGGTGTCGCTGACGGTGTCGATGGTGTCGAACAGCGGTTCCTTGTCTTCCTGGTTGTCCTTGTTGTAGGCCAGCGGCTGGCCTTTCATCAGGGTCAGCAGGGCGGACAGGTGGCCGTACACGCGGCCGGTCTTGCCGCGCGCCAGTTCCGGCACGTCCGGGTTTTTCTTCTGCGGCATGATCGAGGAACCGGTGCAGAAGCGGTCGGCGATGTCGATGAAGCCGACGCGCGGGCTCATCCACATGACCAGCTCTTCCGACATGCGCGACACGTGCATCATCACCAGCGAGGCGGCGGCGGTGAACTCGATCGCGAAATCGCGGTCCGAGACGGCGTCGAGCGAGTTGTGGCAGACGTCCTCGAAGCCGAGCGTCTGCGCCACGCGCAGGCGGTCGATCGGGAAGGTGGTGCCGGCCAGGGCGGCGGCGCCCAGCGGCAGGCGGTTCACGCGGCGGCGCGCGTCGCGCATGCGCTCGGCATCGCGGCCGAACATTTCCACGTAGGCCAGCATGTGGTGGCCGAAGGTGATCGGCTGTGCCACCTGCAGGTGGGTAAAGCCCGGCATGATGGTGTCGAAGTGGCGCTCGGCCAGGTCCGTCAGCGCGGCGCGCAGCTGGTTCAGCAGGGCCACCACGTCGTCGATCGCGGCGCGCACGTAGAGGCGGATGTCGGTGGCGACCTGGTCGTTGCGCGAGCGGCCCGTGTGCAGGCGCTTGCCGGCGTCGCCGACCAGTTCGGTCAGGCGCTTTTCGATGTTCAGGTGCACGTCTTCCAGGTCGAGCAGCCACTCGAAGCTGCCGGCCTCGATCTCGCCGCGGATTTGCGCCATGCCGCGTTCGATGTCGGCACGGTCTTGTGCGCTGATGATGCCCTGCGCGGCCAGCATCTCGGCGTGCGCCAGCGAGCCCTGGATGTCGAACAGGGCCAGGCGCTTGTCGAAGAAGACCGAGGCGGTATAGCGTTTGACAAGGTCCGAGACCGGTTCGGAGAAGCGCGCCGACCAGGCTTCGGCTTTTTTGGAGAATTGTGACGTCATGACGGGTTCCGGTTGAAGTATCCGATTGATTATAAACCGGGCCACGCTGGCGCTGCCGGGCGGCGGCTTGGCGGCCCCGGAGGATGACAAAGACCGTAAAATCGCGGATTATTCGATTGTTAATGTATGCAGAGGAGATGACGATGAAACGATGGGTCAGGCTTGGCATTGCCGCCGCAATCGCGGCGGGCGCAGCCGGAACGCTCGCCACGTCGCATGCGCAACCGGTACCGCCGGTCCAGCATGCCCCGGCCCAGCCGGCGACGGCAAAGGAGGCCGACGCCGCCTCAATCGATTCCATCGTCGCCGCCCTGTACGACGTGATCTCGGGCCCGGCCGGCGCGCCGCGCAACTGGAACCGGATGCGCGCCCTGTTCACGCCGGACGCCAAACTGATGGTGATCCTGCCGCGTCCGGAAGGGGGCTTCGGCCTGCGCACGATGACGGTCGAGGATTACATCAGCCGCAACATGAGCGCTTTCAATGCGGCCGGCTTCTACGAGCGCGAAATCGCGCGCACCACCGAATCCTTCGGCCAGCTGGCGCACGTGTTCAGCACCTACGAGCTGCTGCGCTCGCCCAACGATGCAAAGCCCTTCATGCGCGGCATCAACAGCATCCAGCTTGCCTTCGACGGCAAGCGCTGGTGGATCGCCAACCTGGTCTGGCGCGCCGAGGACAGCGGCCTGGCGCTGCCGGAGCGCTACCTGCAGGGCCGCCCGCAGCCGGCGCCTTAGTCGTCATTTTGTCTCGGTCAATCGAATCTTATCGAAAGTGCAAACGGGGCTAGAATTGGTTTTTATGCCAGATACCTGTCAGACAACCCGGCGATGACTACCAACGACTCCAGTTTCGAGGTCAGTACCGACCAGGCGCGGCTCGACATCCCGATGATCTACCGCTTCCTCAGCGAGCAGTCGACCTGGGCAGTGGGAATCTCGCGGCCGCTGGTCGAACGCGCGATCGAAAATTCGCTGTGCTTCGGCGGCTACCTGGACGGCCGGCAAATGGCCTTTGCCCGCGTGATCACCGATTTCGCCACCTACGCGCACCTGGCGGACCTGTTCGTGGCGCAGGAATACCGCGGCCACGGCTACGGCAAGCAACTCGTCGCCGCCGTGCTGCGCCACCCCAGCCTGCAGCGCCTGCGCCGCATTACGGTCGCCAGCAACGGTGCGCAGGGTTTGTACGAACGCTTCGGTTTCACGGCGCTGCGCAATCCCGAGACGCTGATGGAGCGTTACTTCGCGAACATTTATCTCTCCTGAGACAGCTCAACACGGCGACATCTTTCCCGAATCAGGCTTAGAGTTTCTGTCCGAGAAGGAGGTTATATGCGGTCGATCGCCGGTTCCCTTGCGCTTGCCGTTTCCCTGCTGGCTGCCGTTTCGGCGCATGCCGCCGACCTGCCAGCGTCCAAGGGCTCGCTCGTCATCATCGGTGGGGCGCTGCGCCCGGACAATGGCGCCGTCTGGGAGCGCATCGTCCAGCTGGCGGGCGGGCAGGGCGCACGCATCGCCGTGTTTTCCTCGGCCTCGGCCAATCCTGAAAAAGCGGGCAGCGCCCTCGTCGAACGGCTCGGCAAATACGGCGCGAAAGCCTTCTTCGTCCCGGTCGCCGTACGCCTGACCGGCACCGACTACCAGGCGGCGGCCGACGATCCGGAGATCGCAGCGGCGGTACGCAGCGCGGGCGGCGCCTACTTTGCCGGCGGCGACCAGGCCCGCATCACGCGCGCGTTGCGCCGCCCGGACGGCAGCAACACGCTGGTGCTCGATGCGCTGTGGGAGCTGTACCGGCGCGGCGGCGTGATCGCCGGGACCAGCGCCGGCGCCGCCATCATGAGCAGCACCATGTTCGGCCACCCGAAGCCGGTGCTGGTCACCCTGAAACTGGGCCTGACGGACGGCCAGGAAATCACGCCCGGCCTGGGCTTCATCGGCGACGACGTCTTCATCGACCAGCACCTGCTGGTGCGCGGACGCTTCGCGCGCATGCTGCCGGCCATGCTGAAAAAGGGCTACAAGCTGGGTCTGGGCATCGACGAGAACACGGCGATGGTGGTGGGGCCGAACCGCGATGTCGAAGTGCTCGGCTACAAGGGCGCGCTGGTGGTCGACCTGTCCGCCGCCAGGGCCCAGCAGGGCGCCTTCAACGTCCGCAATGTAAAGCTGAGCTACCTCGACAACGGCGACCGTTTCAATATTGCCAGCCATACCTTCACGCCTGCGCCGGACAAGGCCGACGGCCGTCTCGACCCGGCGCGGCCCTACTACCGCGAGCCGCTGTTTTCGGCTGACATCCTCGGCAACAGCACGGTGGTCGACCTGATGGGGAAACTGATCGACAGCGACCAGCCGGAAGCCATCGGCCTCACGCTCGACAGCCCGCACGGCGTGCAGCCGGACCTCGGCTTCGAGTTCAAGTTCTCGCGCACCGGGGAGAGCGTGGGCTACATGTCGGCGGCGACCGAGGCGTATTCGGTGTACAACGTGCGGCTCGATATCCGGCCGATCGTGGTGAGGAGGCCGTTGTACCAGTACAAATAGCGGCGGACCCGACGGGTGGGCTTGCGATGGCGCGAATAGACAGGATTACAATGCGTGATTTCCCCCGTTACAAGGAAACCGCATGGTCCGCTTCCTGCATTGCTGTCTGGCCGCCCTACTGTCCCTGACCGCCGGTGCGCTCTTCGCCGCCCAGGCCGCGCAGCCGGCCACCGTCCGCATCGATTACACCCACAGCGGCAACGCGCTGCAGGACAGCTACGCACTGGAGCAGGTGCTGATCGAGCCCTTGCCCTGGCCGGGCGATACCGCGCGCAGCCTGGACAACACGAATCGCGGCCAGAACCGGGTCGAGGTGGTCGATGCGAAGACGGGAGACGTGCTGTATTCGCGCGGCTTTTCCACGATTTTCGGCGAATGGCGCACGACCGACGAGGCCAATAAAATCAGCCGTTCGTTCCAGGAATCGGTGCGCTTCCCGAAACCGGACCGCCCGGTGCGGGTGCGCATCCTGAAACGCGACGAGCGCAACGCGTTCTCGGTCGCCTGGAGCGTCGAGCTCGATACCGATGCGCCGGAGGTGGTGAGAAAACAGCCGCCGGCCCAGGCGCAGCCGATCGCCGTGCACGTGAGCGGTCCCTCGCCGCAGAAGGTCGACCTCTTGATCATGGGCGACGGCTACACCCAGGCTGACATGAAGAAATTCGAGGCCGATGCGCGCCGCCTGTCGAAGCACCTGTTCACGGTGTCGCCGTTCAAGGAACGCGCCAACGATTTCAACGTCTGGGCGCTGGCCGTGCCGACCCGGGAGTCGGGCGTGTCGCGCCCCTCGACCGGCGTGCACCGCGCCTCGCCGCTGGGCACGCGCTACGACATCTTCGGGAGCGAGCGCTATGTGCTCACGCTCGACAACCGCGCGCTGCGCGACATCGCCCAGCATGCCCCTTACGAATTCATCGAGATCCTGGTGAACAACGAGACCTATGGCGGCGGCGGCATCTTCGGCCAGTTCAGCACGGCGGCAGCGAGCAACGAATGGGCCGACTACCTGTTCGTGCACGAGTTCGGCCACCATTTCGCCGGCCTGGCCGACGAGTACTACACCTCGCCCGTGGCCTACGCGGCCAGCAGCGCGCGCATGGAGCCGTGGGAGCCGAACGTCACCGCGCTGCGCGACCCGGCCAAACTGAAGTGGAACCGGCACGTGAAGGCCGGCACGCCGCTGCCGACACCCTGGCCGAAAGCGCAGTACGAGGAGCGCTCGCGCGCCTACCAGAAGCGGCGCGCGGCGCTGCGCGCGGAAAACCGGCCGGAGAGCGAGATGAATGCGCTGTTCCGCGCAGACCTGGCCGCGACCCGCGCCCTGTTCGCGAAACAGCCGCACCGCCACACCGTCGGCGCCTTCGAGGGCGCCAACTACGAGGCGAAGGGATATTACCGGCCAGCCATGCAGTGCATCATGTTCGACCGCAGCGAAGCGTTCTGCCCGGTCTGCCAGGACGGCGTCACGGAGATCATCGACCTGTACGCGGGTCCGGCGCCTCGCTGATCCAGCAGATGTAACTGATGTAACGCAACATCAATTTGTGAGGTGGCGAACAGACCCTCCTGTCCTCGACGCCTATTCTGGGTTCAAACTTAATAAAAAGTTAAACGCGGGCGCAGAGAGCCCGCCACCCACCGAAAGGACAGATCATGAACAAACTGCTCGCCATCCTGAGCGCCGGTGTTGTCGCCACCAGCGCCTATGCACAGACCGCCGCCACCCCGGCCGCAACCGAAGCCGTGGTGAAGGCCGAAGCCCGCGCCGAGGCCGATGTGGCCAAGGCCGAAGCGAAGGAAGCGAAGGCCGCCGCCAAGGCCGACGAACGGGCCGCCGAAGCCGTCGCGGACGCCCAGGAAAAGAAAGCCAAGGCGCACGCCAAAGCCGTGAAGGCGCATGCCGATGCCACCGAGAAGGTCACCAAGGCCGATCCGGAAGACCGCGCCAAGGCGATCGCCAAGGCCGAGGAAAAGCTGTCGGAAGCGAATTTGAAGGCCGAGAAAACGATGATCAAGGCCGACGAGAAGGCGCTGAAGGTGCAGGTCGACGCGGCCGCCGACAAGGCGACGGCCGCGGCCAAGACCGAACAGGTGCGTGCCGAGGCGATGGCCGATGTGCACAAGGCGGCGGCCAAGAAGTAATCGGGTTGAATTGAAACGAAAAATGCCGGCGTCGCCGGCATTTTTTTGGTGTGAGCGTTTGCAGCACCGGGCAGCCACCGCGTCATGGACCCGTAGGGTGGACGGGTTTCCCGTCCACGCGTTCAACCGGCGTATGCGATATCGCGCATCGGTTCGCACCGGTGCGTTGGACGCGTGGAGTAATTCAGGCTGGGGGCCTGAATTACGAGCCGTCCACCCTACGAATAACATTACTCGCCTGTGGAACGCATTGCCAGATCGGTCGCCTTGAGCTTCGCCGACAGCGGCTTGCCCTTGCGCGCACGCTTGCCGAAGTGCGGTTCCAGCCCGGACGCGTACAGCTCGACCACGCGCGGCTTCGATCCTGCCCAGGTGCCGATCACGTTCACGCCTTTCTGGCTGATCGGCTGCGCCGCCAGCAGCTGCTCCTTCGGCTCGAGCTCCATCAGCGTCACGCCGCGCCCGCCATTGGTCAGCACCTTCATTTCGTCGATGCCGAACACCAGCACGCGGCCGTTGCCCGAGAGGCAGGCGACGGCGCCGGCGTGATCGAGCAGCACGCGCGGCGTCAATGGCGTCGCGCCGGCGTCGAGCGTGATGAAGGACTTGCCGCCCTTCAGGCGGCTGACCATGTCGCCGGCCTTGGCGATGAAGCCGAAGCCGTTCGACGTGGCCAGCAGCAATCGGGTGTCGGCGCTGCCCGCGAAATAATGCAGGATGCGCACGCCGCCGGACAAATCGACCAGCGTCGTGATCGGCACGCCGTCGCCGCGCGCGCCGGGCAGGGCCGCCACCGGCACCGAATAGGTCTTGCCGTTGTCGCCGATGCCGATCAGCGAATCCACCGTGCGGCACTCGAAGGCGTTGCCCAGCGAGTCGCCCGGTTTGAACGTGAACTGGGCCGGGTCATGGCCGATGCCGGTACGCGCGCGCACCCAGCCTTTCTCGGAGATGATGACCGTGACCGGCTCGTCCACGATCTTCTGCTCCGCGACCGCCTTCTGCGCTTCCTCGATCAGCGTACGGCGGGCGTCGCCGAACTGTTTCGCGTCCGCTTCGATCTCGCGGATGATCGTGCGCTTCATGGTCGACGGGTTGGCCAGGATGTCTTCCAGCTTGTCCTTCTCGCCGCGCAGCTGGGCCAGCTCCTGCTCGATCTTGATCGCTTCCAGGCGCGCCAGCTGGCGCAGGCGGATTTCCAGGATGTCCTCGGCCTGGCGTTCCGAGAGGTTGAAGCGCTCGATCAGGGCCGCCTTCGGCTCGTCCGAATTGCGGATGATGGCGATCACCTCGTCGATGTTCAGCAGGACGATCTCGCGGCCTTCCAGGATGTGGATGCGGTCGTTGACCTTGCCCAGCCTGAACTCCGTCCGGCGGCGCACGGTGACGAAGCGGTAGTCGATCCACTCCTGCAGGATGTCGTTCAGGCCCTTCTGGCGCGGACGGCCGTCGCCGCCGATCATCACCAGGTTGATCGGCGCCGAGCTTTCGAGCGAGGTATGCGCCAGCAGCAGGAGCATGAACTCGTTCTGGTCCAGGTTCTTCGACTTCGGCTCGAACACCAGGCGCACCGGCGCCTCGCGCCCGGACTCGTCGCGCATGGTGTCGAGCGAATTGAGGATGGTCTGCTTCAGGGCGATCTGTTCCGGCGTGAGCGTCTTCTTCCCGAGTTTCACCTTCGGGTTGGTCAGCTCTTCGATTTCCTGCTGCACGCGGGCGGCCGAGGTGCCCGGCGGCAGTTCGGTGACCACCGCCTGCCACTGGCCACGGGCCAGTTCCTCGATCTTCCAGCGCGCGCGTACCTTCAGCGAGCCGCGGCCGGTGGCGTACATGTCGGCGATTTGCGAGGCCGGAGTGATGATCTGGCCGCCGCCCGGGAAGTCCGGACCGGGCATCAGCGTCATCAGTTCGGCGTTCGAGATCTTCGGGTTGCGGATCATCGCGACCGTGGCCTCGGCGACTTCGCGCAGGTTGTGCGACGGGATCTCGGTGGCCAGGCCGACTGCGATACCGGAGGCGCCGTTGAGCAGCACCATCGGCAGCCGTGCGGGCAGGGTGCGCGGCTCGTCGGTGGAGCCGTCGTAGTTCGGCTGGAAGTCGACCGTGCCCATGTCGATTTCGTCGAGCAGCAGGCGCGAGATCGGGGTCAAACGGGCTTCGGTGTAGCGCATCGCCGCGGCGCCGTCGCCGTCGCGCGAGCCGAAGTTGCCCTGGCCGTCGATCAGCGGGTAGCGCAAGGAGAAATCCTGCGCCATGCGCACCAGCGCGTCGTACACCGACTGGTCGCCGTGCGGGTGCAGCTTACCGAGCACGTCGCCGACCACGGCGGCGGATTTGCGCGGCTTGGCGGTGGGGCCGAGGCCCAGTTCGTTCATCGCGTACAGGATGCGGCGCTGCACCGGCTTCTGGCCGTCCGAGACGTCGGGCAGGGCGCGGCCCTTCACGACCGAGACCGCGTAGTCGAGGTAGGCGCGTTCGGCGAAGGTGGACAGGGTCAGCGTTTCGATGTCGTCGGCCGGTTCGGCGGCTTGTTCGAAGAGGTTGGCTTGCGTAGTCATATTCAGTTTGTTCGATTCTTTTGGCGGAGTAACGCGTGGACTCGGGAGTCCACCCTACGAAACCCGCGATACGTAGGGTGGAGTCCTGACTCCACGCGTTACGTGCGGTTAAATATCCGCTTCCGTCTCGTTCCCGTGTTCCTCGATCCACGCGCGGCGGGCGGCGGCTTCGCCTTTGCCCATCAGCATGTTGAAGCGCGCGCTTGACTCGCCATGGTCGAAGCCGCCCAGGGCCACCGGCAGCAGGCGGCGCGTGTCCGGGTTCATCGTGGTTTCCCACAGCTGCTCGGCGTTCATCTCGCCCAGGCCCTTGAAGCGCGAGATGCTCCAGGCGCCTTCCTTCAGGCCGTCCTTTTTCAGCTTGTCCTCGATCGCCAGCAACTCGCCGTCGTCCAGGGCGTACAGCTTCTGGAGCGGCTTCTTGCCGCGTGGCGGCACGTCGACGCGGTACAGCGGCGGGCGCGCGATGCAGATGTGGCCGTGCTTGAACAGGGCCGGAAAGTGCTTGAAGAACAAAGTGAGCAGCAGCACCTGGATGTGCGAGCCGTCGACGTCCGCGTCCGACAGGATGCAGATCTTGCCGTAGCGCAGACCAGTCAGGTCGGGCGAATCGCCGTGCGAGTGCGGATCGACGCCGATCGCCACCGAGATGTCGTGGATCTCGTTGTTGGCGAACAGGCGGTCGCGGTCGGTTTCCCAGGTGTTCAGGACCTTGCCGCGCAGCGGCAGGATCGCCTGGAATTCCTTGTCGCGGCCCATTTTTGCGGAACCGCCCGCCGAGTCGCCCTCGACCAGGAACAGCTCGTTGCGGGTGATGTCCGAGGATTCGCAATCGGTGAGTTTACCGGGCAACACGGCCACGCCCGAGGATTTCTTCTTCTCGACCTTTTGCAGCGAACGCATGCGCGACTGCGCCTGCTTGATGACGAGTTCGGCCAGTTTCTTGCCGTATTCGACGTGCTGGTTCAGCCACAATTCGAGCGGCGGCTTGGTGAAGGTCGACACGAGTTTCACGGCGTCGCGCGAGTTCAGGCGCTCCTTGGTCTGGCCCTGGAACTGCGGGTCCAGCACTTTTGCGGATAACACGAACGAGACGCGTGCGAACACGTCTTCCGGCAGCAGTTTCACGCCCTTCGGCAGCAAGCCGTGCAGCTCCACAAAACTTTTTACGGCGCCGAACAGGCCGTCGCGCAGGCCGGACTCGTGGGTGCCGCCGCTCGGGGTCGGGATCAGGTTGACGTAGGACTCGCGCACCACGCCGCCTTCCTCGGTCCAGGCCACCACCCAGGCCGCGCCTTCGCCTTCGGCAAAACCTTCGTCGCCGGCCGCGGCGTACTGGGCGCCTTCGAACAGCGGAATCACGGTCTGGCCGCTGGAACTCTGGTTGAGCGCCTCGGTGAGGTAGCCGCGCAGGCCTTCGTCGTAGCGCCAGGTCTGGACGTCGCCGGTTTTCGCATTGGTCAGCGTGACGGTCACGCCCGGCAGCAGCACGGCCTTCGAGCGCAGCAGACGCTGCAGGTCGGCCATCGGGATGTTCGGCGAGTCGAAATACTTGGCGTCCGGCCAGGCGGTGACGCGGGTGCCGTTCTTCTTGCCGCCGCGTTCGAACGGGCTTGACGTCAGCGGCTCGATCACGTCGCCGTCGGCGAACACCAGGTTGTGCACGCCGTTGCCGTCCTCGGTCTTGCGCCAGACCGTGATTTCCAGGCGCTTCGACAGCGCATTGGTGACGGACACTCCGACACCGTGCAGGCCGCCCGAGAACGCATAGGCGCCGCCCGAACCCTTGTCGAACTTGCCGCCCGCATGCAGGCGCGTGAACACGATCTCCACCGTGGATACGCCTTCTTCCGGGTGCAGGCCAACCGGAATGCCGCGGCCGTCGTCCTCGACCGTGATCGAGCCGTCGACGTTGAGGGTCACGCCGATGTTCTTGCAGTGGCCGCCCAGTGCCTCGTCCGAGGCGTTGTCGATCACTTCCTGGATGATGTGCAGCGGGTTTTCGGTCCGGGTGTACATACCCGGACGCTGCTTCACGGGTTCGAGTCCTTTCAGGACGCGGATGGATGATTCGCTGTAATCGGGTGCGGGTTTCTTGGTTGCCATGCTGATCAGTGTTTATACGAAAGCCTGCGCATTCTATCTTGTCGGCAGGAAAAAGCAGGAGGGGCGTGACCGATTGTGCTTGTCAACACCCGGAAACGTGACTAGATTGGTACGCAAGCTTGCAACGTAAGGACGGCTTTGAGAAGCGTCAAGGAAGATAACGTTGCCGACAACAGTACTGTACATGCGTACAGTAATTATCGCAAGGTTTGGCGCCTCCCGCGCCCGTGTTGCGGTCTCGAACGCAACAGGTGCGGTTGTTTGCGTGGCGCGCACCCGGTGGATCATCATGCATGCTCAGAAAATGCCGACTGCCATACGCCTGCTCGGATTCGATTCCGGCGACGCCGTGCGCATGGCCGCATCGCTGGCGCAGGCGCCGCGCTCGGGGCCGCTGTATGCCTGCCTGCACGAAGACAGCCTGCAGGAACCCGATCTCTACCTGGCCGACGGCAGCAGCCCCGCAGCCCTGGCCTGCCTCGACGCCATGCGCTGCGCGCCGCCGGCGCTGGTGCTGGGCGGCAGCGAGGACGACGGCTATGCGCACCTGCCGTTGCCGGTCGAGCCGCCCGTCCTGTATGCGGCGCTGGGACGGATGCTGGCCGAACGCCAGCGCGCGGTGACGCTCCTGAGCGCGCGTGGCGAGCCCCTCCTGGCCGAGCGCCGCCGCTGCCCGCGGGTGGGCAAGGCGGACCCGGTCGACAACGCCTTGCTGCGCCAGCCGCCGCGCGCGGGCAAGGTGCTGGTCGTCGACAAGGGCGGCGCCTTCCGCGATCACCTCGCAGGGCTGGTCGGGGCGATCGATGGGCGCGCGCTGCCGGTTGCCTGGACCGACAGCGCGCCGATGGCGGTGCGCTTGTGCGACGAAACCCCGGTCTTGGTGGCGATGATCAATACCGCCGCGCCCAATATCGACCCCTACGCACTGAGCCTGGCCATCAAATCGCAGGAAGGGGCGGGGCGCACCGCCGTGGTGCTGCTGGTCGGCAAGGCGTTTCAATACGACAGCGCACGGGCACGTGGTGCCGGCGTGCGCGGCCTGCTCGACAAGCCGGTGGCCGACCGCAGCCTGGTGGCGATGCTGCAGCGCCTGGCCTGAGGCGCGTGCACCCGGGCAGGCGGCGAGGCGCCAGCGCCAACGCGATTGCCATGAGGGCTCGCCAGGGTGGTAGTTTTTGTTACAACTTCGAATCGTGCGCGACAATGGCGGAGCTATATTGAAGCCATGGCAGACGATCACCAACCGCAAGGCGGCGAGACGCCCGGCCCGCCGCTGGCCCCTCGTGACGACGCGCCGCAACGCGTCCCTGACCGCCGCTTGGACGGCCCGGCGCGCTACAGCCGCCCGGGCGATACCCCGCTCGCGCTGGTCGGCCGGGTGTTATCGTCGCGCTGGCGCGCCCTGCGCGACCGCTTCAGCCGCGACTTCATGCGCCGCACGCTGCGCATCGGCGTTTCGGCCCGCATTTTTCATCCCGAACCCGGCGCGACCGGGCTGCGCAGCAAGAACCTGCAGTACCTGGAGGAGTCGATTGCCCAGTGGGTGATGTCGCGCGACGTGCTGGTCTTCATGATCCCGACCGTGAACACGAATGGCCTGCTCCATCCGAGCAACATCACACTGCGCCACTATGCGCGCCACCTCGACGGCCTGGTGCTGCAGGGCGGGGCCGACGTGTCGCCGCAAACCTATTCCGAAACGCCGACCCGCCCCGAATGGAGCGGCGACCGCGCGCGCGACCTGTACGAACTGGAACTCCTGCACGAATTCGTCGAAGCCGGCAAACCGGTGCTGGGCGTGTGCCGGGGTTGCCAGCTGATCAACGTCGCCTTCGGCGGCACCCTGTACCAGGACGTGGCGACCAACGTGCCGGAAGCGCTGGCCCACGTGCACACCGATTACGACGCCCACCGCCACGCGATCGAATTCCCGCCGGGCTCCTCGCTCGGGCGCATGTTCCCGCACGTATCGCGGCCGATCGTCAATTCCATCCACCACCAGGCGGTGAAGGAGCTCGGGCGCGGCGTGCGGGTCGAGGCGATGTCGTATCCGGACGGAATCGTCGAGGCGATCCGCTACGAGCCGGCGGACTTCGTGATGGGCCTGCAATGGCACCCGGAATTCCACCGCGCCGGCGGGACCGATTTGCTCGATTGCACGCCGGTGCTCGACGAGTTTTTAAGGGCGGCGCGCGAGACACGCCTGTAGCGCGCACGCGACCACGAAACCGCTTGCATCCCATCCGCCCCTTCCGCATAATGAATGAGAATCATTCTCATTCATGCAGAAAGGGCTTATCATGCAAGACCAGTTCGCAGACCAATCTCACCTGCCGCCACCGGGCACGCGCCACCGGAGCGCCGGCCGTCACGACGCCGTCATGCTGGCGTCCCTGCTGCACCTGATGTCGCACTACACCGCCCGCGACGAGCAGGACCGTCCCTGCGTACGCCTCGCTTCGGTTATCGAGCGCCACCTGTGCGCCTTGTCCCGGCTGCCCGACCTCGACCCGGTGCTGCGCGCCACCTGCGAGCAGCTGTGCGAGAAGTGGGGGGCGCTGGTGGACGAGGGCATGCCGCGGCCGGTCAAGCGCAATCTGTTCGAGCGGATCATGGGGAACAGGATGGCGAACCCGGTTTAGCCAAGGATGTAGGGTGGACTCCCGAGTCCACGCGTTTGAACCGGATGAGGAATCGAACGTTTCATGCGGCCACGGACGCCGACATGGGATACGTTCCCAATGCTCACAATCACGAGTCCACCCTACGGTCATCTCTGCGCAGACTACCTGCGCCGGAACCGCCGCTCGCCGCGGAACCAGTTGATGGCCGCATGCACCATCCCCTCGACGCTGCCCTGGCGCTCGTACTGCTGGCGCAGGAGCGTCGCATCGCTGCCGCCGGCGGCGGCGGCCAGGTGCTGCAGGGCGTCCAGGCTGCCCAGTTGCTCGGCGTAGGGCTCCATCTTGCGCAGCGTCGCCAGGATGTCCTCGCGGATCGGCACGTTCTCATACGATTTCGGATGCGTGATCGTGCCGTCCAGTCCGAAACGGCAGGCCTGGAAGCGGTTGTAGTTATAGACGAGGTAATCGTCCTCGACGGGCGGCGCCTCCAGCCGCTGCAACAGGTAGCTGCACAGCGCCTGCAGGTAGGCGGCTAGGCTTGCTGCGCGCTCCACCGTCAGCGGCGTGTCGCAGACCCGCAGTTCGATGGTGCCGTACTCGGGCTTGGGACGCAGGTCCCAGTAAAAATCCTTCATGCTCTTGATGATGCCGGTGCGCTCCATCTTGGCGTAATACGCCGTCTCGAAATCGCTCCAGGACAGCGTGAACGGCGCGCGCCCGCTCATCGGGAAGGCGAACACCGAGTTCAGGCGCGCCGAGTCGAAATGGCTGTCGTGCCCCTGGACAAAAGGCGAAGAACTCGACAGGGCAATGAAATGCGGGATATAGCGGTTCAGCGCATGCAGCAAATACATGGCGTTGTCGCCATTGCCGCAGCCGATGTGCACGTGCTGGCCGAACACGGTGAATTGCTTGGCCAGGTAGCCGTACAGCGAGGATAAATGCTCGAAGCGCGGCTTGGGAAAAATCTTCTGTTCCGACCAGTGCTGGAACGGGTGGGTGCCGCCGCCGGCAATGCCGATGTTGAGAAGGTCGCCGGCCGCGACCAGGGTGTCGCGAATCTCCTGCAATTGCGCCAGCAGCGGCGCATAGCTCGAATGCACGCTCGAGTTGATCTCGATCATGCTCTCCGTGATCTCGGGCGTGACGTTGCCGGGGAAGGGCTTGCGGCCCAGCAGGTGCAGCAAGTCCGGGCTGGCCGCGGTCAAATCGAAGTCGGACAGGCTGACCAGTTGCAGCTCGAGTTCGACGCCGAAGGTCAGCGGTGTGGATTCGGTAAACGGTTCAAGCGGCATGGTTGCGCTCCGGCTGGTCCTTGGGCGGGGTTTGCGGTCGGCTCATCGGCTGTAGCTCCGGCTGAATCTCCGGCGCCTCGCGCGCCCACACCAGGGCGCGCTGGATGATGATCGGGCCGAACACTTCCAGCAGCATCGTCACGGCCGCTACCGCGAGCAATTCCTCGACCAGCTGCACGCCGGCCAGGCGCGCGTGTTCCAGCAGCAGGATGACGAACACCGACAGCGGCGCCAGCGCCACCCCGGCCAGGGTCCCCTTACGCCAGGACACGCCCGACAGGTGGGCAAAGGCGGCCACCCCGGCGGTCTTGGTCACCAGGCGCGCCAGCACGATGACGACGGCAAGCGCGCTGCCGGCGGCCACTTTCTGCCAGTCAAGGGTGGAGGCCGCGAACACGAACAGCAACACCGTCAGCAGTTCGCCAAGGGCGCCGAAACCCCGCTGGGCCTGGCTGAAGGCCACGCGCCGGTGGCGCGCCACCAGCCCGAAGGCGAGGGTGGAGACGACCGGCGACAGGCCGCCGGCGTAGGATATCGCCACCAGCAGGATCACGGCCAGGGCAAAGGCGACGGTGGCGTCCTGGCGCGGGTTCTTGAGCGCGCGCAACAGGGCCGGCACCGCCAGGCCGAACACGGCGCCGGTGAGGATGGAGACGGCCAGCACGACCAGGCTGTTCCAGATGGCGTCGCCCAGGTCCTCGAAGGTGCGGAAAATCCAGAAACCGATGACGACATTGAAGGCGAACACGGCCAGCACGCAATTCTGGGCCGTCAGGTGCAGTACGCGTTCGGTCACCTGGCCCGAGCTGCGCTGCTCGTTGATGACGCGCACCACCGTGGCGGGCGAGGTCGCCATCGACAGCGCGGCCAGCATGAGCGACGTGAACTGCGGAGTGCCGAAGGCGAGCGCGATCAGGTAGACGGCAACGAAGGTGGCAAGCGATTCGACCAGGCCGCTGATGCCGATCCAGGGATTGCTGTGCAGCCAGCGCAGGTTGATGCGGTAACCCAGCTCGAACAGGATCAGGCCGAAGGCGACGTCGGCCAGCATCGGCATCGGGCCGCCGTCGGGCGCGGGCAGCACGCCCAGCTGCGGGCCTGCCAGCGCGAAACCGACGAGGCCGTAAAAACTGATGCGCGGCAACCCCGTCCAGCGCTGCCCGAATTCCCCGGCGATCCATGCAATGGCGATGGCGAAGGGCCATGCGAGACTGGTCAGGAGCGGCAGCAGGTCGGGCATGCAAGGTCCTCGGAGCAAGGTGGAAAGGCAGGGCCGCTTACGGGCTGGTCTTTTGCCGATTTTACAAGAGCGGGAGGGCTCGACCTGCGCACGATTGGGGCAGCGATCAATGGATGCGTTCGTTGTCATGCGCGGCGGGGCGCTCTAGAATGTCGGTCGCGCCGCCACGGCGGTGTGCTACCGAGGCCGCACAGCCTTCCGATTCCCCACTCGTCGATCGTGCCCGACGCGCCTTCATGTCTTCCCAACCGCCAAGCCAGCCGCCTACCCGTCCTCCGATCCGCCTCACCGCCCAGGTCCTGACCTGCGTCGCGTTTTCGCTGATCGCCTTCCTGATCATTGCCATCGCCCAGGACGCGCCGCTCGCCGTCCTCACGGGGCCGATGCCGCTGGCTTCGCAATTCCTGTTCGGCCTGGGCCTGTCCGCGCTGGCGGCGGTGGCATCCTATGTCAGCTTCCGGCTGACGGCGCAGTCGGAAGCGACGCGCAATACGATCACGGCCTATGGCCGGCTGGATCTGTCGGGCCTGAATCCGGTCTGGATCAGCCTGGCGGCCGCGATCGGCGAGGAACTGCTGTTCCGTGCGGCGCTGCAGCCGCTGCTGGGCGTCTGGATCACGTCCGTCATCTTCCTGCTGACGCATACGCCGGTGTACCAGTTCAAGCGGCTGAACCGGGCGACCCTGGTGCAGGCGCTTGGGGTGTTCGGCGCCAGCGTGGCGCTGGGCTTCATTTACCAGTACGTGGGCTTGCTGGCGGCGGTGCTGGTGCACACGGCGCTGGATGTGGTGGGGTTATACGTGGTGCGCAATAGTTTGCGTGCAGCGCGCTGACGGGTTTTGTAGGGTGGGCACCCCGTGCCCACGCGTACGCGCCTCTCCGGTCGACGCTATCGTGTGAAACGTCGCCCGCTGACGCTGGTGACATCGTTATCGGCTGATCATTGAACGCTGTCGGCGCGACGCAATCGTTTCGATCACTGCTCTGCTATAAGCTGATCGCAATTCCGCGTGGGCACCGGGGCCAACGTGAGCCGGCCCACCCAACTATTTGCTCAGCAGCCGCATCGCCCTTTCCAGCCCCTCGATCGTCACCGGGAACATCCGGTTGTTCATGATCTGGCGGATGACCGCGATCGACTGCCGGTACTGCCACAGGCTTTCCGGCTCGGGATTGAGCCAGGCGAATTTGGGGAAGGCGTTGCAGAAGCGGGCCAGCCATTCGGCGCCGGCTTCCTCGTTGTGGTATTCCACGGAGCCGCCCGGCGCCAGCACCTCGTAGGGGCTCATGGTGGCGTCGCCGACGAAAATGATGCGCGTGTCGGGCGGGTATTTGCGCAGCACGTCCCAGGTCGGGAAGCGCTCGGCGTGGCGGCGGCGGTTGTTCTTCCACAGGTAGTCGTAGACGCAGTTGTGGAAGTAATAGAACTCCATGTTCTTGAACTCGCTCTTCGCCGCCGAGAACAGCTCTTCGGTACGCTCGATGTGGTCGTCCATCGTGCCGCCGACGTCCAGCAGCATCACCACTTTTATTCGGTTCTTGCGCTCGGGCTGCATGCGGATGTCGAGGTAGCCGGCATTGCTGGCCGTCGCCCGGATGGTGTCGTCGAGCGCCAGTTCGTCCAGCGCGCCATGGCGCGCGAAGCGGCGCAGGCGGCGCAGCGCCACCTTGATGTTGCGCGTGCCCAGTTCGCGCTCGTCGTCGTAATCCTTGTACGAGCGCTGGTCCCAGACCTTCACCGCCGTGCGGTTGCGGCCCTGGCCGCCGATGCGCACGCCTTCCGGATTGGTGCCGCCATTCCCAAAAGGCGAAGTGCCGCCGGTGCCGATCCACTTGCTGCCGCCTTCGTGGCGCTCCTTCTGTTCCTTCAGCAGTTCGTTCAGGCGGTCCATCAGCTTGTCGTAGCCGAATTTTTCCAGCGCCGCCTTTTGCTCGGGCGTCAGTTCGCGTTCCATGCGCTTGATCAGCCACTCGAGCGGAATCTCGCCCTTGCTGGTGTCGAACACGGCCTCGATGCCCTTGAAGTAGCTGCCGAACGCGCGGTCGAACTTGTCGAAGTGCGCCTCGTCCTTTACCAGGGTCAGGCGCGCCAGGTAATAAAACTCGTCGAGCGAGGGCGCGATGACGCTTTTTTCCAGGGCCTCGAGCAGGGTCAGGAATTCCTTGATCGAGACCGGAACTTTCGCACTGCGCAAGGCGAAGAAAAAATCGATCAGCATCAGTCAGCCCCGTAACGGCTCAGCAGGTAATGCAGGTGTGTCTTGATCTCATGCCACTCGCCGCGCACGATGCTGTACATGACGGTGTCGCGCACGGTGCCGTCGCGGCGCAGGCCATGGTGGCGGATCACGCCGTCCTTCTTCGCGCCGAGGCGTTCGATGGCCCGCTGCGACGCGTGATTGAAATTGTCGGTGCGAAAACCGACGACGGCGCAGCCGAGGGTGTCGAAGGCGTGGGAGAGCAGCAGCAGCTTGCAGCTGGTGTTGACCGAACTGCGCTGCATGCTTTTCGCATACCAGGTGTAACCGATCTCGACGCGACCGATCTCGGGAACGATGTCATGGTAGCTGGTAGTGCCGAGCACCGCGCCTGAGGAAGAATCGACCACCGCAAAGGCGAGCCGGTTCGGCGTCTCCAGCGCCGTGTGCACATAGGCCCCGGTGCGGTGCGGTTCCGGCACCGAGGTCACGCGCAGGTTCCACAACTCGCCGTCGGCGGCGGCCAGGCGCAGGCCGTCCACGTGCTCGAGCGTGAGCGGTTCCAGGCGCACGCCGTTGAATTCGAGCGTCACCGGCTCGACCTCAACGCGAACGGTAGTCATCGGTTGGTCCTCGACATGTAAACCAGGCGCTCGAACAGGTGCACGTCCTGTTCGTTCTTCAGCAGCGCGCCGTGCAGCGGCGGCACCACGGCTTTCGTATCCTGGCTGTGCAGGGCCTCGGCCGGGATGTCCTCGGCCATGAGCAACTTGAGCCAGTCGAGGAACTCCGAGGTCGAGGGCTTCTTCTTGATGCCGGGGACGTCGCGCAGTGCATAAAAGCTTTGCAGGGCGGCGCTGAGCAGCTCTTGCTTGAGGCGCGGGAAGTGCACCTGCACGATGTCGGCCATCGTCTCGCGGTCCGGGAATTTGATGTAGTGGAAGAAGCAGCGGCGCAGGAAGGCATCCGGCAATTCCTTCTCGTTGTTCGAGGTGATGATGACCAGCGGGCGGTGCTTGGCCACGACCATCTCGCGCGTCTCGTAGACGTAGAACTCCATGCGGTCGAGTTCGCGCAGCAGATCGTTGGGGAACTCGATGTCGGCCTTGTCGATCTCGTCGATGAGCAGCACCACCGGCTCGGGCGAGGTAAACGCCTGCCACAGCACGCCCTTGACGATGTAGTTGTGGATGTCGCGCACGCGCGCGTCGCCGAGCTGCGAATCGCGCAGGCGCGAGACGGCGTCGTATTCGTACAGGCCCTGCTGGGCCTTGGTGGTCGACTTCACGTGCCACTGCAGCAGCGGCATGTTCAGCGCGGATGCGACCTCTTCGGCCAGCATGGTCTTGCCGGTGCCCGGTTCGCCCTTGATCAGGAGCGGGCGCTGCAGAGTGAGGGCGGCATTCACCGCCAGTTTCAGGTCGTCGGTGGCGACATAGCTCTCGGTGCCTTCGAAGCGGGTGTGGGCTTGCATACGCGTTGTTCGTGAGGAGGAAAATCCCGAGTATATGCCAGAATCCGGGCGGCGGCGGAAGGGTGCACGAGGTTGGTAGACTGCAATCTTTTGTTGGGCTAGAATCGGACGGTTGGTACTAAGTTAAGTTTCTGTGCGGTAGCGGTATTCGATTAAAACATTAGCGATTCCCACCATGAAAAAACTCTTAGCAGTCATTGCCCTGGCCAGCGTTGCCGGCGGCGCCTGCGCCGCGGATGTCGTCGGCAATCCGAAGGCCGCACCGAACAAGATCGAAATGTGCATCGGTTGCCACGGCATCCCGGGCTACAAGGCCGCCTTCCCCGAGGTCTACCAGGTGCCGATGATCGGCGGCCAGTCCGCCAAGTACATCGAAGCCGCGCTGCACGCCTACAAGAAGGGCGACCGCAAGCACCCGTCGATGCGCGGCATCGCCATGAGCCTGTCGGACCAGGACATCGCCGACGTCGCCGCCTACTATTCGCAGCAGACCGCCCAGAGCCGCAAATGAACGCCAAGGACACGCCATGAAAAAACTGATCATCGCGCTGGCCTTCGGCGCCGTTTCCGCTTCTGTCACCACCCTGGCCGCCGCTGCCGACGTCAAGCGCGGCGAAGAGCTGACCAAGAAGTACAACTGCGCGTCCTGCCACGGCGCCGACTATAATAAGCCGATCGACCCGAGCTATCCGAAGCTGGCCGGCCAGCATGCCGACTACATCGCGCACGCGCTGCGGGCGTATAAGCGCGGCGGCGACCAGGCCAACGGCCGCAGCAACCCGATCATGGCGGGTTTCGCGAAACCGCTGTCGAACCAGGACATGATCGACATCGGCGCCTATCTGGCCAGCCTGCCGTCGCAGCTGGTGGTCAGCAAGTGATTCGCAAATAAGAAGGCTCCCCCGGCCTGGCGCCGGATAGCGTTCGTCAGGCTGGATCAGCATCCCCCGGATGCGGCGTATGGGCCGCATCCGGGGGATTTTATTTTTTGGCGCCCTGCGCGCATCGTTGTGGAGAAGTTAACCTTGCAGTCCGTTTCCCCTGCCTACCTCAAAACCAACCTGCTCAGCGGCCTGACCGTCGCGCTGGCGCTGGTTCCCGAAGCCATCGCCTTTGCGCTGGTCGCCCACGTGTCGCCGCTGACCGGCCTGTACGCGGCCATGCTGGTCTCCTTCATCACCTCCGCCTTCGGCGGGCGGCCTGGCATGATCTCCGGCGCGGCCGGCGCGCTGGCCGTGGTCATGGTGGCGCTCGTCGTCGAACACGGCGTGCAGTACCTGTTCGCGGCCATCGTGCTGATGGGGCTGTTGCAGATGCTGTTCGCCGCCGCGCGGCTCGGCAAATTCATCCGCATGGTGCCGTATCCGGTAATGCTCGGCTTCGTGAACGGGCTGGCGCTGGTGATCTTCATTGCCCAGTTCGGGCACTTCAAGGTCGACGGGGAGTGGATGCAGGGTGCCGAGCTGGCCACGATGCTGGGCCTGGTGGCGGCGACGATGGCCGTCATCTACATCACGCCGCGCATCACGAAAGCGGTGCCGGCCACCCTGGTCGGCATCCTGGTGGTAACCATTGGCGCCGCGCTGCTGGGCATCGAATCGAAGACCGTGGGCGACCTCGGTTCGATCGGCGGCGGCCTGCCGCAATTCGCGCTGCCGGACGTGCCGTGGAACCTCGAGACTTTTAAAATCGTGCTCCCGTATTCGCTGGTGCTGGCGGGCGTGGGCCTGATCGAGTCGCTGCTGACGCTCACGCTGGTGGACGAGATCACCGGAACGCGCGGCCAGCCGAACCGCGAATGCATGGCGCAGGGCGCGGCCAACGTCGTGACGGCGTGTTTTGGGGGCATGGGCGGCTGCGCGATGATCGGCCAGAGCATGATCAACGTGAACAACGGCGCCTACGGCCGCCTGTCGGGCATTGCGGCATCGACGTTCCTGCTCTCGTTCATCCTGTTCGGTTCAAACTGGATCGAGCAGATCCCGCTGGCCGCGCTGATCGGCGTGATGTTAGTCGTCTGCGAAAAGACCTTCGAGTGGGGCACTTTCCGCACGGTCGGCAAGGTCCCGCGCGCGGACACGATCGTCGTGGTGCTGGTGGCGGCGATCACGCTGGTGTTCGATCTGGCGGTCGCGGTGCTGGTCGGCGTGATCGTCTCGGCCTTGGTGTTCGCCTGGCAGCACGCGAAGCAGGTGAGGGTGAAGACGAGCGTCGATGCCCAGGGCTGGAAAGTGTATGAACTGGAAGGCACGCTGTTCTTCGCCTCGGTTGCCAATTTCAACGAGCTGTTCGCACCGAAGGACGATCCGCAGGACGTCGTGGTCGAGTTTCGCGGCGCGCGCGTGGTCGATCACTCGGCGATCCAGGCGATCGACGCGCTTGCCGAGCGCTACCGCGCGCTCGGCAAGCGCCTGCACCTGCGCCACCTGAGCCCGGATTGCCGCGAGCTGCTGGACAAGGCGCAGGACATGATCGAAGTGAACGTGCTGGAAGACCCGCGTTACCGGGTGGCGGATGACAAGCTGGCGTGAAGGTTTAGCAACGGTGCCGCAGACAGGCGGTGCGTAGGCCAGGTGTCGCGTTTTCGGGGCTGGCGTCCCGGCGCACCGTAGACTCCGCTTTGCAATGACTTATGCGATCATCATGTTTTGCCACCACTACCCTGGATGCGCCCTGATTCAGGTTTCAATCCACGATGACGGACCGCGCAACCGGAGCCGCAGCAGGTTCCCCGCCCTCCTTGTTCAACAGGCTCAGCCTGTTCGCCCTGATCGCCTTCATTCCCCTGGTACTCGGCTTGGTCATCGACGGGCTCATTTCGCGGCAAAGAGCGATGGACGACGCCAGGAATGTCGCGCTGCGCGAGGTAACGCTGGCAGCGGTCTCCCAGCAACGACAGATCGGCTCGGTACACGGGATCCTGGCAACGCTGTCCACGATGCCCGTCATCGCCAAGCTCGATG
>JBBWZO010000316.1:0-5823 GCA_039649125.1 Massilia sp. | reverse complement strand
TTCCATGTGGTTCATGCTGTCCTCCCTCAGGTGTTGTTCTGCTCTGTTCCAGACAGCAGGAGACCGGGGGCTGGGCGCCAGTCGCCATTCGCGCCTCAGCGCATCGCCTACGCTGAAAGCGAGCTCTTGCTATCTGTTGGCTTCGCGTTGTTGGGCGACGTTGCAAATCAGTCTAGCAGGGGAAATCTGCGGCGCAAGGCCGGTTCATGAGGGGGGCTTTATGGCAACGCGGCGGGGCGAAATCCGCGTGAAAAACCTGGCTGCATCGACGACGGGCTTCAAGAGTCTGCACGCGTTTCCTGCCGATGCCGACGATGAGTTCGGTGCGGCCAGGTCGACTCCGGGGGCATCGGCGGAGGCGCCAGACTCGGTTGCGCCCTACTGTCCACAGAAAAGATAGAGGGGAGGTCCGGCTCTTGCGCATGCAGCCGCCGCGCGACGAAGCAGCCGAAGGAAGTGACCGCCATCATCGACAATGGCGATCTCCACCAGTCATCAGTTTCTTTCAGCTTCGGCGCCCGCCGCAGCGACAAGCTGCGTCGTTTCCGAAGTGGCCAGGACAGGTTCCGTTTGCACGAGCTTACCGTTGTGGCTGCGCCGCACTGCCGCCAGCCGATTCACTCACTGCGGCGCGCGGAAAAAAGCGCTCGCGCAAGGAACCCAGCAGCGACCAGCCGAGCCCGGCCACGGCCAGCGTCATGATGGTGCCGACCAGCCCGTTGCCCCAGAAAATCCCCAGCTCGCCGCGCGAGGCCAGCATGCTCTGGCGGAACGCATCCTCGGCCCGGTCCCCCAGTACCAGCGCCAGCACCAGCGGCGCCAGCGGGTAGTCCAGTTTCTTGAACACGTAGCCGACGATGCCGAAGGCCAGCATCAGCCAGATGTCGAACTGCGCGTTATGCACCGTGAAGGCACCGATCGCGCACACCACCAGGATCGCCGGGGCGATAATCGAGAAGGGAATGCGCAGGATCGCGGCAAACAGCGGCACCGTCGCCAGCACGATGATCAGGCCCGAGATATTGCCGAGATACATGCTGGCAATCAGTCCCCACACGAAATCCTTCTGCTCGACGAACAGCAGCGGACCCGGCTGCAAGCCCCAGATCATCAGGCCGCCCAGCAGCACCGCTGCGGTGGCCGAACCCGGGATGCCCAGCGCCAGCATCGGCAGCAAGGCGCTGGTGCCGGCCGCGTGGGCCGCCGTTTCCGGCGCCAGCACGCCGGCCACGTTGCCCTTGCCGAAGCTGTCCTGGTCGCGGGCGAACTTCTTGGCCACGCCATAGCCCATGAACGAGGCCGCCGTGGCGCCGCCCGGCGTGATCCCCATCCAGCAGCCGATCGCCGACGAACGCACCAGGGTGGCGAAATGACGCGGGATCGTGGCCCAGGTCTTGAACACCACTTTCAGGTCGATCTTGCCGTTCTTGCCGCGGAAGGCCAGGCCCTCCTCGATCGTGATCAGGATTTCGCTGATGCCGAACAGGCCGATCACCGCCACCAGGAAGTCGAAGCCGCGCAGCAGCTGCGGGGCGCCGAAGGTCATGCGCAACTGGCCGGAAATGGTGTCGAGGCCGACCGCCGCCAGCACGAAGCCGATGCACATGGCAATGACGATCTTCGCCTTCGGTTCCTTGCCCATGCCGATGAAGCTGATAAAGGTGAGGAAATACACCGCAAAGAATTCGGGCGGCCCGAAGCGCAGCGCGAACTTGGCTACCAGCGGCGCCAGGAAGGTGATCATCAAGACGCCGGCGAGCGCCCCGATGAACGAGCCGGTGAAGGCGCTGGTCAGCGCTTCGCCCGCCCTGCCCTGCTGCGCCATCGGGTAGCCGTCGAACGTGGTGGCCACCGACCAGGCCTCGCCCGGAATATTGAACAGGACCGAGGTGATGGCGCCGCCGAACAGCGCGCCCCAGTAGATACACGACAGCAGGATGATCGCCGAGGTCGGGTTCATCGTAAATGTCAGCGGCAGCAGGATCGCCACGCCGTTCGGGCCGCCGAGCCCGGGCAGCACCCCGACCACGATGCCGAGCAGGATGCCAACGATCATCAGCCCGCCGTTGTGCCACGACAGGACGGTAGAAAAACCCTGCACCAGCGCATTAAGGTCATCCATGTGAGGTTCCGATCAGTAGCCGAACAACTGTTCGAGCGGGCCCTTGGGGAGCGGCACCGTGAACATGATTTCAAAAATCCAGAACAGGACAAGGCTGACGCTCACACCCGTGATGGCCGACCTGGCCCAGCTAAATTTACCGACCAGCCACATGAAAATGCCGATGAACAGCGTCGAGGCCACGTAGATGCCGATGAACTGGACCGCCGAGACGTACAGGACCAGCGGCAGCAGCACGATTGCCACCAGCTTGAACTGCGCATGCTCGAGGAAGGCCGAGCGGTCGTTCTTGCGCACGGCCTGGACCACCACCACGATGCTGGCCAGCAGGATGGCGACGCCCATGCGCAGCGGGAAATAGCCGGCCTGCGGGCCGTCCTCGGCCCAGCCGGCGCCGATCCGGTAGTTGCTCACGATGGCCAGCAGCGCGAACGCGGCGACCACGATGCCGGTAACGATCTCCGCCGTCCGTTTGGTGATGACGGTCGCCGATGGCGGCACGCCGCCCTGGCTGTCTTCCCCGCTGATCCTTTCCTGGGTATTCATGGCGCCTGCCTTACGGTTCCATGAAACCGGCCGCCTTCATGATCTGGCGGTGGCTCTGCTCGTCCCTGCTCATGTAGGCGCGCAGCTCCTCGCCCACCATCACGGTCGACTTCAAGGCGTTCTTGGTCACGTACTCCTTCCACTCGGGCGTGGCCACCACCTTCTGCAGCAGATTGGTGTAGTACTTCGTCACTTCCGGCGCGACCTTGGCCGGCAACATGAAGACGCGCAGCATCTGGTACTGCACGTCGAGGCCTTTTTCCTTGCAGGTCGGGACGTCGGCCCAGCTCTGGGTTGGCGTCACCTTCTCGGTGTAGACGCTGCGCTTGTCCGCGAACAGGCACAGCGCGCGGTGCTGGCCGGCGCGCCACTGCGCAACCGATTCGGACGGATTGTTCGGGTTCGAATCGATATGCTTGCCCGACAGCTGGGTGGCCGCCTCGCCGCCGCCCTTGTACGGGATGTACACGAACTTGACGCCCGCCGCCTTTTCCACGAGCGCGGTGATGATGTGGTCTTCGCGCTTGGAGCTGGTGCCGCCCATCTTGAACTTCGACGGTTCCTTTTTCACGGCGGCCAGGTAATCGAGCGGCGCCTTGTACGGCGTGTCGCTGTTCACCCACAGGACGAATTCGTCCTGCGCCACCATCGCCACCGGCGTCAGGTCGCGCCAGTTGAACGGCAGCCCGGTTGCCAGCGGCACCGTGTACAGGCCCGACGAGGACACGACGATCCGGTGCGCGTCGCCCGGCGTGCTCTTGATGTCGAGCAGGCCTTCGGCGCCGCCGGCGCCGGCCTTGTTCTGCACCACGATCGGCTGGCTGACCAGCTTGTGCCTCGCGATGATGCCCTGGATCGCGCGCGCCATGTTGTCGGTGGCGCCGCCGGCGCCGAAGGGCACGATGAACTCGATCGACTTGGTGGGTTCCCAATCCTTGGCCACGGCGCTGTGCGCCATGCCGATGCCCAGACCCGCGATCGCGAGTGCATGCCGGAGCTTGAAGTGGGGGTTGACGCTGACGTTGAGGCTGTTCATGAACTGTCTCCTGTGCGGCCGTGGCCGTTATTGTTGGGTGTGCTGCTGGTGTCGGGTCGCCTGCCGCTCCATGCGGTCCTATGCGGCCTGCTGCAGGGCGGCGGTGGGCAGGGACTCCTGCAGCGAGCGCATCGCCGCCGCCACCCCGCCGGCCTGGTGCGGCACCCCGGCCAGCGCCATGCCCATCTCGACCCCGGCCAGCGTTCCCATCAGCGTCAGGTCGTTGAAATCGCCCAGGTGGCCGATGCGGAATACCCAACCGCTCAGCTTGCTCAAGCCCTGGCCCAGCGACATGTTGAAATTCGTCAGGATCACCTTGCGCAGCGCATCGGCGTTATGGCGTTCGCCATTCGCGCCCTGCGGCATGACCACCGCCGTCAGCACGCCGCTGTACTCGGCCGGGTTCTGGCACAGGATCTCCAGGCCCCAGGCGCGCACGCACTGGCGGGTGGCCTCGGCATGGCGCTGATGGCGCGCGAACACGTTCTGCATGCCCTCTTCGAGCAGCATGTCGCAGGCTTCCGACAGGCCGTACAGGAGGTTGGTCGCCGGGGTGTAGGGCCAGAAGCCGTTCTTGTTGGCTTCGATGATCTCGTCCCAGGCCCAGAACGCGCGCGGCAATTTCGCCTGGCGCGAGGCGGCCAGGGCTTTTTGCGACACCGCGTTGAAGGACAGGCCCGGCGGCAGCATCAGGCCCTTTTGCGAGCCGGCCACGGTGACGTCCACGCCCCATTCGTCGTGGCGGTAATCGAGCGAGCCGAGCGAGGAAATCGTGTCGACCAGTAGCAGCGCCGGGTGGCCGGCCTTGTCGATCGCGCGGCGCACCGCGGCGATGTCCGAGGTGACGCCGGTCGAGGTCTCGTTGTGCACGACGCACACGGCCTTGATCTGGTGATCCTTGTCTTCCAGCAGGCGCGCTTCGATGCGGGCCGGGTCGACCCCGCGGCGCCAGTCGTCGCCGATGAATTCGGGTTTCAACGCGAGCCGCTCGGCCAGCTTTTTCCACAGGGTGGCGAAGTGGCCGGTCTCGTACATCAGCACCGTGTCGCCCGGCGACAGGGTATTGACCAGCGCCGCCTCCCAGGCGCCGGTGCCGGAGGCCGGATAGATCACCACCGGCTGCGTGGTCTGGAAGACCTGGCCGATCTGGCCCAGGATCTTCTTGCCCAGCTGCTGGAACTCGGGACCGCGATGGTCGATGGTGGGGTAGTCCATGGCCCGCAGGATGCGGTCGGGGACGTTGGACGGGCCGGGGATCTGCAGGAAATGCCGTCCGGACGGGTGAGAATTCAGCTTCAACATTGCAACTCCTTGATAGGGTCAACGCAGTGTGAGTAATTCAATCGACAAGCACGTTTGCATACAATATACGTAAACGCGGCAGAGTCAAGAAAAACATTTTGGTGCGGCGCAGCGATGAAATGCCGTCTTTTCGAGGCTTTTAGTGGCAATTTACCCGAAAAACATAAGGCAGCAGCCTCTACCATGTGAATGGTGAGGGTCAAAAGAAACGTTTGACACTCATATAAATCGTATACAATATATTTCATGATCCATGAACCACTTCCCCCTACCTTGCCCCGCCCGGCCGTCATCGACCGCCAGGGCCTGGCTTCCGCCGTCACGGTGCGCCTGCGCGACATGATCATCGAGGGCCTGCTTGCGCCCGGCACCCGGCTCAACGAGCGGGTGCTGTGCGAGCAATTGATGGTCTCGCGCACGCCGCTGCGCGAAGCGTTCAAGGTGCTGGCCGGCGAAGGCCTGGTCGAACTGCTGCCCAACCGCGGCGCCCAGGTGGCCGAAATGTCGGTGGCCGACATCGAGCAGACCTTCGAAGTGCTGGGCGCGCTCGAGGCGCTGTCGGGCCAGCTGGCCTGCGAACGCATCACCGACGCCGAAATCACCGAGATCCGCGCGCTTCATTACGAAATGCAGGCGGCGCATGCGCGACGCGACCTGGCGACCTACTACAAGATCAACCACGAAATCCATGACCGCATCAACGCCAGCGCCCGCAACGCGGTGCTGACGACCACTTACCTGCACCTGAACGCGCGCATCCAGAACCTGCGCTTCCGTTCCAACTTCAACCAGGACAAGTGGGATGCGGCGATGAAGG
>JBBWZO010000315.1:0-7582 GCA_039649125.1 Massilia sp. | reverse complement strand
GTTCGGTTTCGGCGACGTCGATCATCTCGGCCGGCGTGCCGAACAGCGGCACCACCGGGCGGTCGATCGCGTTTTCGGCCAGGCTGGCCAGGTCCTCGTGCGCCAGCAGCCAGCGTTTGACGTCGGTGGTCGACAGGCCCGACTGGCCCAGGTGCACGCGCTGGCGCTCGATCTGGTTCAGGGCGCGCGAGAACATGCCCTGCATGTTGAGCAGGGCGCTTTGTGCCCGGCCGATCGCCTGCGCCGCCTTGTGGGTGGCGGAATCGGCGTTCGGATCGAGGGTGATCGCGCGCAGGATCACGGAACCCTTCTCGACCCAGTCGCAGGCCATGTGCCACTTCGCCTGCGAGGTGCGCAGCTTGAATTCGGAACCGGAGGCGATCGCGTCGCGGAACTCCTCGGTCAATTCCATCAGGCGCCCCAGCAGGTGCTTCAGCTGCTCGACGGTGACGCCGCCGACCGCCTGCGCGCCGGCCACCTGCGACAGCAGGTAGCCCATCTCGGCATCGTCTTCCTCGGGTTTGCCCAGCGCCAGCAGGGCGTCGAGCGCGGACAGCACGTTGCGCGCCAGCGGCGTGATGCGGTAGACGGCGCTGGGCGCGTCCCAGGCCAGCAGGCCGTGGGTGCGCAGGCGGTTCAGCACCGTTTCCAGGCTTTCCGGGATCAGGTAGGCCAGCTTGGTGTTGATGTCGGCGCGCGAGAAGGCCGTGCTGGACGTGTCGGTGGCCAGTTCGCGCAGGACCAGCAGGCGCACCAGGACGCCATCCTGGCTGCCGTGGAACAGGGCCGTGAACGCGGACAGCATCGGCTGCGCGCGCTTGAGGTGGAAGACCTGCTCGATTTCGTCCGGCGCGACGCCGTTCTGGAAGTGGGCGGCGAGCGGGTCCAGCTCGTCCTGCGCCATGCCATGGGGTTCCGCGGCGAGGGCCGCGCCTGCCTGTATGTCGATCATGTGGGATACCAGTTTGCGAACGCGGAATGTGAGGAAGGGTTACAGCCCTGCTTTTTCCGCGGGGGCGCCAGTATAGCAGTTAAGATCAGGCAACTAGGAGGGGCGGGCGCGGCGGGTTGGCGCGAATGACACAGTCCAGCAATTGGGCTTGCAATTCAGGGCGTGCGGTTTCGAGTATTCGAACGTCGCGTATCACCGCGTGGACTCGGAAGCGGTTTGCCGCCCGGTCCCCCCTACGATCATCTCGGTGCGTAGTACGTAGGGTGGACTCCCGAGTCCACGCATGATCGTTGTCATTCGAACAGTCGCAGATGCGCCGCCATACGAGGCCAACTTCTCACTTGCGGGTAATCTTCGTCACCGTCTGCTCGATCGTCTCGCGCTCATCATCGCGGAAACGCAATTTCACCGGATACCACTCCTGGTCCGGCGCCAGCCAGACATCGACACCCTCGCTCTTGCCGCCGCGCTGCTCGCGCGTCACCTGGAAGGTGTCGAGCTCGCCCATGCCGGTCTGGACCCTTTCGCGCTTGACCACCCTGAACACCCAGGGCTCGACGTCGCGCCGGCCGGCGACCAGGAAGGTCCATTTGCTGCCCGGCTTGAACTTCGCTTCGCCGGCCGCGCGTGCGGTCGCCGCCAGCTGCCAGGTCACCGAGGCGCGGTCCTGCTCGCCGCCTTTCATGCGCACCGGCTGCCTGGCGCCGGGGAAGGTGATGGTCCTGGCGTCGCGATTGAAGACGGTGGTGGTGGCGTCCTTGCGGTAGCGCTTTTCATAGAATTCGGCGGGCGCCAGGCCCGCATTGTCGACGGCGCCATGGCTGCGGTATTCGGTCAGCTTGCCGATCAGGGGCACCCTTGCCTCGACGCTGACATCGTACCTGCCGTCGCCGGCGCGCCAGGCGATGGTCGCCTCGCCCTTCAGGCCGAAACCGCGCTGCTGTGCGTTCAGTTCATAGGCCAGGTCGGCCGCGGGCGGCAACTCGACCGCGCGTTTGGCAGGCGCCGCGGCTTGTACGCCGTGGGCCAGCGCCGGGGCTAACACCAACGCGGCGGCGAATGCGCCTGCCTTCAGAAGATTACTCGGCATTATCATTTTCCTGTATCGATCAGAACTATATTATTCACGGTTTGCGTCGTGACCGCACCGTTGGCTTCCGTGTTGCGAATCTGCACCGGCACCCAGCCGCGCGACGGCGCCAGCCAGATGTCCAGGCGCGAGCGGTAGGACCCCTCTTTCGGCGGGCGCGACAGGTGCACGGTCTGCAGCTTGCCGAGCCTGGTCTCGATCTCTTCCTGCCCGACGGCGACGAAGCGGAACACGGCGGCATCGCGGTCTTCCCCGACCTGGATGTCGATGTCCCCGCTCAGCTGCGCCGGATCGCCACGGGCGATCGCCGCCAGTTGCAGCGGCACGCTGGCCTTGTCCTGCGCCCCCGGGGCCAGGTCGACCTTCTTTTGCGAAGCCGAGAACGTGATCTTGTTACTTCCCCAATCGAAATGGGTGGCGGTCAGCGCCCGCCGGCGGCGCTTTTCCGTCATTTTGACAGGGGCGAACCCGGTGGCCGCGACCGCGCCCTCGCTGGTGAGCACGGCCAGGTTCACGCGCGTAAACATGATGCGGATGCCGGCCTCGAAATCGATCCGGTAGGTGTCCTCGCCCAACTGCCAGGACAATTGCGCCTCGCCGCTCCAGCGCGTGCCGTCGGCATCGGTTCGTGCCACGTCCATCGTGATCGTCGCCGGCGGCGGCAGGCTGACCTTGTAGCGGCGCGGTTCCGGAGCCGGAGGAGGCGGGGCGGGTTCGGCCGGCGCCGGCTGGGGCGCCTGCACGAGGGCTTCCTGCGGCGCTGCGGCCGCGGGCGCGGCGGCCTCCCCCACGCCGCCGGTGCCGGGATCGACCTCGGGCCCGATTGCCTCGCTGTCGGGCACCGGCGCCGGTTCGGGCGCCAGCTCCGGCAGCGGCGGCGGCGGCAGGGGTTTCGGCAGCGGCAGGGACACGCGCACCGGCGGCGGCGCGGGCTGGGGCAAGGGCAGGGGCAATAAGTGGGCCTGCACGAACTGCATCGCCGGCAGCCCGGCCGGCATGCGCGGCAGCGCAACGTTTCCTCCAACAAAGGAAAACAGCGCGGCATGCAGCATGACGATCAGCGTGCCCAGCAACAGGGCGCGGCGCTGGCGGCGAATGGTGGCAAAAATACCCATGCTCCTAGTGTACCGCGCCCACGGGGCCGCTTGCTGCCGGGCAGCCTATGCTCCGTCTTTTGTGCACCTGTTATTTATCTGCTACGCTAAGAGCGCCTAACAAATAGAACTCAACCAATGGAGACCACCATGCTCAAACCTCCCTCGCAGAACGTTCCCGGCATGACGGATACACTCGAGTTCGTGAAGAACCTGTGGAGCGGCATGGGCGTGCCCGGCGTCGGCATGTCCGGACTCGGCCCCCCCCAGATGTCGACCGACGACCTCGACAAGCGCATCAACGACCTGAAGACCGTCGAAACCTGGCTCAACCTCAACCTGTCGATGCTGCGCTCGTCGATCCAGGCCCTGGAAGTACAACGCGGCACCATTGCAGCATTGAAAACCATGACCGACAGCATGACCCAGGCGATGGGCAAGGCCGGCGACCAGACGGCCTCGCTGCCGCCGTTCGCGGCCTTCTTCACGGCCGCCGGCACGCCGCAAGCGGGTACCGGAACGGCCACGCAAGGCGGTGCAGCCCCGGCGGGGGCCGATGGTGGCGGCTCGGACGCGGTGCTGGCGCCGGCTGTCGCCTGGTGGAACCTGTTACAGGAGCAATTCCGCCAGGCGGTCGCGAGCGCCATGCCGGCCGACGGCGCGGGCAGCCCTGCCCCGGCTTCCGCCGCGCCGGATGGCGGATCGGCCGGCACCGCCGCTGCCGCCCCGGGGAATAGCTCGCGTGCAACTTCCGGGGGCGACGTCGGCGGTACGCCGGGTACCAGCTCGGCAAAACCTGCGCGCTCGAAATCCGACAAAGCGTAAGCCTTCGACAAGTAAACCTTCCTGTCGCGCCCGTCATTTGATTTGACGGGGATCACACCCGCCCTGGTCGTGCTGAACTTAACAGCACGGCCCGGGCATCCCGGCTGCCGTGTTCCTGTCGGAGGCCGGCATGCCCACCATCGATTTTTCCTCCCTGAGCGCCGGGCAGGTCGCCGACGTGCGGCGCAAACTCGAAAGCGCCGGTTGCCCCGTGCCGCCCCAGGCCAGCCGGCTCGAGGAACTGGCCGGCGCCATCGCCGCGTTTCGCAAGGCGCAGAGCCTGCCCGCGCTCGGCCTGCTCGACGAAGCCACCTGGTGCCGTCTGAACGATGTCAGCGGCAGCGTCTTCGGCGAGGTGTTCCAGAACGAACTCGACCTGCTGCACCCGCGCGACGGCGGCCATGCCCCCGAGGAACTGCAGCCGGCCTCCACCTCCGCCCTGCTCCGGCGCGCCCACGCCGCGCAACTGGCCGGCCTCGCCCTGTCCGGCGGCGGCGTGCGCAGCGCCACCTTCAACCTCGGCGTCCTGCAGGCGCTGGCCGAACAGCGCCTGCTGCGCGACTTCGATTACCTGTCCACCGTCTCCGGCGGCGGCTTCATCGGCGGCTGGCTGTCGAAATGGATCCGCGAGCGCCACGGCGACGTGCGCGCGGTGGAGGCCTTGCTGACACCCGGCGCGGCCGGCCAGGCGGTGGCGTCCGAGCCGGTCGAGATCCAGTTCCTGCGCCAGTACAGCAACTACCTGTCGCCGAAAAGCGGCACCTTCAGCGCCGACACCTGGTCCCTGGTCGGCACCTATGTGCGCAACACCTGCCTGAACCTGGCGATGCTGGTGGCCTGGCTGTGCGCGCTGCTGCTGCTGCCGCGCTTTGCCGTCTGGAGCGTGCACCGGGTGATCGGTCCGAATGCCCCCTGGGCGCACTGGTCGGACGCGCTCTGGCTGGCGGGAACGGGGCTGTTCCTGATCGCCGTGTTCTGCATTGCGCTGAGCATCTCCAGCAAGCCGGAACACTCGCGCGGCGTGCGCCGCTTCCCGCTGGGCCAGGGCGCGGTACTGCGCTACGTGAACCTGCCGCTGCTGGTGGCGGGCTTTCTGGTCAGCATCGGATTATGGCGCCACGGCGGCGTGGTGCCGGCCATCTGGGAAGTCGGGCTGCCGGCGCGCTTCGGCGGCTGGGGCGCGGCCTGGCTGCTGGTGCCCGGTCTCGTGTACTTCATCGTCTGGGCCAGCGGCTGGTATCTCGCGCACGACCGCACCAGCCCCTACCGCACTGCCGGCTACATCGTCTGCGGCGCCGGCGCGGCCGCCGTCTGCGGCATGTCGCTGGCGGCGGCGCTGGAATTCGCGCCCGGTGCGCTGGCGCATTTCATCGCCGTCGACGTCGCCTGGCTGGTGGCCTGGCGGATCTGCCCGGCGCTGGTGATCGTGCTGCTGGCCTGCGGCGGCGCGCTGGCATTCAAATTGAAACAGCGGCTGCGGCGCTGCCACAGGCGCACGCGCGACATCTCGCGTGCCGAACTGATGGAAGGCAGCGGCCACTTCCTGTGCGCGATCGGGGCGCTGGCCGCCGGCACCCTGCTGCTGCTGGCGGGACTGGCGCTGCTGCCCAATCCGCAGGCGCACCCGATCCTGAACAACGCCATCGCGCTGGGCACTTTCGGCATGCCGCTGATGATGACGCTGTTCTCGGTGACGATGACCCTCATGATCGGCCTGATCGGCTCGCTGTACAGCGATGCCAGCCGCGAATGGTGGAGCCGCCAGGGCGCCTGGTCGACGATCTTCTCGCTGGCCTGGCTGACGATGTTCGGCGTCGCCTTCTTTTTCGCGCCGCTGCTGCACTGGGCCTGGCTGACCTACGATCCGATCGCCAACGCCGGCACTGCGCTCGGCTGGTTGATCATGACCTGGATCGGCCTGAAGGCCGGCAGCGGCAGCGCCACCGGTTCGCGCGACCGCAACTGCGCCAAGCGCGAACTCGCCGCCCGCCTGGCGCCGTATTTCTTCACGGTCGGCATCTTCGCACTGCTGTCGAGCCTGGTGCAGGCGGTGGTCGCCGCACCCAGCGTGCGCTGCCCGCAACCGGTATCCCTGCCCTGCGTCTACGCCGCCCATGCCAACGCCACGCTGGCCACCAGCGGGCACACACTGGTGGTCGCGTTCTGCTGCTTCCTGAGCGCCGCGCTGCTGCTCGGCTGGCGCGTCGACATCAACAAGTTCTCGCTCTACATGTTGTACCGCAACCGCCTGGTGCGGGCCTATTTCGGCGCCAGCAGCGCCGCGCGCAAACCGCACCCCTTCACCGGTTTCGATCCGGACGACGACCCGCAACTGGCCGATTTCGCCGACCAGCGTCCCTACCACATCGTCAACACCTCCCTGAACCTGGTCAGCGGCGAGGAACTGGCCTGGCAGACGAGGAAAGCGGCCGCATTCGCCTTCACCCCGCGCTTTTGCGGCTTCGAGATGCCGCTGATGCCAGCCCAGGGCGCCAACGGCGGCCTGCGCGACGCCCAGCGCGGCGTGTACCGTCCGACGCGCGACTACGCGTCGCGCTCGGGCGTCGGCGACGACGACGCCACCGTGCGCCTCGGGATGGCGGTCGCCTTGTCGGGTGCGGCGGCCAGCCCGAACATGGGCACGCATTCGTCTCCACCGCTGAACTTCCTGATGACGATGTTCAACGTGCGCCTCGGGCGCTGGTGCCCGAACCCGCGCAAACCCAGCTGGACCCATTCCTCGCCCGGCATCGGCCTGTTCAGCCTGATCGCCGAACTGTTCGGCCTGACGAATGCCGACGCCAATTATGTCTACCTGTCCGACGGTGGGCATTTCGAGAACCTGGGCATCTATGAACTGGTCCGGCGGCGCTGCCGGCTGATCGTCGCGGTGGATGTGGCCAGCGACAAGACGATGGCCTTCGAGGACCTCGGCAACGCGATCCGTAAATGCGCCACCGACTTGCACGTGCGCATCGAACTGGACGTGTCAAAAATGGACCTGGTCAAGGGCACCGGCCTGTGCGGCGGCAGCTGCGCCGTGGGGGCGATCCGCTACAGCCACGTCGACCCGGACGGGCACGATGGCACGCTGCTGTACATCAAGCCGGCGATCGTCGGCTCGGAAAACGCCGACGTCCTGAATTACCGCAAGGCCAATCCGGACTACCCGCACCAGAGCACGGCCGACCAGTGGTTCGACGAGGCGCAGTTCGAGAGTTATCGGGCGCTCGGCTACCACATCACGAAGGCGGCGCTGGGCGCCGCCGCAGCAGCCTCGGAGTGCGCCGGCGGCGGGCACGATATTGCGAAGCTGTGCGCGCACCTGATGCGGCAGCACGGGTTGGCACCGGCGGAGGCGCCGGCGCCGGCACCAGTACCCGCGGCGCGGCCGGCGTGCGGGTGCCAGGCCGTGTGCGGGTGCGGGCGGGATGTGCGCGAGCAGTTTCGGTGAGGACCACGAATTTAAATCGGAGGGACGTAGGGTGGACGGGGGTGTTTGGCCGGGACACATGGGTGACACTTGTCGGGAGACATAGGTGACACTATTTCGGTCATGTTACCCGAACTTGGTCATGTCGATTTCATGCAGCTCGGCGCCGCAGAAATAGACCTTGTAGA
>JBBWZO010000313.1:0-4305 GCA_039649125.1 Massilia sp. | reverse complement strand
GCCGCACCCAGGAAATCCAGCGCCTGATCGGCCGCTCGCTGCGCGCCGCTTTTGATCTGGAAGCCTTCGGGGAGCGCACCCTGCACCTGGACTGCGACGTGATCCAGGCCGACGGCGGCACCCGCACCGCCTCGATCACCGGCGCCATGGTCGCCGCCTACGACGCCTTCAGCGCCCTGGTCGCGCGCGGCGACCTGGCCGCGGTGCCGGTGAAGCATTTCGTGGCCGCGATCTCGGTCGGCGTCTACCACGGCACGCCGGTGCTGGACCTCGATTACGTCGAGGATTCGGGCTGCGACACCGACATGAACGTGGTGATGACGGAAGCGGGGCACTTCATCGAAGTGCAGGGGACGGCCGAAGGCGCCGCGTTCGACCGGGCGGGGATGAATCGCCTGCTTGACCTGGCGCAGGACGGCATCGCGGAACTGGTGCGCCTGCAGAAAGGCGCGCTGGGCATCGTCTGATCCGCCGCTCCGCGTTCCATTGCTCACCACGGTCCGTAGGGTGGACTCCCGAGTCCACGCGTTCGTCGCGTGCGACGTGTTGGCTCAACATCGAGTGCCGTATGACAAGCAATCAGGCCAGAGCCGTAACGGCGATGGAACGCGAACCTGCAAAACGCGTGGACTCGGGAGTCCACCCTACGTTCGTGGCATGCGACTGCCGCCGCTGCTGCGAACAGGTAAAATACCCTCCTTCGTTCCATCCCGCCTGAGCTCCGCCATGACCCAACGCCTCATCCTCGCCTCGAACAACGCCGGCAAACTGAAGGAATTCCAGCAGATCCTCGGCCCGATCGGTTTTACGCTGCACCCGCAAGGCGAATTCAAGGTCCCGGAAGCCGAAGAACCGCATGCGACTTTCGTGGAGAATGCACTGGAAAAGGCCCGCCACGCCGCCCGCCTGACCGGCCTGCCGGCGCTGGCGGATGACTCGGGCGTGTGCGTGAACGCGCTGGGCGGCGCCCCGGGCGTGTACTCGGCGCGCTTCGCGGGCGAGCCGAAGTCGGACGCGCGCAACAACGAAAAACTGGTCGCGGACCTGGCCGGCAAGGCCGACAAATCCGCCTATTACTATTGCGTGCTGGTCTACGTGCGCCATGCCGACGACCCGCAGCCGATCATCGCCGACGGCCGCTGGGACGGCGAAATCATCGACACGCCGCGCGGAGAAAACGGCTTCGGCTACGACCCGCACTTCCTGATCCCGGCGCTGGGCAAGACCACGGCCGAACTCACGCCCGCGGAAAAAAACGCCCGGTCGCACCGCGGCCAGGCCCTGCGCGCCCTGGTAGAGAAACTCACATGATCCCGATTAAAGTCGCCGGCGCCAACCTCGGCGAAGCCCGCTCCCCGGCGCAAGCGGCGCTGCAATACCTGCAGCCCGGCGCCCTGAACCTGACCGCCTTGCCGCCGCTGTCGCTCTACATCCACTTCCCCTGGTGCGTGCGCAAGTGCCCCTACTGCGACTTCAACTCACACGAGGCGAAGGGGGAATTGCCGGAGCAGGAATACCTCGACGCCGTCCGGCTCGACCTGGAACAGTCGCTGCCGCTGATCTGGGGCCGCAAGATCCACACCGTGTTCATCGGCGGCGGCACGCCCAGCCTGATGTCGGCCGCCGGCCTCGATCGTCTGCTGTCGGACGTGCGTACGCTGCTGCCGCTGGAACTCGACGCCGAGATCACGATGGAAGCCAATCCCGGCACCTTCGAGATCGAGAAGTTCCGTCACTACCGCGACAGCGGCGTGAACCGCCTGTCGATCGGCATCCAGAGTTTCAATGGCGAACACCTGAAATCGCTGGGCCGCATCCACGACGAGCGTGAAGCCTTGCGCGCGGTGGAGATCGCCGCGTCGACTTTCAATAACTTCAACCTCGACCTGATGTACGCGCTGCCGCAGCAGACGCTGGCACAGGCCGAGTACGACCTGCAGACCGCGCTGTCCTTCGCGCCGCCGCACCTGTCGCTGTACCACCTGACGATGGAACCGAACACGGTCTTCGCCAAGTACCCGCCCGTGCTGCCGGACGACGACACCAGCGCCGACATGCAGGACATGATCGCGGAGAAGATGGCGGCCGCCGGCTACGACCACTATGAAGTGTCGGCCTATGCGCAACCGGGCCGCCGCGCGCGCCACAACCTGAACTACTGGACCTTCGGCGACTACCTCGGCATCGGTGCCGGCGCCCATTCGAAGATCTCCTTCCCGCACCGCATCCTGCGCCAGGCGCGCTTCAAGCAGCCGGCCTCCTTCATGGAAGCGGCGAAACGGGGCAACCCGGTGCAGGAAGAGCGCGAAATCGCGCGGACCGACATGGGCTTCGAGTTCATGCTCAACACGCTGCGCCTGACCGACGGCTTCGACCCGAACCTGTTCGGCGAACGCACCGGCATGAGCATTACCGCCATCAGCAAGGCGCTCGATGCCGCCGAAGCCAAGGGTTTATTGACCCGCGACTTCAAGCTGATCCGACCGACCGAACTGGGCCAGCGCTTCCTGAACGATCTCCAGGAGATGTTTTTAGGCGAAACAAAGTAAAGAGCAAGGACACCGGTTGATCCGCCTGGTTTCGTAGGGTGGACTCCCGAGTCCACGCGGTACAGAGCTCGCGTGACGTCAATGCCGCTCTCATCAGGAAGGCAAGCGTCCCGCACCCGCTCACCCGCTAGCCTTGCGCCGCCCCTGCCAGCGCAATAATTGTCCTCGACAAGCCCGCCACCACCCGCGCCATGCTCGCATAGTCGAGCTTGTCCGGCGTATCCTGCGCGGTGTGGTAATAGGGATAGCGCATGAAGGCCGTATCCGTAATCATCAGCGCCGGATAACCGTGGCGGTTGTACGACGTATGGTCCGACAGCGTGACCCCGGTCGTGTGCGCAGGCGCCGCCAGCCCGTGCGCGGGGAAGTCCGACGCGGCGCGGAAGGCCGCCAGCGCATCGCGCACCAGCTTCGACGATTCCAGCGTGCCCACGAAGGCGATGAAGTTGCCCGTGCTCGGGTAGCGCCCCTCGAGCCCCGGCGGCAGCTGCTGGCTGTTCGGCGCGTCGGTGTAGTAGCCCATCGTTTCCAGCACCAGCGCCGCTTCCACCGCCAGGCCCTGGCGTTTCAGCTCGGCGGCATGGCGCATGCTGCCCATGTCGGAGCCCATGAAGTAGGGCGGCTCCTCGTTCACGAAAAACACGAAGCGCACTTCGGTGCCGGCGCGCGGCTGCATGGTTTTCAGCAGGCGCGCCAGTTCCAGCACGGCGGCCGTGCCGCTGCCGTTGTCGTTGGCGCCCGGCGCCCCGGGCGCCGAATCGTAGTGGGCGCCGACGATGAAGATGCGCTCGGGGCGCTTGCCCCTGGCGACATTGCTGACCGCGACTTCGATGTTGCGCACCCGCTGGCCGCCGGCCGTGTATTCCTGCCGTGCGGGCTGGTAGCCCGCGCGCTTCAATTCGGTTTCGATATACACGGCGGCACGCTCGAGCTGCGCAGGCGTGCCCGTGTTGTGCTCCTCGGAGGCGACGGCGCGCACATGCTGGCGCATGCGCTCGGCGAGGTCGGGAGCGGCGTCGGCGGTGGTGGGGTTGACCGTCATGACAGCCACCAGGATGAGCAGGATGAGCGCAACGATGACCTTCCAGTGTGATTGAAAAAAGTTTCGCATGGCAGTCTCTCTGCGCAGGAGTGCGCACCAACTGGTAGACCGGTTCAGTGTAGCCAAGTTCACATCAGGAGGGGCACACGAATCCAGCCGTAAACTTCTGGCGCTTTACCCGCCGGGTCTGCTTACTTCGAATCGTTGAGTGTGTGTGGCGGTGCGGCTGTGCTACGGGTGCAGACGCGTGGAGTCGGGACTCCACCCTACGTACACCTCAGTTCATAAGGTGCGTCCGGTGTCGGACGAAAAAAAACCGGGGCACATGGCCCCGGTTTCGTTGTCAGCGCAAGGAAGATCAGCGCGCCGCCTGCGCCTCGCTCGCCGGCTCGCTCCAGCCGCCACCGAGTACGCGGTACAACGTCACCTGGTTCTGCAGGCGCGCCAGGTTCGCTTCCACCGTCGACTGCTGGGCCTGGAACAGCGAACGCTGGGCGTCCAGCAGGTCGAGGTAGCTGGCCGCGCCGCTCTTGTAGCGCAGCTCGGACAGGTTGAAGCGGTCCTGCTCGGCCAGGGCCACCGCGCGCTGGGCGCGCAGCTGCTCGCTGAAGGTGGCCTGGCCGGCCAGCGCGTCCGCCACTTCGCGGAACGCGGTCTGGATCGAGCGCTCGTACTGGGCCACCGCGATGTCGCGGCCGGCCCGGGCCACGTCGA